>PKYZ01000130.1 GCA_003132865.1 Bryobacterales bacterium
CCGCGATGTTGTCCTTGTCTTCAATGTCCACCCATATATGGCCCTTGCCGTCCGTGACCGCCTGCTCGGGCGCGCCGCCCAGATCGACCGTGCCGGCAACCGAGCCGTCCTTCGCATTGATCACGGTCGCGTTCGGTGCGCGGTGGCTGAAGACCCAGACGCGGTCGTTGAACGGATCGAAAAGAATTCCGTCCGGGCCGCCCTCCACGTCAATCGTNNGCCCGTTGAATGGGTCACCCAGAATGCCGTCGGGGCCTCCCTGCACGTCGATGGTCTTGATGGTCGCCAGCGTTTTGGTATCCCACATCACTACCGGTTTGCTGCTCCCGAAACCGTGATGCGACTTGGGATCCACAGCCACGCCCCGCGCGTTGGCATTCGGGATCTCGCCCACGGACGCCAGCGAATCCAGATCGAAGACCGTGATCCGGGCGCCGGTGGCGCCAGGGCGCGGGATGTACAACCGCCGCCCGTCGACGTCCGCGTAGACATAGTCGAAACCACCCGCGCCGCCAACTTTAACCGTCTTTACGACCTTGTACGGACCTTCCGCCGGGGCCTGTTGTGCGAATCCGGCGAAAGCAATTACCGCCGCGCCTGCCACTGCCAAGTAACGTCGTTTCATCTTGATTGTTCCTCCAGCCTTCTCGAACGTTATCACATCTCAAACATACACCCGCCGCACACGCGCACTGATGCTCGACAAAATATTGTATGAAATCGTACCCGCCATCCGCGCGATCTGCTGCGCGTCGAGCCGCGCGTCGCCCTCGGTTCCCAGCAGCGTCACGTCGTCGCCGGGCTTCAATTCCGGTGTGCGGCTCACGTCGATGGTGGTCAGATCCATCGAGATGGTGCCCACAATCGGCGCGATCTGCCCCGCCGCGATCACCTTGCCGCGATTCGAGAGCCGGTGGAACACGCCGTCCGCATAGCCCGCGCCCAGGATTGCGATGCGCATCGCGGCCGGCGCGCGGAACGTACCGCCATAGCCCACCAGCGTGCCCTCGGGAATTTCTTTGATGGTCAGAATCTTGGCCTTCCAGGTGAGCGCCGGCTGCACGTCCAGAATCTGCCCCGGCCCTGCGCCGCGCGGCGGCGAGACATAACCGTACAGAGCGTGCCCCGCCCGCACCATGTTGTGCCATGCATCTCGGCGCGCGTAGCCGATCGCATTGGTGCTGGATGTGTGGACGCAATCGACGCCGATGCCGGCCTCCCGCAGGGACGCCAGACACGCGTGGAACCGGGCCAACTGCTGGTCCGTTTGTGGCGAAGTGAAATCCGCCGCCGAGGCGAAATGCGTCATCAGGCCTTCGATGCGCGCATGCCGCAACGCACGTAAAGCCGCCACGATTTCCGCCGGCTGCGCGCGCGTGCCCAGCCTTCCCATGCCGCTGTCGATCTTCAGATGAAAGGGGAGCGGCCGCCCCGCGCGCCCGGCCATGCGATCCAGCTCCGCGATGTCGTCGAGGGAATGCGCGGTGGGCGTGAGATCGTACTCCACCACCGCTCCCCTCTCCTGTGGCAGAAATCCGGCCATCACCAGAATGCGCGCCGAAATCCCCGCCGCGCGCAGCGCCACGCCTTCGTCCACCGAGCTGACCGCCAGCCATTTCGCACCCTCGCGGATCAGGGTGCGCGAAACCGCCAGCGCGCCGTGCCCGTAAGCGTCGGCCTTCACCACCGCCATCACCTCGACGCCCGGGCCCACGGCCGCGCGGACATTGCGGTAGTTGCGTGCGATTTGATCCAGCGAGACCAGCACGTAGGAGCGATAGGGCGGCGGCATCATTTCATTATCGACTGGAGCAGATTTTCGTAAGCCGTGGCCACCGCATCCCAGCAGTAGTGCCGCTCGACGCGTTCGCGCGCGCGCCGGCGCAGCGCTTCACGGTCCGCTTCGCTCATCGCCAACGTCTGTTCGAGTGTCGCCGCCAGATCGTCCCCGAACGGAATGCCGGCATCGCCCGCGACCTCGGCATTCTCGGCGGTGTTGCGGTAGAGCACCAGCGCGCCGCGTCCCATGGCCTCGATCAATGCGGGATGCGTGCCGCCCACTTCCGTCGCGTGAATGTAAGCGAAGCAGTGCGCGTCCAGCTCATGGTATCCCTGCCCATAAATCGCGCCAGGAATCACGATGCGTGGATCCCGCGTGTCGCGCACCTGCCGGATGTAATCGCGCGCGTAGGGCGCATCGCCGATCAGCGCCAGCTTCATATCCGTGCGCACGCGTTCGAATGCCTGCCGCACCTCCAGCGCGTGGTTCTCCGGCTCCATGCGGCTCACATACAGGAAGTAGCGCCCCGGTTCCAGACCCAATTCCGCCAGCGCCGCCGTGGATTCCACCTTGCCGGTCTCCGCGCCATACGGAATGAACGTAGTGCGCTTGCCGTAGCGCTGCCTGTAATAGTCTTGGATGGCGCGCGCATCGGTCACCACCTCGTTCGGAAGAAACGTGGCCAGCCATTCCGAAACCAGATACCAGGCTTTGGCCGCGCGGTTCCATTTCTTGCGCTTGCGCTCCAGGCCATCCACGTTCAGCGCCACAGGCATTCCGAACAGCCGCGGAACCGCCGTGAAGATGGCGTTGGCGCCATTGCAATAAAGCGCCACATCCACGCGGTGCGCGAGCAGGTGCAGCGTGGAGACGAACGTGTGCGCGATGGTATCGAAGTATTTGTGGCGAATAGTGGAGAGATACCGCAGCCGAACGCCACCATAAGTAGAGTGTGGCTCTGCCCCACTGCGGCAGTACACCGTGACATCATGTCCGCGCGCAGCCAACCTTACGGAAAGCTCTTCGGCGAAAGTTTCGAATCCGCCGTAGTTGGCGGGAATGCCGCGCGTACCCAGGATGGCAATGCGCATCGCGCGCGTTTACGTCTTGGCCGCTTGCGAGCGCGACACCAGCCGCGGCGCTTTTTTGGGAGCCTTCACGCTCACCGGGGAGTATTTGAACCAACTGGCGATGTAGGCATGATCCACGCGGCGCCTGCTCTGGATCTCCGCGCGCTTGGCCATCACCCGCCGCCAGTTCCGCGCCAGGAACCAGAACGCTTTCAGGGACGAATGCTCCCACATCAGGCAGCACATCACCACCGTGATGTCCCGGATCGTGATCGAGAACAGGTTTCGCCGGTACAGGTCCGGCGAGATGTTCTTGATCCGCATCAGGAACCGGTTCTTCACCGAGTGCATGTTGATCTCGGGCGGCAGCGCGCCGCGATTTCCCGGCAGCACCTTGCGCACGTGATAGCCGCGCGCGTAAGGCACGTAGATGCATTTCCAGCCCAGCAACTGCGCCCGCCAGGCCACATCGGCGTCTTCCCGGTAAACGAAGAAATCGGAGTCGAAGAACTCTCCGTCGAGCGAGATGTCGTCAATCATCTCGCGGCGGTAAAGGGCCGCCGCGGCGGTGGCGCCGAACACAAACTCATATTGCAGATAGTGGCCGTTGTCGACTTCCTGGCTGCCGCGATCGAGATGCCGCAGCATGGGGTTGAAGTAGATGCCGGTGGAGTCCACCACCGGCTTGGCGGGTATCTCGAAGTGGGCGGACATAGTCAGCAGCTTGCCGCAGACCGTGCCAATGTTCGGATCGAAGTTGCCCGCTTCCACCAGCGAGTGAACGAAATTCGGCAACAGCAGCACGTCCGGGTTCAGGGTCAGCACCCAGTGGCCGCTGGCCAGCCCGATGGCCTGGTTCTGCGCGGCGGCGAAGCCGGCGTTTTCCTCGTTGTAGATGATCTGGCAGCGGTCTTCGAACTGTTCCAGGATGTCGATGGTGCCATCGGTCGAGGCGTTGTCGATGACGATGACTTCCTTAGTCGGGTACCGCTGTTCGAGCACCGATTCCAGGCATCTCTTGATAAAACGGCCGCTATTATAAGTTACGATCGTGACGGATACGAAGTCGTTATGGGACATGAACTCGAACCTGAATTAGCGCGAACCACTGGTACATCCGTTCACCCCAGACCGCGGGAAAAGACAAAAACACTGCTCACCCGGCTGGCCGTATGAATCTTCTGCCGGCCAGCGCCATCACTTTGCCGTATACTCTGATGGGCGTCAGGCTTCGAAATGCCGCCATTTCCAGAAGCATCCTGGGTATGGAGCCGAGGAAAACAGCCGCACAAACCATTCTAGCCGTACTGGAACGATAATGTTTGACTGCAAACCCTAGTAAACTACAATACCAATAAAGTTGCCGGTTCTCCAGCGAAATCTTTGCGAGGGAATGCCCGCCCGTATGTTTAGCTACAGCGTCTGGGGTGTAGCACATCCGGTAGCCTCTTTGTCTGGCTCTCCAGCAGAAATCCACATCTTCGAACCAAAGCGGGTAGAATCGCTCGTCAAATCCGTTCAGTTCCTGCCACACGTCGCGGCGGATCATCAGGAAGGCGCCCGCCGGCTGTTCCACGTCACTGGGCGTAGAGAAGTCAAAACCTAAGCAACGGTAGTGCCAATTGACCGGGTTACCCGGCCACATTCGATTCAGGAGCAAGGCTTCACAGATCAGGGCGGCCGGAGAGGGCAGGCTGCGCACGGCAAATCCGGTCTGCGGGCGTCCGGCGTCGTCCACCAGTTTGCCGCCCGAGCCTGCCACCCCCGGGCGGCGGCAGCACTCCACCAGCGCATCGAGCGAAGTCTCCAGTCGCGCGTCGGGATTCAATAACAACACGAATGGCGTGTCCAGCGCCCCTATGCCCTGGTTCACCGCGGCGGCAAATCCGCGGTTTTCCGGATTTGTGATAAGCCGTACACCGCGCCGAGTCACCTCCTGGCAGGTCCGGTCCGTTGAGGCGTTATCCACCACTACGATCTCGGCGCCGGTGGGCTGCGCTCGATCCAGGCACGCCCCGATCTCCGCCTCCGATTCGTATGTCACAACCACAATACCAGCCTCACCCATGTGTCACTATGCCTCACTTTGCCCCACCGGCGGTGAGTAGGAGATACAGCGTCCAGTACAAATCCCGCCCGGATTCCCGCTGCACGCGGCGAATTTCCTGTTCGCCTTCGGCCAGGATTCGGGCGAGCATAGGGCCGGTTCCAGCGCCATCGCGGAATTCGGCGAACCGGCGGAGGCCCTCCACCTTGCCGCGCAGCCACGCCCAACCCGTACCGTGACCGAGAGCCACTAGTCCCCACAATCCCTGCGCCACCGCGATGGGCCACGCGCAGCGCAGCAGCATGCGCCCCGGATAATGCTTGGCGATGAGGAACACCTGATTCCGCGCGGTGCGCCGCGTGGTTTCGGGATGCCAGCGTCCCAAAGTGGCGCTGCCTTCGTGCCAGGCGACGGCATCCGGCACGTACCGCCCCGCGCACCCCGCCAGCGCGCAACGCAGTCCGAAGTCCACATCTTCCAGATACGATTCGAAGCGCTCATCCAGCAGCCCGACTTTGTCGAACAATCCGGCGCGAAACAGCGCCGCCGTAAACGGCGCGGACCGGATCTCGCGGGCTTCCTGAAACAGCGGCCCGTCGGGGCAGGCGTGCCCCACACGCCACGCAGTACCGCCGCGGCAAAGCGCGTCGAAGGTCGCATCGATACGGCTGCGATCGGCCGCCTGCAGGATTCGGCCGGTCGCAAACCAAGCTCCCAGTTCCAGCCCAACCAACAGTTTCTCCAGCCAGTCCGGCGCCAGTTCCACATCGTTGTTGACGATGGCCACCAGCGGCGTGCGGCTCTCGCGAATACCCCGGTTTACGGCTCGCGCAAAGCCGCCATGCACGCCCATGCGAATGGCTCTGGCGCCCATACATTCGGCGAGGTCCGCCGATCCATCCTGGGAACCATCATCCACCACCAGCACTTCCGCGGCCGCCTGCGTCTGCGCGCGGAGACCGCACAGCAAACGCTCCAGCAGCTCGCGCCGGTTCCACACCGGCACGATCGCGGTCACATCGCCGCTCATGTCTTGCGCCGTGGGAGCCGCTTCTTGACCAGAAACAGCAGGTTGTGAAGGCCGTCCCTCCAGGGATTCAGTTTCTTCTCGCCGATCCGCGAAGTGTACATGATGGAGATTTCGCCGAAACGCACGCGCGGGTTCTTCAACGCTTCGATCTTGATCTCCTCCGAGAACGCCATGCTGTCCGATTCCAGTTGCATGTCCTTGAGGATGGATCGCCGGAACACCCACATGCCGGATTGCGAGTCGCGCACCCAGCGGAAGTATAAGATGGACATGGCGAGCGAAAGCATCAGGTTGCCGAAATGGTGCTTGAGGCTCATGGCGTGCCGGTCGCGGACGGGAAAGCGCGAAGCATTCAGGAAGTCGACCTCGTGGTGCCGGAATGCCTCCAATAGATAAGAGATAGCGTCCGCCGGGTAGCTGTGGTCGCCATCCAGCGTCACGATGAGATCGCCGGTAGCGTCGGCAAACCCGCGTTTGTAACTGCGGCCATAGCCGCGCACATCCTCGCGGATCACTTGCGCGCCCAGCGACGCCGCTACATGCGAAGTACGATCCGTGGAGGCGTTATCCACCACGATGACCTGGTCGACAAAATCCGGCATGCTGCGCAGCACGCGCTCGATGCCCTGCTCCTCATTCAGGCAAGGGATGATGACCGTGATCGTGTCGCCTTTATACATAGGCACGTGCGCGAGAACCCTCAGGATAGCATCGCCCATCTAGCGCGCGAAGCGATAGCCGGCCGCCATTGGTGTGCCTTCGAGAGAGAGTTCACGTATCATGAGCAATTGTATGCGGGCTTCGAGCTAAACAGCGCGTGGCTTCCCTGCTGGCGATTGCCGTCTTCGCCGCTCCTCTTCGCCGGCGAGATAGCTGCCGCCCGCGCGCGACCTCCGGCGGCGTTGTGCGGAGATCTGCCATCGAGCAGGCGCGGTATTATTGGCTTCTGCTACAAGGGAGTCATCCGGCGCGGCGCAGTTGGGTGTATAATAACTTCAAACGGCCCGAACAGAGGCTGTTGGGTGTATACTAATTCTTAGCCAAAAAGGCAAAATCGAAATTCCGGTCTAAATTAGGGGTGGACCGCATTAAGGACAGGGGGCTTTAAATGAAGCGTGTACTGATTGCCGTGCTGGTGTTCTGTGCGGCGGCTCCGTTGGCGATGGGTGCGGCCAATGTTATTAACACTAGCCGAAGCAACGTGAAGAGCAACCTTATCTCCAACGGTACGTCCTGCACCACTATTGGAATTAGCCTCGATGCAAACCTCAACGTGACCGGTAGTACAAGCACCACCGCTCCTTGTAGCATCCCACAGGGCGTATACCCCTTCAATCCCCCTAGTTTGCCCAGCTCTCCGTAACGTCAGTCGTTCCGCAGTTCGTGGACGGAGGGGGCTGGCAGACGACGCTCGTACTGGCCAATACGACCGCGAGTGCGGCCACGGCCAGCCTGACTTTCTATAAGGAAACCGGTGCAGGCGGTGGCGCCACCGAGCCCTGGACTCCAACCTTCCTTGAGGGGAGTTCCACGCAAAACTGAGCTTGGCCGCAGGCGCCACGTTCTTCCTCCACACCCCGGGTACAAGTCCGACCCTCACGCAAGGCTGGGGTGAAGCAACCGCTTCCGACGGCGTGCAGATCTATGCCGTCTTTAGGACCACGCCGGGCGGGCAAGGCACCGCTCCCGCCGTGGCAATCGGGAACCACGTACTGGTGCCCTTCGACAACACCAATGGCAACGTCACCGCAATGGCCGTGGCGAACCCCACGGCTTCTAGCGAAACCGTTTCCGTGTCTTTTCAGAGCGCGGGCGGAGCGATTTCGCAGGCATCCCTGACCATCCCGGCCAACGGACACCAGGCCTTCACATTTCCGACGCAGTTCGCGGGGACCGCCAACGGCCAGGGCCTCGCCGAATTCTACGCTGCAAACGGCGGCTTCTCCTTGATCGGACTCCTATTCGATCCGGTCGGCTTTTCCACGGCTCCGGCCTATCCCGAGTCCGGGCCTGTCGTTATCGGCGTCCCCGACCCCCTAAAGTGCGTTGTAGGCCCGCTTCTCCCGGGGTGCCCGGAACCTCCCCTTTTGGTCACAACGTTCGCCGCCATCATCGACTCGAGCCCGGTCCAAATCACGATCACACCCGGTACCAGCAACGGAACCTATAACGCCGCAGTCAGCGGGACCGTCAACAGTGCGGCAGTCAGCGGGTCTTTCGTGGGAGGAACCGTCACGCTCACGAGCCCAGTCACCTTTGCCTTCACTTCAGTCGGCCCCCAGTCTACATTCAGCAGCGGTTCGCTGAACTTTGTCTTGGCGGGAACAGCCTTTGACGCGTCTATCGGCGAGGGTCAGGGAAACGTTACCGGTTCGATAACGTTGAATAACGTCGGGAGCGGCGCAATCAGTGGCGCCTACGCCGAATTGATCCCGTTGCCGGCACCGGCCCTGACGTTCTCCGTGCAATCGCAGTCCCTCGGCACTACGGACAACCTGTTGATGGCCGTGACCAACACCGGCGCAGTTGCGGCCACCAATGTGACGATTACATCGATTAGCGGGATCACAGCGTACGGCGCGACGCTCGTCTACGTGCCGGGACTGCTGAATCCGCCGTTCGCGGTGCCAGGCGCTGCGAATCTGGCGCCCGGAGCTACCTCCGATTTCAACTTGTTCTTCCAGGCAACCTCCGGAAGCGCTGGAACGCCGTTCAGCTTCATCATCACGGCTGAGGCGGATAACGTGCCGGCGTTCACGACGACGATCAACATCACGACGGGCGAGGTACTCGTTCACTAACTCAGCGGCATTCTCGAAGCCGCGTGGCGCGCGCCGCGATTCGCCGCCGTTGCGATCCCACCGTGGGCCGCTGTCCGGCCCCTGCTGCATGGGATGGGTGCGCGGCTTGTTATCATGGTGAGTGAAATGAAATGGGCTCTGTCGCTACTCTGTTGCCTTAGCAGTTGCCTTAACGGGGCTGCCGCCGCGGAACTCACCGGTGTGCGGACCGTGTATCTGATGCCCATGGGCCACAGCCTCGACCAGTTCATCGCCAACCGCCTCACGCGCATGCATGTGCTCCAGGTGGTCACCGATCCGGCCAAGGCCGACACCATCTTCACCGACCAGGTGGGCGCGTCGCTGGAGGACCGGTTAAAAGACTTGTATCCGCCGCCGCCCTCGCCGGAAGCCAAAGAGGCGGCCAAAGAAAAAGAGGCCGCCAAAGAGGCCGCCGCCAAAGAAAAGGCAGAAAAGCCCGAAAAGCAAAGCGCACCTCCGGCCCAGGGTTCACCCTCGCTTCTGGGAGATACCGTCAACAAGGCCGACAAAGCCGGCATCATGGGTGTCTCGGGCCGTGGCCGCGGAACCATCTTCCTGGTGGACGTGAAGTCCCGCCAAGTGCTGTGGTCGGCCTTCGAAAAGCCCAAGAACTCCAGTCCGCACGAACTGGACCATACTGCCGAGCGCGTCGTGAAGTTGCTCAAAGAGGACCTCTCGGCGAAGGCGAAGTAGGGTTCTTTTCTCGCACGGCGTCCCAATAACTCTCCACCAGCCGCGCTGTGATCGCGGCCATGTCCCAGTTCGCCACGACCTCGGCGCGCGCGCGCGCGGCCATCTCCGCGGCCAGCGGCGGGTCGTCCAAAACCTGCAGCACCTTCTCCGCGAACGGTTCCGGCTGGTCCGCGAGCAGACAGAACTCCCCGTCCTGGCGCGCCAGTCCCTCGGCGCCAATCCGCGTCGAGACTACCGGAATGCCGCTGGCGAAAGCTTCGAGCAGCTTGACGCGCACGCCCGAACCGCTCCGCACGGGGCACACGAACACCGCGTAGCGGGCCAGCGGCTCGCGGATGTCTTCCACGAACCCGCGCATTTCGACGGCCGGCGCGCTATCCGGGTAAGGATGCCGCTGCGGCGCATCCGATCCGACCACCACCAGCCGCGCCTCCGGCCGCCGCGCCTGCTTCTGACGAGCCGTGATGCGCGGCAGCACCTCATTCACGAACCAATCGAGCGCCACAACGTTGGGTTCGTGCTGGAAGCTTCCCACAAACAGCATGGTGAACGTTTCCCGCCCGCCGGGCGAGAAATCATAGCGCGCGGTGTCGATGCCCGCCCGCAGACCCGCTTGCAGGCGGCCGCGAAGCGCGCCTTTGCGTGGCAGAAAACCGGCCAGGTATTCCCCGTTTTCCCGCGTGCACACCTGCACCCGGTCGCAGCGCGGCAGCATGCCTAACTCGTAGCGCAGCGCCCGGAGATACTCGTAGCGCGCCTTGATCCTGGCGAGCGTTCCAGGCATGTGCGCGAGGCCGCGCGCGATGGATTGGAAATAGATATCGTGCTCGAACAGGATGGTGGGAATGTGGCGATACGCGCGCGCATATTGTCCGAGCGGCGTGTATTCGAGCTGCACTACGTCGATCCGCTTCAGATAGATCTGGCGGTGAATGAGCCAGTCCAGATCTTCGTTGGCGAACTCGGAGACCGCATGCGGCCGCATGGAACCCAGGCTTGCAGGCATGGGCGGCCGCACCAGGAACTCGGCCGACGCGCAGAAACTCCGCAGCTCCTCCTGCGCGGAAGCCTGCGATGGCTCGTCCAACATCGCCACCACGTGCACCGTCGCGAGCTTGGCCAGCTCCCGCAGCGTTTGATACATGAAGACACCGCCACCGTGCACGGGCGGGCAAATGGGATACGGCGAAACGAACAGCACGCGAAGTTTATTCTGAGCCGCGACCGTAAGGGAGCGGTCCCCCCCAAACCGGTCCCGGAAGTATCCCCCCAACGGTCTCCGGAACGCTTCCGTATCGTCCACCACGGCCAGGCCGCGTGCCCGCCAGCGCGAAGCTATCGCGCTGGGAAGCTGCCGGAACGCGCGCCACCACCCGTCCAGATTAGCCCGGCCCGGCGCGTCGCCGGATGCCAGGCTGAGCAGCACTCCGCCATAACTGAAGAAGAAGTGCGCCGCCAGGCGACGCCAATCATGGATATTCTTCCAGCAGAACAGCAGGTAATTCTTCTTGAGCACCGCCTGTATTTGTGCTTCGCTGAAGCGCTTGCCGATAGTGCCGCGGTGCTCGTGATACACGATGCTGCGCGGCTGATACAGCACCTTCCAGCCGCGCTTCCAAGCCATATAACCCAGGTCGGTGTCTTCCAGGTAGAAGGGCGCCAGCAGTATGTCGAACCCGCCCAGCTCCAGAAACTTTCGCCGGTCGAAGGCGCAGGATCCGCCGCCGCCGTAGAAGCACGGAAACAAATCGGCTAGGCCAGAGTCGACGCGATGCCGCACTTTCAGGCCGCCATCCTGCCACCAGCCCTGCGTCAGTCCTGTCTCTTCGCGCAGCTTAGCCGGATCGCGGAAGAAAATCTGGCAAGAGACGGCGAACACGCGCTCGTCGCGGAAACCTTCGACGAGCGGCGGCAGGAAATCCGGCGACACCTGCATATCGCTGTTCAGCAGCACGACGATGTCGTTCCTGGCGGCGCGGAATCCGGCATTCGAGCCGCCGCCAAAACCGAGATTCCGCTCGAGCGCCAACACCTTCACGTCCGGAAACGCCCTCCGCACGAACTCGGCGCTGCCATCCGCCGAGCCATTGTCGACCACGATGATCTCGTTTTCCGGATTGTGGGACAGGGCGGCGATTACCGACGGGAGGTAGCGCTCGAGGAGGTCGCGCCCGTTCCAGTTGGGGATCACGACGGTGGCGGATGCGGGGAGCGGGGCGGCCTGGGAGGCCGCCGCAGGCTGCGAGCCTGCCCCACAGAGGCGCCACAGCAAGTCGGTAAGGGCGAGCGACAACACCGCGGCCAACCACATCAGCGGGGAGAGGACCAGGAGGAAGACTGTCCGCACGAAGCGCGTGAGCGGGATCATTGCAGATCGGCGTCAGGTCCCAACCCGACGCGTCGGCCCAGCCGCACCCAGCGCGAAGCCTCCAGCAGGGCCAGCTTGCGGCGAAGTTGCTCCACCTCGGCGTTGAGCCCTTGCGCCCAGCGCGTGCGCTCTTCCACGGTCTTCTCCGCCTTGTGCAGATACTCGACGCACTGCGCCAGCTCCTGCAGCTTGGCGTCGAGTTGCGCATTCAACTGCTGCGCCCATTCCGACTTCGCGCGGTTTTCCTGGTCCAGCTCTGCGATTCTGGCCTGGCCGGCGGCCTGCGCGGCAGCCAGTTCTTCCTGAAGCTCCTGAATGCGCGCGCCGCTGGCTGCCAATTCCCGGTCCAGCCGCTCGGCCCAGCGGTTGCTCTCTTCCATCTCCGTCGTCAGTTTGCGATGCTCCCGGCCCAAATCCGCCAGATCCCGCTGGGCTTCTTCCAGCCAACCGTCCTTCCGCCGCAGTTCGCCTTCGAGTAGCGCGATGTGCGTCTCTCTCTCGCGCAGCACGTTCGCCGCGCTGGGAACATAGACGAACGTGGGATTGCCGGTCTGCGGCCGGTGCGCGCAAACCGCCACGAAGAAGTGCGATTCCGCGGGCGGCGTTTCGCCGCCATCCACGCGGACCTCGGTGGTCCCGCCAGCCTCTGCCGCCTGCATGGGGCGGAATGCCACGCCCTCCACGTGGTTTTCCAGGAACAGCGAAATATGCGGGAAAATGGCCGATAATTCGGCCCGGAACTCATCGAACTCGAACTCGTGCGCGTGGAACGGATTGGCGCCCACTTGGCTCCGCGATTCCGCGTAGTAGAGCTTGTTGGGTGTGGAGACGATGAACTGTCCGGTGGGCGCCAGCACCCGCCGCACTTCCAGCAGGAAGTCCCGCCAGCCGGGCAGGTGCTCGATCACCTCGAAAGCCACCACCAGATCGAAGGCCGCGTCCGGATGCGGCAATGCGGTACAGGAAGCCCGTTCGAATTCGAGATACGGCAGCCGGTAATGCGCGCGCGCGAAGGTCACAGCCTCCGCCGCGATATCCGCGCCAACCACCGAGAGCGCCGATTTCGCCAGCTCCGCCGCGCCGTAGCCCGCGCCGCAGCCGGCATCCAACACCCGCTTGCCGCGCGCCAGGCGCGCCGCGAACGCGTAGCGCGCCATGTGCTCGTTCAGGAGGTCCGCATCCACCCGACCCGGAATCACGCGCTCGCCGGTAAATTCGACCTGCATGGCTTCAACCAACGCGGTGCTCCGCGATCTCGGTGGGCGCGAGCCGCGCATTCACTTCCACACGGCACGGCAGGCGCAGAAATCCGTAGATCTCGCCCGGAGAGTGGCCCATCTGCAGCGCGATGGCATTGTCGATCCAGTCGCACATCTTGTAGCCCAACAGGGTGCCGTCGGCGATGGCCGGCGAAAAAGAAAAGGAGGCGGGATACAACTCCGGCATCTCGAGATGAAAGTCCACCGTATAGACATCGTCCGGCATCATGGCGGGCAGATCGTAACCTTCGCGCGCGGTGTTGGTGCCCGAGAAATCGATGCCGAGCTGGTTGCGCATCATGAATCCCACGATGGGCTGCGCGATCTCGCCGCGCGCGCGCACGCTGATGCGCACGGTGATGCGCTGCGACGGCTCCAGAAGGTGCACGGGGTCGCCTTGCGCATCCAGCACGGCGATTCCCAACACTTCCGCGCGGCCGTCGCCATAGCGGTGGTCGATGTTTGGAATGCGCTCGACGACTTCCGGAGCGCGCACGCGCGGGCCTGTGCGCGCACGCTCCGGCGAGCCTTTCAGCATCAGGTACGCCGAGTCCTTTTCCACCATGGCCGCCAGATACTTAGCCACCACCCGGTCCGTTTCGCCGATCTCCCGAAGGCGGCCTTGCTCCAGCCACAGGGCGCGGTCGCCGATGGCATTTACATCGGCGAGGGCGTGGGAAACGAACAGAATCGTGACGCCCCGCGCGCGCAGTTCGTGCACCTTGCGCATGCAGCGCTGCCGGAAATAGATGTCGCCCACCGCCAGGGCTTCGTCCACCAGCAGGATCTCCGGGTCCACGTTGATGGCTACCGCAAACGCGAGCCGGACGACCATACCGCTCGAATAGGTCTTCACCGGCTGGTTGATGAACTCGCCGATTTCGGCAAAGTCCTCGATATCCTTGTAGCGCTGGTCGATCTGCCTGGTGCTCAGGCCCAGGATGGATCCGTTCAAATAGACGTTATCGTGGCCGGTGAATTCGGGATTGAATCCGGCGCCCAGTTCCAGCAGAGCCGATACCCGCCCGTTCACCGTGAGCGAACCGCGGCTGGGTTGCAAAATGCCGGCCACCATTTGCAGCAGCGTGCTTTTGCCGGAGCCGTTTTCGCCGATGATGCAGAAGGTCTCGCCGCGGCGGATTTCGAAGCTGACGTCGTGCAGCGCCCAGAAATCCTGGTGGCACTTCAGCCGGTTGAACGAGAGCAACTCTTTGAGCCGGTCGCCCGGCGAGTCATAGATCGAGTAGCTCTTCGAGACACTCTGAAATTCGACGGCGTTCACGTTCGGTGGCCTGGGAATTGCCTGGAACAATCAGTGTAGCGGAAGTGGACAGGAGGTTGGGAGGGCAAAAAAAGGAGCGGGCGGCCGCCAGTTCCTGCTGCTAAATATTTCTTCCGGCCGGTGGAGTCCATTAGACTGCGGTGCAAAGACCGCGGCGCCTGTTGCAAAATTGCGTTTGGCGCGTCACCACTCAGCGGCCGGTCAGCCTAGGAAGCCGGTAGCCGCCCATCTTGTGGACTGGTTCTATGTAACCTCCTTTTACAAGTGGGCTACCCCCAATGGGGTATCACGTACTCCCCTCTTGCAACATTCTTGCAAGATCGGGGTCTTGCGGGATTGGGAAGCCGACTTCACTCCCCATCCACATCCAATATGCACCCGCCAAGCGCTGGTGTCAAGTGCTATTTCCAAACGCAGACGGCGGGGTCGAAGGGCGTGGGGGGGGCGCGGTGGCTCAGCCCGCGTGCGCCGCCAGGTATTCGCGCAGCGTGGGCGCCAGGTTTGCCGCCCACTGCAGGTTCTGCTGCGCGTCCAAGTCGGAGATCACATAGGCCAGGTAATCGTGGCTCTCGAATCCCACCACCTGAAAACGGTCGACGCCCGCTTGATGGATGCCGCCGCTCAACGACTCACCGGATTGCCTGCGAGTCAGGACCAGCGAGACGGTTTTGCCGCCGCCGGCCATGATGAGATGCGTGTACTGGCGTCCGCCGGCGCTGCAGTGATGACCCTGGATGATGCGGAAATCGCCCGGGAGTTTCGCCTGGACGAGCGGGACCAGATCCGCGAACGCGGGACCGAGATCGGCGGCCATCTGGCGGGCGGCCACGGGCTGCTTGGAATACTTGCGGAACACGGCGCAATGCAGATGATCCCGCAACCCCACATTCAGCATCGCCGCGAGGCGCCCGGAAGTCTTCCGCAGGATGGCTTCTTCCGGGTCGGTCTTCACGCGCAAGAAGCTCACCAGGGCGACGCAAACGATCACCGCGGCCGCTGCTGCGACGGCCCACAGTCCGGTGCGCGGGCGCGAAACTTCGCCTCGCACGGCGCGCCGGACTTTGGCTTCCAGGCCGTCAGGCACGGGTGTGGCGCGCACCGCAGCCTGCAATTGCGCGCGGATGCGGGCGCGCGTTTCGAGTTCAGCCGCGCACAGCGGGCAACTCTCCAGATGCCGCTGAACTTCCCGGCTGGTTTCTTCCGGCAGTTCGCGGCTGAGATAGGAATCCAGATGCCCGCGCACCTTCCCGCACGCGGCGGTATTCATGCGCCGCCCTCCTTGCCGGCATCCTTGCTGGCGGGGCCGATCCCATAAGACCGCGCCAGTTCGCTCAACTGCTCGCGCAACAGCTTCCGGCCGCGGCTCAGGCGGCTCATCACGGTTCCGATAGGCACGTTCAGCAGTCCGGCGATTTCCTTGTAGGAGAACTCCTCGACATCCGCCAGCAGAACGGCGGCGCGGTAATCGGCCGGCAAACGGCGAAGCGCGCGCAGGATTTCCTCCTGTGCGATGCGCTCCGGAACGGGGGCCGTACAGACCGCGGTTTGTTCCAGAATGTCTTCGCTATCTTTCACCCGGCGCAAATTGAACCAATTGCGGCGGTGGTGATGAATGGTGTTGACGAGGATCTTGAACAGCCAGGCCCGGCAATTGGTGCCCGGCTCGAAGCGGGCGAACGACTTCCAGGCCTGTAAATAGGTTTCCTGCACCACGTCCTCGGCTTTCGTGCTGTCACCGAGCAGCCTGGCCGCCGTGCGGTACAACTCGTGCAAGTGCGGCAAGGCTACTGTTTCGAATTCGTCGGTTCGCGGGTGTTTCGAAAACAATACTCCTATAGTGGCATAAGGCGGCGG
>PKYZ01000509.1 GCA_003132865.1 Bryobacterales bacterium
AGGCCGACGTGGACGTCGGCCGACGGACTGGAGTCCTGCCCCAGGAATAGGCCAGCTTGCCCAAAATGGGAAAACAAGTTGCGTTGGGCATTCCTGGCCCCGAGGCAGACTACCGCGGCGACGAGCAACAGGATGACGACGGGCATATAGTCTTCAACCACGCGCCCAGCAACTGTAACGCCTCTCCACTCCCGGTGCCTTGGATGCCTTGCGCCTCAATGGCGAGACCCAGTGCCCGCTCCACGTCTCCGGCGTCCAGCGCCTGCCGGGCTGCCTGACGCAATTGCCAAGCCTNNGCCAGAGGCGGCCTCCGGACGGCGCCGCACCAGTGCCGACAAGAATGCCGACGCGGCGCGCATGAGCGCGTGGGCCACTCGAATGGATCGGGTCAATTCTGGCCCTCTACGAAGAACAGCAACTCCTTCAGCGCGCCGGTGGCCTCCTTCAGCGCCGCCGCATCGCCCGATGCCGTGGCCTTATCGATTTTCTCGTGCAGGTCGATCGCCTCCTCGCGGTCTTCCGCGTGCATTTTGGCGAGCAGCCGGCGCGAACGCTCCAGCAGGCTCTCTATTTCCGCATCGCCGTCCGCGCGCACAGGGGCCGGCATTTCGATCACCCCGGCGCCCGCATCCACTACGTCTTCTTCGAGGTCTTCCGGCGTCTCCCAAGCGTCATCCACCATCTCGCCGCGCGTCTCGTACAACTCCTGAATCCGCTTCCGCCCCGCCGCGATCTCCTCGGCGCTCTTCGCGCGCAGCGCATTGGCGATCCGGATGTGCTTCGTTTTACCGGTCCGCTTCTCCACCGCCGCGACCTCCAGAATGCCGTCCAGATCGAGGCGCATGCGGCAGAGAATCTCGTTGGCATCCTCCATCGCGGTCAAGCCTTCGACGCGAAAATCCCCTACCAGGATGTTCTTCAGCGCGTCCTCATCGTCGCCCTGATATACCTGAACATCCACCTCGGTTTGATAGGGGTGGCTGGTCATGTACCGCTCGGTGCGCGTCAAAGGCAGCGGCGTATTGCGCCGGATAATGGGCTTGTAACAGTGCGGATAGGGATATCCGCCGCGGTCGCCGAGATATGAGACGCCGAAGGAGTACGGCGAAACGTCCACCAGCACGCGTTCCACGGCGCGCCCGGCGAGGCGCGACGCCAGCACACCAGCGCCCAGCGCCACGGCGAGATCCGGATGCACGTCCTGCCGCGGCTCCAGACCCGTGTTTTCGATGAGCAGGCTGGAGACCAGCGGCGTGCGCGTCGAGCCGCCGACCAGCAGAATCGCATCCATGTCGCCGGGCTTCTTGCCGGAATCCTGCAGTGCTTTGGACACGCTGTCGAGCGTGGATTCCACCAGCGGACGAATCATAGCCTCGTATTCGTCGCGCGAAATCTCGACTTCGAGATGCAAGGGCCTGAAGAGCTTGGTGACCAGCGCCTCTTCGCGGATCTTGACATACGGTTCGAAGCTCAGTCTCTTCTTGGCTTCTTCCGCCGCCCACCAGAGCCGGGCCTTCGCCGCCGGGTGTCCCTGGCGGACATCCACACCGTGCTGCTTTTCGAACTCCGCCGCCAGGCGCTCCGCCAGCAGGTCGTCGAAGTCGTCGCCGCCGAGTTGGTTGTTGCCGTGACTCGCCAGCACCTCGGTGAGGTCGCCTTCCACCGTCACCACCGAGACATCGAAGGTACCGCCGCCGAGGTCGTAAATGAGCACCGTGTGCCGCGATCCGTCGCCGTAGCCGTAGGCCAGGCTGGCCGCCGTGGGCTCGTTGAGAATGCGCACCACTTCCAGTCCCGCCAGCGCGCCGGCCTCGCGTGTGGCGTTCCGTTGCGCATCCGAAAAATAGGCGGGCACGGTGATCACGGCCCTCTGCGGGCGCTCGCCCAGCGCGCGGTGCGCCCACTCCGCGAGTTCGCGCAGGATGAGAGCGGAAATCTCCTGCGGCAGAAAATCCTTGCCGCCCACGCGCACTTTTTCCTCGCTGCCCATCTTGCGCTTGATGCTGCGCACCGTGCGCTCGGGATAAAGCGCCTGCTGGTTGCGCGCCGCCTCGCCCACCAGCAGTTCTCCGCCTGATGAAAATCCCACGCAGGAGGGCAGCATGCGCGTATCTCCCGGCCCGAGCACCCGCACCTGGCCGCCGGTGAACGCGGCGATCTCCGAATTCGTGGTTCCTAAGTCGATACCGGCAATTAGATCGCTCATTTTTCTTTTCCCGCCGGCGCACAGGAAACCTTCACCTGCGCCGGTCGAAACACTTCTCCATTCCATTCGTAACCACTGCGGTAAACCTCGATCACTGTGCCTTCGGCAACGGCGCTCGATTCCTGGCGATCGATGGCGTTCATCCGCCGCGGATCGAACGCCTGCCCCTCACAGGGAATTTCGCGCGCGTTGAATTCCTCCAGGGTTTGATCCAGGCGCTCGAGTCCCAGCTCGTACCCCTTCGTCAAGGCTGCGAGCGTTGCGCCGGCGGCATCCTCGCCTGGCTGTGAGAAATGCCGCGAGAAGATCCGCGCGCGCCAGCCTATCGGGGCGGCCTTCGAGATCTGCGCTTCGCTTGCCCGCACCGATTCCAGGCCCCGCCCCAGCCGGTCGCGCAGATCGATCAAGACGCCCAGGACTTCCTTGCGGCACCGGCGCTCGGTCTCACGCAGCAGCTCGCGCTCGCGTTCGGCCATCCGGTTCGCCTGCGAGCCAAGCGTGTCGTTCAATTCCTTGAAGGACCTGCCCTGCAGCTTGACTTCCTGCGTGAGCGCCGTCATGGCCGCCCACAAAGAGTACGCGGCAGTTGGCGCCGGGCGCGCCAGGCCCTCGCTGTCGCCTGCCATCGCTGCCAGAATTTCCGCGTCGACCCCGCGCGGCGGCTCCTCGGCGGCGAGCGCGCCGTCTAGCCATTCCTCAAAACGCCGCAGGATCTCCGCCCGGCTCATCCCCCCGATCACTTTCCTTTCAGGACCTCCAGCACCTTCAGCCAGGGCTGCGGCCCGGCGAACCGGCGCGGCCGCGCCTGGAGTTCGATAATGGAAACAAACGGCGCAAAGGGATCGACTGAAAGCAGCCTGTCCCGCATGCGCCGGCGGGGATCGCGCAGGCTATCATAGGCATCGCGAATACGCTCGAACTCCTCGGGCGTTCGGTCCGGCGGATGTTCCTTCACCTTGCGCACGTACGCGGTGCGGATCTCTTCTTCGCCGGCATCCTGGTTGACGCCGAGCACTTCTCTGGGGTCCATTATCTCCGCCTGCCTTTCTTGCGTCTCCTGCCGAATCCTGCCCCCGATCCGAACACCCGGTTCAGCAGGGAATCGAGGGACTCGCCGCACTCGACAGACTTCCTGGTCTCCTCGAACAGCATTCTCGCGATCACAGGCGGCATGTCCGGCGGGAGCTGGGTTCCGTCGAGAATCGCGTCAAGGTCGAGATCGCCATCATCCTCTTCGAAATCTTCGAATGGACCGACGGCATCTCCGCGCGCGCGGCGGCACTTGGGACACTGGCACGCGGCCGCCCCTAAGAGCTCGCTATAGTCGGGGCCGGGGCGGTACGAGGTGGGGAACGCCCGTTCCGCTTTCTCCTCTCGGACCACTGTGGATGCCTGTTCTGGGGTGAGCGAGAGATCGCTGAAAGGGGAATTGGCAATCAGTTCCACGGCCTTCTCGACCACGTCCATATGGCGTTGCTGGCGCGCAAGCTGCGCTGCCGCTACGGCGCACACACCCCGCCGCTCTTCCTGGTACTCCGGCAAGGCCACTGCCCGCAGTAGCAGAAAGCTCGCTTCGGTAGGACCGCCGCGCTCCAGCCCGGCCCCGGAAACCGCATAAGCCAGTTTGAAATGCTCCGCGGACAGGCCCGCCTCCGCCAGGGTCTGAAGCTGGCCCACATTGAGCGACTGGCTGCTTCGCGGGAATTGCGTCGCCGCTTCCGCCAGCCAATCCCCGGGAATCGGCTGGCTCATTTGCATGTCCTTGGCCAGTTCGACTACGCGAATCACAGCCTCGGGCAGCGCGGCGCGTTCTGTTTTACCGAGCGTCTCGACGGGAGGCGTTTTTTCGAGCGCGCCCTGCTTCGAAGCATTGGCCACGCCGAAGATCAGCAGCGCCGCAGCCGCTTTGTTTCCGAGCACGCGCTCCACTTCCGCGCGATGCGCGGCGGCCCCATCGCTCGCGCCGCGAACCGCGCAGACCATGTAGCGCAAGGCCGCCAGGAAAGCCGGCCGGTCACCCTGCTGGGACTGAGGCAGCGTCCCCATCTCGGCCACCTTCTCCTCCGCCAGATTGGGCTTTTTCTGCTGGAGGTGCCGCAGGGCGCTGCCCGCCAACAGACGCAGCCGCGCTCTGCGCACGGCGGGATGAACGCTGTCGATGCGCTCCGCCTTTGCCAGGTATTGCAGCGACGTGTGGAACGCGTTTCGCTTCTCCTTCTCTTCCATCAGGAGGAGAATCGGCTCGATATCCATCGGGCGGATTTTGTGCCACGCTTCGGCCACTCTCTCGGCCTGCCCTGCCCGGCCGCGTTTCGCCCAGTCCGTCCATTGCGAGAACGATTCGAAATGCGGGTCGAGCGCGCAGGCGCGTTCATACAGCTTTTCGGGGTACAGGAAATACAACTCCTCGACGGACTTTCGGTTTTGCCGGTGGGCGGTTCTTTGCAGATCCGCCAGCAATTCGTGAGGCAGCTTTTGCAGCACGCCCGCCATATGGAGATACAACGTAGCGGCTTCCGGGCCGTTCGCCGCGAACCATCCTTCGCGCAGCGCCTCTTGCCGGAACTCATTCCACGTCGCGCAGGCCAGCGCGATATTCTCGGGGTCCCCGAGTTCCTCCATGCCACGCGCGAAGAGTCTCAAATAGTAGGCGTCGTGCTGGGAAGCCCCGCCCATGGCCGCCTGGACTTTTTCCATGGCCACGTCGGCCAGCACGCTTCGGACCGAAATGTGCTGTTTCAGTCTCTCGATCCAATCGGGCGCAGTCTCGCGGCATGCCTGCACGGCTTCGCGGATGCCTTTGAGAATGGTCCCGTTTTTGTGCGAGTTGAAAGCCCCCTCCAATGCCTCAAGGGCCTTCCGTAGCGCCGCGGGATCGGAGGTTGTGGACGATACCAGCGCGGCAGCCGCGGCTGTCAGCCCCGCCGGCTTGCCGCCGAGCATCGCCTGCATCGCTGGAACCAGCCGCGCCGGCGCGGATTCCGGCTTGATGGCTGCAACGTATCGGCGGCATGCTTCGTCTTCCCCCCGATAGAAGCAGGCGATGGCGCGCACCAGCAGTTTCCAGGGCGCCAGGGGGCTGCGGTGCGAAACCTCCGGCAGTTCGACCGCGTCCTCGCCAACGGGCCGTCCAGTCACGGCGAGGAACGCGCGCTGCAATTCGGACGCGGCCTTGCGCAGAGGATGTTCCGAGGGCAATACGGCACACTCCGCCAGCGCCGCGATGTCAACGGCCTCGCGCGCGACGGCTGCTTCGATGGCGGCGCGGCGTTCCGCGCTTAGCTCCGGATCGTTTAGCGGCCGCACCAGCTCTTCGAGCCGGCCGGCGTCCATTGCGGCGGGGCCGTTGCGCCCATTAACCCGCTCCCGTGCGGACGGGTAGCGCTCACGCACCAACTCCAGCAGAGCCTTTGCCTCGACCGCCAGGTTCTGATCGATGAGCGATTGAATCCGCGCGGCGTACGCATCCACCAGCAGCGCTTCGGAGGCGGCCGTGGCCTGCGCCTTGTGAATCTCCTTGGCGGTTTCGACTGCGACCTTATGTTTGCCGTTGGCGATCAGTTGCCGGACGCTGGCCTCGGCTCCAGCACTGAGAGCGGGCCCATTCAAAGCGGGCGCAGCAGCGGCGCCGGGAGATGGCCGGTTCTTCTTAAATTTGTCCCACACGCAGTTCCAGGCTCTTTCTTCTCGGGGGATGTTACCTAATTATGCTAGATCGGAGCGGAAATGTCATCATCCGGGGGCCAGAGGCCAAGGACGCTGTTCGGCGCTACTCTCGTACCATGCGGCCCACTACTGCACTTCTCGCGTTATTTGCCGCGTTGGCGGCCAGCGCGCTCGCCGCTTCCGCGGTCGGCCCCGGACCGGCAAAGGGAAGCGAGCAATTCTACCTCAGTTATCTTTGATACCGGTCGCACCATCGATGTGGTGCCGTGGACCCGGAGGCCGGCGCATTCCAGGTCTTCGCCAATCCCGCGCTGGCCGAATCGGGCGCGCGATGCATGGCGCTGGGTCCGCACGGCAGGAACAGGAGGCGTGGACCACCTGGAGGCAGGCCACGGAAAAGTGCATCCAGAACCCAACATTACCCGGAAGTCTTTCTCGACGTTCTGCTCCGTGGTCCCCAGCCGGGTGGCGGCAGCGAGAAGCAAGTCTCTGCGCTCCCCGGAGGTCGCCGATATGATTTCGAGAAAGTTGTGGTTCACGGTTTTTGTGCAGATATTTTCGAAGCGCCATTCGAAGGGTGGCGCTGAAATGTCGCGTTTCGGACGAGATCCTGCATCCATGTAGGCAGTGTGTGGATGCCCGCGGCAAGATCCTGGCGGATTGCGGCTCCGTGCGTTGGATCGGAAATGATGGACTGAAGCCGCTTCAAGATTTTGTTCTGGTCGGTAGGCAATAAATCGCGTACCCAGTGTAGAGCTTGTACCACGCGCATGGCGGGACGACCCGCCCAATACAGGCGGCTCGGAGCGGTGAGCTTGAAAGCGATCGTGAGCTTGCCCAGTTTGATGGGACGAATCCGAGCATCAGTATGAACGACGACATGGGTGGGAGCGGCATCGGCAAGGCCGAGCTGGTTTGCTGCCGTGAGGCCGTCCACGAGAATTCGAATTTGATCGCGCCGCGCGACGGCGTCGATGATCGCTGTGTCATCGGGGGTGGTGACTCTTCCGGTGAGGCGGTTCACTGTGGGCACGTCATAGACTCCGCGATCAATGCGCCGAATGGCGTTGGACTTGGCGAGTCTTTGGAGCGCCTTGTCCACGCCGGGGCGGGCACCGAGGTCGAGGAAGTCCACCGGAGTCCATACGAGGAATGGTTTTTGAGCACTCATCCGGTCGAGGATCTGGGCCTTGAGATCGAGGGCGGGGCCGCGATGGGCTCTGGTTTGTCCGATATTTGCGTACATAGGGCGGACAATATTTGTCCAAATACTGTTAACACTTTTCGGACAGATTCGCACGCGGTCCGCTACCCATTCACCTCGGGCGCACCATGATTTTTCAATCAATTAGGCGCGGTGCGCTGCGCCCCGGAAGCCACGCTGGGAGCAGGCGCCAGAATGGCATCCATTTTTATCCGCTGCCTCGCACTTCAGGCCCGGACCGCCGTAGCTGTACGTGTCGAGTACCCTTGTGCGAAGCAGGGTGGCGGCGCTGTACCGCAGGTCATGAAAAACGGAAACGTGGCAGCAGACCCCGTTTCCCGGCAGAATTGGTCTCCAGGTCTTCCGGATCGGCCGGCAGCTCGGCGTTCCCGGCAAGCGCGATGTTTCGCCGGCTCTTCCGGTTTTGGTTCCGACTAACGCGAGCTTGCCGGTCTTGGCGTCTCACTGAAGCTGGCGATCAGCCCAGTCCAAGCACTTCCCCTTCCCGCTCTCCGAGGCAGGTTTCAACGATGAGACTATCGCGAACTAAGTAACATTGGACTTCAGCCGCGCGGCACGTCAACCCCGCCACCCAGCGGTAACGTTTCTAAACTCTCCAGCGTCTATCATTGCGACTGATGGCGACTATGGCATCTGAAATGACCGGTAAGGAGACAATACTCCATGTCGAAAGTTCTGGCTGTCTGCCTGGTACTCTCATTGCTGGCCTGCGCGCCGCTGCTCCGGGCTCAGGACGATTCGTCCGTCCAGCCCTTCTCTGCGGAGCAACTCGATAACCTGCTGGCGCCCATTGCTCTCTATCCGGACCCGCTGCTGGCGCAGGTTCTGCTGGCCGCCACCTTCCCCGACCAGGTCGATGAGGCGGCCCGCTTCTGCCGCGGCGGCGCCAATCCCGACGATATCGACACGCAACCCTGGGATGTCAGCGTCAAAGCCGTGGCGCATTACCCCACGGTCCTTTATATGATGGCGGACAGCCTGGATTGGACCACCGCCCTGGGGCAGGCCTACGTCAACCAGTCCGGCGACGCGATGGCCTCGGTGCAGCGCCTGCGGCAGGACGCCCGCAACGCGGGGAACCTGGCGACCACACCGCAGCAGGAAGTGGAGGTCGACGATGGCGACATCGAGATCTGGCCCGCCCAGCCGCAGTACTGCTACATTCCCGTGTACGATCCGGGCCTCGTCTTCTTCGGCTCCGGGGGCGTGTTCGGCGGGCCGGTCGTTACCTTCGGCGCCGCTTTTCCTATAGGCGTCTGGCTAAACTATGACTTCGACTGGCGGCATCACCGTATTTACTATCATGGCTGGTCGGATGGCCGCGGCTGGCTTGCCCGGTCTCGTCCCTATATCCGCATCAACAACGTTTATGTGAATAAGAGCCTCAAGAATGTTACCGTCAACCGCAGTGTGACCAGCCGGCCGGTAAATTACGGCAATCTGACTCGCTATAACAGCGTCCATCAGAACGTCGACTACGGCAACGTCCGTGCCAATGCCGGAGTCAGTAATACCGGGCCCGCCAACAACGTAAATAACAAGATCATCCAGCGCAATGGGAACGTCAACGATGCGCGGATCGATCTCTACAGAGGCCGCGCGCCCGATCAGCCCACGGCCGCCCGGCCCGAGCAGCCGGCCCCGGCGCCGCCGCGTGCCCCGGAGCGGACAGGCAACTCCGCGTTTGGCGGCAACCGCGGTAACTTCGACGCGAAGGCATCCAGCCAGCGCGGGCAAAGCAGCCGCTCGGAAGCTTCCCATTCCGCCCCCGCAGCCAGGTCTTCGGGTGGAGGGGGGTCGCACAGCGGCGGCGGCGGCGGTGGATCTCACGGGGGCGGTGGAGGTGGAGGAAAGCACTGATGAATCCGCGACAACGTTCCGAGAAGAAAGAGCGCATGTTCCTCGCAGCCGCATTGGTGGCGCTGCTTGCCTCGCCCACGCTGGGCGCGCAGAAGGCCCCAGCCTCCAACCAGACCCGCTTTGCGACTCCCGAAGAGGCCGTCGAAGCTCTGGCGCACGCGGCCAAAGCGAATGACCAAACGGCGCTGACCGCCATCTTCGGTCCGGACCGCGCCAAACTGTTGACCGGCGATCCGGTGGAGGACAACAACGCTCTGGAGCGTTTCGCCGCCAACTTCGAGAAGTCGCACAAGCTCGAGAAAGTGAGTGACACCAAGTTCACACTCCTGGTAGGCGACGACAATTGGCCGTCGCCCATCCCCGTCGTCAAAGACCGAAACCAGTGGCGCTTCGATACCGCCGCGGGCCTCGAAGAAATCCTCAACCGGCATATCGGCGAGGACGAACTTTCCGCGATACTGACCTGCCGCGCCTATGTGCTGGCGCAGTGGGAGTATTACACCCAGGCCACGGGGACTTCCCAGGATGGTTTGGCGGTCTATGCGCAGAAGTTCGTCAGCACGTCAGGCAAGCGGGACGGACTCTATTGGGAGACGCCTCCGGGCGCCAAGCCCAGCCCTCTGGGAAGCCTGGTATCGCAAGCCCGCACCGAGGGTTATCCGGCAGGTCAGGCCCGCCCCGCCGGAACACCCAAGCGTCCGTATCACGGATACTACTTCAAGATCCTGACACGCCAGGGTGCGCATGCGCCGGGTGGAAAGTTCAGCTATGCGATCAATGGCAACATGGGATCGCCGGGTACGCCCTAATAGCCTATCCCGATAAGTGGGGCAGCTCCGGAATCATGACTTTTATCGTCAACCAGCAGGGTCGTGTCTATCAGAAGAACCTGGGGCCTAAGACCGCGCAGATAGCCGCTGGCATCATGGAATACGACCCGGATACAAGCTGGAGACTGGTTACGGAGTAAGGCCGCCAGTTACAAGACAGGCCAGGAGGCCTGTCCCACTTAACCTACAAGCTGGAGAGCAAGATGCGCAGCGCATTGCCGCCCATGACCTTGGCGATGTCGTCATCGGTAAATCCGGCCTGGAACAGCGCGTCGATCAGCAGGCCGAGTCCGGTGGTATCGAAGGGCGCCACGACCGCGCCGTCGAAATCCGAGCCGAGCGCCACCGCATCCACACTTACTGTGTCCGCGGTGTGGCGTATGGCGCGGGCGATGGCGGCCGCGTCTTTTCCGCACACGGCTACCTCGAAGTAGGCGATCCCGATGACGCCGCCGGCATGGGCGATGCCGCGAAGCTGCGCATCGCCGAGGTTGCGGCTGTTGTCGCAAGTGGCTTTCACGCCCGTGTGGGAGACAATCACGGGACGCGTGGCGATGGCCAGCACGTCGTCGATGGTGCGGGGCGCGGCGTGCGCCAGGTCCACCAGCATGTGGCGTGCTTCCATGCGCCGGACCATTTCGCGGCCCTTGTCCGTGAGTCCCGTTTTGTCCACGCCCGCCGAGGAGCCGCCAATATCGTTATCGAAAAAATGCGTGGGCGCCATCATGCGGAAGCCGGCGTCGTACAGGCGGTCGATGTTGGCCAGGTTGCCATCGAGCGCGTGCGCGCCTTCGATGCCGAGGAAGCCGGCGGTGATGGCGGGATCGGTGCGGCGCCGGTCGAGGTAGGCGCGCAGCCCGGCGGCGGACCGGATGATGGTGAACTTGCCCTGCGAGCGGGATTCGAAATCCCGCAGGCGCGATGCCTGGTACAGGGCACGCTCAGTGAGGCTGCTCCAGGTGGCGGGCGGCCAGCGTTCGACGATGGAGAGCAACGTAAGATTGTCGGAATCGGCGGCGTTGCGCTGGAAGTTCAAGCCGCGCGGCGTTTTGGTGACCACGGTGAACGCTTGCAGCGCCACATGGCCTTCGATCAGGCGCGGGATATCGACATGCCCACGCGCGCCGCGCGCGCCGCGCACCAGCAGGTCGCGCGCCCAGAGCAAGCTATCGGCGTGCAGATCCACGATGGGGATGCGGCTTTGAAGATCGCGGGCACGCGTCGAGATTTGGTACGGCGGCTTGTGCAGCACGCCGTTCATGGAGCTTTCGACGTAACCGGGGAGCCAGACGAATGCGCCGGTAAGCGCGGCGACAATGGCTATGATCCAGTAGTGGGTTTTGCGCATGGTGAAGTATGGGCTATCGAGCGCTGGCTATCGAGCGATGGAACCGGGGTCGAGGCCCGTTGCCAGATTGAAGCCGCCGCCGACCGCGCCGACCGCGGCCGTCTTGCGATCCAGACCGGTGAGCTGGCGCAAGCGGTAGACGGCTTCGATGCCGGTGCAGTGCGCGCCCAGCAGGTTCTGTAAGCCGAATTCCTTCAGCTTGGACGCGGTCCAGGCCAGCGTTTCGTCGCTGGCCTGATAAAGGTGGAAGCCACCCAGAGCGGCGTAGATGGACGCCGGCGCGATCTTGGCGCGCGCATAGTCCAGCGTGTTGACGATGCCGGCGTGCCCGCAGCCCGAAATCACCACCAGGCCTTTGTCCGTAACGATGACCAGCGACTGATCCTCGGGCAGATTGTCCTCGGTCGTCTTTCCATCGCCCAGGCGCAGCATGCGTCCGGGGTTCCAATTCTTTTCCCGATACTTGCGCGGGACCGGCCCGGTCAGCCAGACGCCGGGAAACATCTCGCGGGTTTGGCTGTACTCGATGAAGGTCCCGCCGGCGCTCTCATAGTCGCGCTTGGTGGCAATCATGACATTCGCCTCGCGCGCGCCGCCGTCGGTGCGGCTCTGGAAGATGCCGGCGCCGACGTGCCCACGGGCCAGCGCGGCCGGGTTCGACTTGGCGTATTCGCGGCGCAGCGTCACCAGTCCCGCGGTGTGATCGAGATGATGGTGCGAAAGGATCACGTCCGGGACATTGGAGAGATCGATGTGCAGCTCGCGGGCGTTGCGTAGTACGGTGTCCGGATGCGCGCCGGTATCGAAGAGAATGCGGTGGCCATCGGCGACCACCAGCGCCGCGAAGTCCCATTCGCCATAGCCCTCATCGGCCGTCAGCATGGTGGAGAGAAGACGCACATCGAGGGAAGTGACCTTATCGGCGGCGGAGCAGGCGAGCGCCGCCGCCAGCAAGCAGGCGATCCGTGCGGTTCGGCTGAACATAGCATGTTACGTTAACACAATCGAGGAGGAACGCTATGCCGCGGAGATTGTGGCTTGCGATTGTGGCAGCCAGTCTGGGCATTGGCCAGCGGCGAGGCATCGTGCTCGCGGATTTGACTTGGGTGGAGGCGGAAAAGGCACTGAAGCCGGAGACNNGCGCCGAATCGAAAGAGCACGGGCCGCACCTGAAACTGAAGACCGACTATCTCGAAGCGGAGTATTATAAGCGGCAGATCCTCGAACGCGCCGATGTGGTGGTGGCGCCGACCGCAAACTACAGTTTCTATCCAACGTTCGTGGAGTATCCGGGCTCGACGACGTTGCGCCTGGAGACCGCGCGCGACATGCTGGTGGACATTTGCCGCGCTTTGGCACAGTACGGCCCGAAGCGATTCTATGCGCTGAACACGGGCGTTTCGACGCTGCGCGCGCTGAAGCCCGCCGCGGAGCTGCTGGCCGCCGACGGAATCGTGCTGCGGTACACGAACATCCTCGAAGTGGGCGCGGAAGCCGAGAAGCGGGTCAAAAAGGAAGAGGGCGGGACGCATGCCGATGAGATCGAGACGTCGCTCATGCTGTACATCGATCCGGCGTCGGTGGATATGCAGGCGGTGAAGGACTACCATCCTTCGGAGGGCGGCGGGCTGACCCGCGATCCGCACAAGCCCGGCGCGTACTCGGCCAGCGGGATCTATGGCGACGCCACGCTGGCCACGCGGGAGAAAGGTGAGGTGGTGGCGCGGGCAACGGTGGAAGGTATGCTGCGGGAGATCGAGGCGCTGCGGAGCATGCCCGTGGGGTCCGTCAAGTAGGGCCGTGGAGGGTCCGCAGAAACTGGACAGTCGCGGTAGGGATAGCGGTC
>PKYZ01000443.1 GCA_003132865.1 Bryobacterales bacterium
ATCCGGGACTGCCGCAACGGCCGTCCCGAAGGCTGGTCGTACTTCCTAACAAACTACATCCCAGTAATCCGCCGACTCCTCACGCATTACTTCCCCGATCGCGCCGCCGACCAAGCGCTAATCGAGCTTGTGCTGCTACAGCTCCACCAACCCGAATCCAGCCTCTTCCAATCTCTCGATCCAGCCCCGGAACGCGCCTTCGTAGCCGAACTGCGGCAGCACGTGCTGAGCGCCGTGGAAGCCGACCGCGCCAGCGCGGCGCCCGAAGTCCCCATCGAGATCGAGGCGCTGGGCGCAGCGTTGGAGCCGCTGACGCTCACCGAGAAGCTAACGGTCTGGTTCGAAACCATGCGCTACCCCGATCCGGATACCGGCCGCATGCTGCGCATGTCGCCGCAAACGGTGGAGAAGATCCGTGCCCGCGCCGCCGAGTTGATCCGCGGCAGCGTGGGTGCGTGGCGCAGCACCCTGCTGGCCGATAACGGTCCGCTGCTGGGCCAGGCGGCCACCGCACTATCCACCAAGGACTGCCTGCCCGCCAAGGCTTTCTTCGATGTGATCGACGGCCGCACTACCTGGCGCGGCCGCGAGGAAATGGAGCGCCACGCGAAAGGCTGCTGGCACTGCCTGGATCACTACTGCCGCCTGCTGGAAGTGGTGGATGTGCTGCGCGCCTCGAAGCCGCTGCCTGAAGGTGAGGCCGAAGGCTACAAGCGGCTGCTGGGAATCGAGACCCCCAAGCGTTCGTTCTGGAAGCGATCGTGACGGCTCATAGTGTATCCTGAGCGCTTACGCCGATTTCAACGAGCCCCTAAGGTATTAAGGTCCGGACTTCCGATATCGTGCGCGAGCGGTATTAGTGTACAACCGAATTAGGCCGGGTTCTAGAGGTCTGCAAGCATTGGCATTGGCATTGCGGCATTGCCCCAGAATCAGCGAGAATTGGCAGTCGCCGCTGCCCCGCAGGGTCCTCCGCTTATACTTAACCACTGGCGCACATCGGGGCCCGGTCTGATTCGATTCGTATGCAGCCGCCGATCAACGCCGATAAACGCGAACAAACGGTTGTTTTCATCGGCGTTTATCTGCGTTCATCTGCGGCCAGCCATGTTTTGGCCTTTTCACCACCCTGTTAGACTGTGTTTGTCCGCCAGGAGGCGCTCCCATGAAGGTCATTGCAGATCTCTGCGTGGTCCCGATCGGCATCGGGACTTCCGTATCCAAAGAAGTGGCTGCCTGCGAGCGCGTGCTCGCCGAAGCCGGCCTCAAAACCAAATTGCACGCCTACGGCACTAACATCGAAGGCGAGTGGGACGACGTGTTCGCCGCCATCAAACGCTGCCACGAAGTCGTCCACGCCATGGGCGTGCCGCGCATCACCTCCAGCCTGCGCTTCGGCACCCGCACCGACCGCGAACAACACATGGAGGATAAAATCCGCAGCGTCGAGGAAAAACTGCGTTGAATTTCGCGGCAGCACCACTTTTTCGTTGGTGAAAGATGGATAACGACAAAAACCTCTGATACTATAGAATCGTCACCGAAAGGCAGGTAGCCATGGAACTGGTTCCCACCCAAGATGAGGTGCTCGCGCTCCTGCGCGAGACCGGAGCCTTACAAAACGGGCACTTCGAGTGTCTCAACGGCCTGCATACCGACATCAACCTGGAAACGGCGCTGGCCATGCGCTATCACCGCAACGCCAAAACCCTCAGCGTCGGCCTGAGCCGTAAACTGCGCGCCAACTCCGAGCTGCGCGCGCTCGTCCCCGAGCTGTCCATCGTTTCGGCCACCCCGGCGGGCCTGCCGGTGGCCTACGGACTCTGCGAGGCGTTGCGCGCCGGCCAGGTATATTGGGCCGAAAAGGACGGCCGCGACGTGCCCATGCGCTTTCGCCAGTTCCTGGAGCCGGTCGCGGGCGAAAAGGTCGTCCTGGTCGACGATATTCTGCGTTCCGGCATGCTGCTCACCGAAGCCCGCCAATTGCTCGAAGCCCGCGGCGCACAGGTGGTGGCCCTGGCTGTCCTGGTCTATCAGCCCACGCCGCAAACCCGCGGCTTCGGATCTTTGCCGCTCTATTACCTGGCCAAGCTGGACGGCACCTATTATGCCGATGCCGGCGCATGTGAGTTTTGCCGCCGCCATGTGCCACTTCATCAGGTGGGCATGGCCCGGCATGTGCAAGAACACGAGGAGCTTGTTACCGCAGGCGTCCTCTAAATAAGGAGAAAGTATGAGTACAGCCGTATTGACCAAAGAAGTCCTGAATCCCTTTGAAATCGCCCAAGAGCAGTTCGATACTGCGGCCGATCACCTCAAACTGGATGCGGGACTGCGAGCCATTCTGAAACAACCCAAGAGGCAATTGATTGTTTCCATCCCCGTGCGCATGGACGACGGGCGAATTCAGGTGTTCGAAGGCTACCGCGTGCAGTACAACCTGTCCCGCGGCCCCGGCAAAGGCGGCATCCGGTACCACCCGGGCGTCACCCTGGACGAAGTGAAGGCCCTGGCCGCCTGGATGACCTGGAAGTGCGCCACCGTCAACATCCCTTATGGCGGCGCCAAGGGCGGCGTCCGCGTCGATCCCAAGCAGCTCTCGCTCAATGAGTTGGAGCGCCTCACGCGGCGCTATGCCACCGAGATTTCGCCGATCATCGGAACGGATCGCGATATCCCAGCCCCGGACGTCTACACCAACTCCCAGACAATGGCGTGGTTCATGGACACCATCAGCATGTTGCATGGCCATACCGAACTGGGCGTGGTCACCGGCAAACCGCTCAGCCTGGGCGGATCCAAGGGCCGCAACGAGGCGACTGCGCGCGGCTGCCAGTACACCTCCCGTGCGGCGTGCGAGATCAAGGGCATTTCGCTCCCGAAGGCCACCGTCGCGGTGCAGGGCTTCGGCAACGCCGGCAGCATCGCCGCCAAGCTGTTCCATGAGGACGGCGCCCGCATCCTGGCCGTCAGCGACTCCAAGGGCGGCATCTACAACGGCGCGGGCCTGGACCCCGTGGCGGTCATTAAGTATAAGGACGAGACCGGCACCGTCGTCGGCTTCCCCGGCTGCGATTTCATCTCCAACAAGGACCTGCTGGAGCTGAAGTGCGACATCCTGGTGCCTGCCGCGCTCGAGAACACCATCACGATGGACAACGTCGACCGCATCAAGGCCAAGATCGTCGCGGAAGCCGCCAACGGCCCCACCACTCCCGGCGCCGACAAGGAGTTATTCGCGCGCGGCGTGCTGGTGATCCCCGACATCCTGTGCAATGCCGGCGGCGTCACCGTATCGTACTTCGAATGGGTGCAAGACCTGTACGGCTTCTTCTGGACCGAGATCGAGGTGAACCAATACCTCGAGCGGACCATGAATGCGGCCTTCAAGGAAGTCTACGGCACCGCCGAAAGCTATGGCGTCGATATGCGGACCGGAGCCTATATCCTGGCCGTCTCGCGCGTAGCCGAAGCCACCCGCGTGCGGGGTATTTTCCCGTAACGCGTTATTCGTGGGGCAGGACTCCNNAGACCTGGAGGTCCGCCCCACGACTGCCCTTACCGCAACTCCAGCGGCGTCACCACCCCGTTTTTCTTCACGCCCAGCCGAATCGGACGCGGGCTGCCCTTCGCGGGCACGCTCACCTCGACCCAAAGCTCCTCGCCCGGAGCGCGGCGCGAAGGGTCGGGAACATGTTCGGGAATGAAGAACGCGACCCGTTCGACGAGAACCCACTGCGTGCCGATTGGCTCGGCCGCCGTTCTGACGACTGCCGGCATGATGTGCAACGCGCCCGTGGGGTCCGCCGTTGCCACCAGCCGGCCCCTTACGGCGGAGAGGCGGGCCGACACCGGCTGCGCCGCGACGGCTGGCGCCGCTTCCACCTGTAGGTGCAAGCTCACATAGCGTCCGCGCACCGGCAGATACGGATCGAACGGTGCCGCCATCGCCCAAACTCGCGGCAGCCGCTCGCGATCCAGTGCGTACTTGCCGGCCACGCTCAGCACGATCAGACACTGCAAAACAGTAACCGCGATACCGCGATATACCGGTTTCATAAAGCCTCCTTTGACATATGCGTCAACAGCCGGCGGCGCGTCCGTTCCAACACCCAGCCGCCAAGAAACAGAAGGCCGATCCCGATCAAGCTCGCGGAACGGCCCAGCTTGTCCATCACGCTCGAGAAATAGAACGCCAGTACGGTGATCGCCAGACCGGCGACGCCCAAGTTCACCCGCTCGGCGCGCGCATCGCGGATGCCCCACGCCGCCAAGCCCGCCGCGCCGATCGCACACCAGCAGTACATCGCAATGGAGGCGTGCGGTCCACTGCCGGTCACGGCCAGCACCAGGGTCCAGGCAATGGCTACTCCGTTCCAGACGGCCCGCCGCGCATCCAGTGCCAGCGCGGCCAGCAGCGGGACGAGCAGCGCCACCGCCCAGGCGATCCAGTAGGCTTCCGATCCCCACGCCACTTCCCCGCGCTCCCACAGCCCGTATGACGCCACTATGGCCGCGGCCGGCAACAACCCGAGCCCGCCCAACCACATCAACGCCTTGCGTAGCGGCGAATCCGCCGGCGAACGGCGCGCACTTAGATACGCGAAGCTCAAAGCGCAGACGCCCACCCAAACGGGCAACATCGAGCGCGAATTCGCCAGCGGCACGCGTGTATCCCACTCTCCGGCCAGCCACCAGGGAAACAGTACGGCGCATAGCGCGCCCTGCGTCCAGTGCCGCAGCAGCAGCCACGCCAGCGCGCAGCCGATGGCCCACAGCAGCACGGCCCCCGGCCAGTGTTCGGACAGGTTGAAGATCTGTCCCGCCAGTGCGATGGCGCCGCCCAGCGCCACGCTGCCCACCGCGTGCAGCGCCATGGAGAGCCCTTCGAAGCGGCGCGCCGCCGCGGCGCCGCAGCCGTGCAGGACACCCACGGTCGCTACCAGCAGCGACATGCGGCCCGCGGGCGATAGCTCGTCCCAATGCGCGGACACGAACAGTAAAACGCCGGCAGCGAGCAGAATCGCCCCAAATGCCAGCGCGATCCGAACCGGCCAACCGAGACTCTGCGAACGTGACTGCGTGCTCTCCCACGCCCGGATGCGGCTTGCACTATCCGCGTCCAGCAGGCCCGCGGTCGTCCATCGGTCCAGATGGCCTTCCCAATCTCTAGTCATGCCCACTAAGATGGCACGTTTCGCGCCAAGCGGGCACGGTCGTGGAATCAGGAAGTTGGCCCCGGCGCTCCAGGCAGCCCCGCCAACATAAAGTACATTTTCTGTATGATCGCCATACATTCTGTGGGGCAGACCCCCTGGTCGGGGTCCCCTGGGTCCGACCGCCTGATCGCGCTTCCTCTAACTAACTAGGATCATATGACTGGCTCCCAGTCAAAAAAGAACGCGTTCGTCGCCTCGATGACGTTCCTGCGCAACTCCTCCCATGTATCCCCTTGCGTAAAGATGTTCTCAGTCAGGCATTCGGCGCAATAGCCGCCATCGGGCTCTTGGACAACCTCAAATACCAATTCCGGCATACGTCCATGATACGGCACCATCCGCTTGCGCGTGGACCGTCGAGCATCCCAGAGCGCGCACATCGCTGCAAAGTTGCTGCGTGAGGACGGCGTCCGCATACCGGCCGTCAGCGCCTCCAAGGGCGGCGCCTGCAACGACGCCGGCCTCGATCCTAGGGCCGTCATAAAGTATAAGCCACGAATCTCGATTTCGTCGAGCGCGCCAGGGCGCATGCCTGCCTTATTTGCCCACCGAAACGTGGGGATCTCCTCCGGCGCGAATCCCATAAGGCCGGCCGCCATCATGTCCGTGGCCACCGGATTCGTACCGGCTACGATCACGTCCATCTTGACACACAAACAAGGACTCAACCGCCGCCCGCAAGCCCAAGGGGGCTGCTTCGAGGTGGCGCCTAAGGTTGAAGGAAGGCGTTGAGGAATGGCGAGGATCGACCCTGAAGGCATGAAAACAGGAGTCGGACTGAAAAAACCCAAGAAAACGAGCGGGGGAGCCAAAGGCACCCCCGCTCGCCTTTTACTACGCACACCACAGAGCGGGGGGCCTTTGGCTCCGCCCAGTTCACTGACCTGCTACTCGGCAGGATCAGTTACACGGCCCTCCGCTCTGGCCGGAAAACGACGGCGAACTGGCTCCGACATACCAGTTCATTGACGGATTTTGCCATCCGTAATTCGGGGTAATTGTGCCCTGAGATAGAAGGAATAAAATCAGAGATCCGTTGTACGCCGGTGCGCTTCCTGAATAGATGGTTTGTCCGGGAGGGCATCCCGTGTCAATGCCAACCGCCGTTTGCAGCCATCCGGTATATAACCCGGCGGGGCAGGATTCGTGCAACTGGATGATGGTGGATACGGACTGCTCACCTCCATCACTAAACGCAGTGGCATTGGCGATTTGATTGCCATGGGTATCTGTCTGTGAACGCACCTGTTGGCCATCGACGTACCCTTGGGCACTTTCCTGGCTTATGGTACAGTCCTGCCAACTCGCGTCAGGCCGTACACTCTGTGCGGCCATTGTTCTCCAAAGGTCGAACGTGCGGCCGGCCGTCAGATCCGCATTCCGCTGGCTAACTATGGGGTTGTCGTCGCCGACGAAGCACACCTTCGAATCCTTGACGTGTAAGTCCAGACCCTTGTACCAGGAAGGGAAAGGCGGCCGAAACTGCTCCTCGGCCATGAGCATGATCGGTGCAATCCGATTTTCGACGATGCCGATGTATTCGCCTTTCGGATTACCCTTAGAGTCGACTAAATCGACTGTGAACATCTCGACGGCGCGAGGATCGGATTTGGTCGCGGTTAACACGTGACCCGGGTTAGAGATAGTGAAATTGACAGACTGCGCGGAAAGAGCTATCGCGCAGGCCGCGAGCACCAATATGCGGTGGTTCATCGAAGCATACTCCTTTCGGAATCTCCATTTTGACTTCCGGGTTCATTTTAGATCCACAGCAGTCGCCCCGGCGCATTCATTAACAAGATTTAATATTACTCACCCGCCGGGCCGACCGCGAGCCAAGCTCCGGAAGTTCTCCTCTGCGGCCAGGATCTCGGTCTCAAGAGTCTGCAAGCGGGAACTCAGCGCCGCACCACGGTCCCAGTTTTCTCGGAACCGATGAGGCGGAACGTCGGATCTTGCGAGAGCCGCTCCGCGTCGTTGACATCTTCGTGGCCCGCAATCCTGCTGTAGACCGACTGGCGCAGCAGGTCCGCCAGCGGAAGCTGCGTGTTCTTGCCGTGCCGCGAGTCGGTCAGGTGGCGCGCGATGAGATCACCGAAGCCCAAACGTTCCTCCAACTCACAAACCAGAATCAGGCCACCGTCGGAGGTAACCCGCGATCCGTGGAAATCCACCTTCAGAAAAGCGTTAAAGGAGAGTTGAAATGGCCCGTTTTGTCTCTCACCGATTAGGTGTGGTCCCCGGAGCGCCTTCATTGCGTTCAAACCCGCATAAATATTGATGACGACCAACGTCGGAAGATTTGTGAGTGGTGTTCAAAATGAAAATGTGGGATGAGGATGAGACCGCGACGCCCGTCTGCGCGGCTCACCTTACAGTTCGCCGGGCCCGTCCATATCCTTTCGCTTTGCGCTACAATGCCCCGAGGAGGTAGTTGATGAGATTCTTACCTGTTTGTGTGGTTCTTCTTGCCTTAGGCGCCGTCCAAGCCTTTGGATCGGCCGCCGATGGCAAGACGGTCTACGACGCCAAGTGCAAAATATGCCACAAGGCCGACGGCTCCGGCATGCCGGTGATGAAGATGCGGGCCCTGGGCTCCGCGGAAGTACAGGCCAAGTCGGATGACGAACTGAAGAAGGACATCACCGCGGGCAATGGCAAAATGAAGGCGGTTGCAGTCAGTGACGCGCAGGCGGCCGACCTGGTGGCCTACATCCGGACGCTGAAGAAATAAACGGCGTCAAGCGACAGCGTGCGCGGCCCGGCGCCAGGCGGTCTCGTAGCCGCGCACCATGTGAATGGTCAGTTCGTCGAAGAAGCGCCCCACACGGCGCTCCAGTTCTTCTTCCGCGTACAGATCCACCGAAGTCCTGGCGAGCCCTTGGTCGTGCACGAAGTCGATCATCTTGTCTTTGATGATCGTCAGCGCGCGCACCGATTCGTGGAGCGGGACGGACTCCTCAAAACGCGCCTTTCCCAGAATCTCGTAACGTTGCGCGATCTCCGCTTCGTACCCCGCCGAGAGCCAGTGCCCCAGGTGCTCCAGAATCTGCTGGCCCCGCTCGCGCAGCTCGACATCGGACAACTTGCGCAAGCCGGCAAGATCGGGGTGTTTGCGGATCTCTCGAAGCACGCTGGTGGCGATCTGCTCCTGATGAGCTTCGATCAGGTGAATCAGCTTTCCGGAAAGCATACTGTGCCTCCTAAAAAACCTTCCACCCATATCGTAGTCCTGTCTTGACCCGTTGCCAATGGCGGCGCATGGGCGCGCCATCTTGTAAGGTATGCTGTAAGGAATGTCCCGCGCGCTGCTAGCCTGCCTGCTCGCCCTCCAAACGCTGGCCTGCTGCCAGGACGCGCATCCCGTAACCGGCCGCCAAACTGCCCCGGTCATGGGCATGGCTGGCGCGCCGTGGCTGGTGCGCCCCGAGCGCGAGGCCGAGGAGGCCCCCGACGCGGCCCTGGATGCGATCAACGCCGCGATCGGCATTCCCAAAGGCGCTGTGGTGGCGGACATCGGCGCCGGCGTCGGCTACTTCACCTGGCGCCTCGCCGCCCGCATCGGACCCGAAGGCAAAGTCTACGCCGTCGATATTCAACAAGCCATGCTCGATCGGCTGCGCCACAACATGGCCGAGCGCAAGCTGGCGAACTACGAAGCCGTGCTCGGCGCCGAGGACGATCCGCGCCTGCCGGCCGGCCGCATCGATCTCGCGCTGCTGGTGGATGTCTACCACGAGTTTTCCCAACCGCAAAAGATGCTGCGGAAAATCCGCGTGTCACTCAAGCCCGACGGCCGCATGGTGCTACTCGAATACCGCAAGGAAGATCCCCAGGTGCCCATCCTGCCGGCGCACAAGATGAGCGTGGCGGAGGTTAAGGCGGAAATCGAGCCGGAAGGCTTCCGGCTGGAGAAGACCTTGGAGAACCTGCCGCGGCAACATATCTTGATCTTCCGGAAGAACACGATGTGACTCCGCCGTTTCACTCCATGGATCGGCTGACGCGCCGCTTCCTATTCGTCGCCTTGGCCCTGGCGGCCGTGTTGGCGATCGGCACGGCGGGCTTCATGCTCATCGAGGGTTACTCCCTCTTTGACGCTTTCTATACCACGCTGCTGACCATGACCACGGTCGGCTATGGCGACCAGTTGCACCCCTCCGGCCGGATCCTCAATTCTTTCCTTTTAGTCGTGGGAGTGACCACCATCCTGGTGGCCATCGGCGCGATCACTCAAACGGTAATCGAAGCGGAATTCGGCGAGTTAATAGGCAAACGGCGGAATAAACGCATGATCGAAAAGTTACAAAATCATTTCGTGATTTGCGGCTTCGGGCGCGTAGGCCGCGGCGCCGCGTCCGAGTTACAGCAGGCCGGCGTGCCGTTCGTTGTAGTGGATATCGACGGCGACCGGGTAGAGAAGGCCATCGCCGCCGGCATGCTGGCAGTGGCCGCCGATTCCACGCGCGACGAAACTCTGGTCGCCGTGGGCGTGGCGCGCGCAAAAGGACTGGTGTGCGCGCTGGCCACCGACGCCGACAACCTGTTCGTGCTGCTGTCGGCGAAGTTCCTCAATCCGCAAATCTACGTGGCCACGCGCGCGGCCGAAGAGAGCGCCGAGGATAAGATGCGCCGCGCGGGCGCCGACGCAGTCTTCGCCCCCTACGCCATCACCGGCCATCGCTTGGCGCAAGCCCTACTGCGCCCGCACGTGGTGCAGTTCCTGGATTTCACCACACAGGCGGCCGGGCTGAAGGTGGTCATCGAACAAGTGCGCGTCTCCGGGCATAGCGACTTAGTATCGAAGAGCATCCGCGAGTTACAAATTGGCCGGCAATTCGGCGTGATCGTGCTGGCCATCCGCAAAGGCGACGGCGAAATGGTGTTCAATCCTCCGGCCGACACGCCCATTTCCGCCGGCGATTACCTGATCGTGATGGGCCAACCGGAAAAGCTGCGTACGCTCGAAGCCCTGCTGGCCGATGCCATCGAGGGACGGCGCGGGCACGGCTCGTAAGGGACTGTCATGAAATAACTGTGCCAATTTCGGATCTGGCCCCGTTCGAATGTGGGGCAGGCATCCTGGCTGCCCCACAAGTCATGTCATGAGCCTCGCTATCGACGATGGAGGTTCCCGCTCAGTCCCTCATCGAGAGAGATATTGTTCTTCTCCAAAGTCTCGCCCAGCACCTGGTCGAGAGACACGCGGGCGCGCGCGTAAGTTATCGACGCATTCACCTCGGATATCTGCGCGGCAACCAGCGCCCGCTGATCGATGATGATGTCGTTGAACGTAGATATTCCGTAGGAAAACTTCTTGCGCTCGCTGGCGAGTAACTCCTCTTGCAGGATCCGGGTTTGCCTAGCCGCCGAGTATTTGGCGCGAGACTGGCGGAGGGCGCTGAGCTGGTTGGAGATATCCACCACGATCTGGTTCATGTCTCTTTGGCTGCCGACCTGCGATTGGCGGAATTGCAACTGGTCGATCCCATAGTCGCCTTGCGCCTGCCGGTTTCGCACAGGAATCGAAAGACTCAACTGGCCCTGCTCACTGGGAAAATCCCGGCGAAATATCTGTTTGAGCGCCGTGCCATAACCCCCGATGAAATACGGATCCGGCGCATTCTGGGGCGCACCCGCCGCGCCGCGGTTATAGGTCTGCAGTTGAACCTGCAGGCTCGGCAAAAGAGGGTTCTCAGTTCCGGCCAGCGAGATCTCGGAGGTCTGGTCCCGGAACTTCGAGACCGCCACGTCGGGCCTCTTCTCCATGGCCGTGCCGACCAATTGGCGCAAAGGGGGCAAATCGTCGGTGTCCGGGACCTGGATGCGGTCGAGCGTCACGATTTCGGCAGCCTCTATCTCGGGATCCGGCGCGCGGGTTAAGGCGTCCTTGAGCAGGTTTTCCCGTTGGCGCACATCGTATTGCGCAACCACGACATCCTGCAGGCGGCTGGAAGCCTCGGCTTTGGCGCGCGGAAGCTGGACTTGCGGCATGGCGCCTGCGGCGATCTCCTTCTGGGTGTCCTCGAAAAACCTTTGCGCCATGTCCAGGGCGCTTTGTCTTACCTTCAGTTCGTCGTTGGCGCCGACCAAATCCCAATAGAGGTTGAGTACGCTGGCAGTCAGATCGAGCAACTGCGAGCGGAACGTCTCGCGCGACCCGACCACGTTGATCTGTGCGATGCGGATGAAGCGGTTGTTGAGCTTGACGCCGGCGCCTCGCAGAAGGTTGTGCTGCAAAGACAGATCCATATGAGGGCCCACTGCGGGATTCAGGCTGTCGGAAGGAGCGTTTTCTTTCAAGTACCCTTCGTAGTCCCGAAACTGCACTATGCCGCCGCTTATCAGCCCTTCCTGGAGGATGGTGTTATAGGCGTGCACGGACTGGACCAGGGTGGTCGTTTGGCTGACGACTTGGTTGGCCTGCGGCTGGCTCAGGTGCTCGAAGGTCGTCGCGTTTTGCAGAACGGGATCGAGATTCGGCGTAACCTGGCCGACCTGTTGAATCGCCGCGCCGCCGGTGTTGCCGCCGCTCGATCCCCCGTTGCCGCTGGACAGACCGGCGCTCTGCACGCTGCCGTTCACACCTACGCCGCTGTCCACGCTGGAC
>PKYZ01000588.1 GCA_003132865.1 Bryobacterales bacterium
TTCTGGGGCATCTGGAAATTCACGCGGTTCAGGGCGTTGAAGGCCTGCGCCTCGAAAACGATAGCACTGTGCTCGCCCACTTGAAAACGCCGGGCCAGAGATGTGTCCACCGTGAACAGCCCGGGGCCGACCAGGATGTTGCGGCCGGCATTGCCGAAAGTGTACGGCGGCGGAATCGCAAACGCGGCGGTATTGAACCACTCTTGGGGCGTGCGATTCGCCAAGTGCCAGTTGCCCACCACGTTGGGCCGGTCGTAGCCGTTTCCCGCGCCGCCGGTATTGCCGGTGTTGCTGTTATCGAACTCAAGCTGGGGCGTGAACGGCTGGCCCGACTGCGCGGTCACGATCCCGCTGTTTTCAAAATTCCGCAGCCAGCGGTTGCGGAAAGGCAGCCGGTAGACGTAAGCCACGGCCGCCCGGTGACGCATGTCGAAGCTCGAAAGCGCGCGCTCGGCACGATAGTTGTAGCTGTTCTGCGGAAAATTCTGGTCCGTACCTACGGGTTCGAAGGCCGAGGTGTCGTCAATCGATTTCGAGAAGGTGTAAGCCGCCAGCACGGAAAGATCGCGCCGTAAAGGACGGTTGAACGTGACTTGCAGCGAGTTGAAACTGGAGTTGGCGCCGCTGTCGATGTAGTCGATGCCGCCGAAGGCCGGATTCGGGACTCTGGTGCTTGGATCTCCCGGCCCTGGCGGCGGCTGATCGATGTTGCGCGAGTAAATCAGGTGAGTCCCCTTCGATCCTGCGTAGGAGACAGTCAGCGTTCCGGCCGACGGCAGCTCGCGCTGAATCGTATAATTCCAGGCTTGTATATTGGCCGTGGTCAGGTTCGGACTCAGCGTGGAAAGCGAAGGCGGCGGCACGTACGATAAGTTCAGCGGGAAAGGATTGGCCAGCGTCAACAGACCGGCCTGGCTGGGAAAGAACACCCGGATATTGAAGTAAGGCGGATTAAAGTAGAGCGCCGAGTTCACCACCACCATGCCGGCGTCGTAGTAAATGCCGTAACCGCCCCGCATGACGGTGTGCGGCGTGAGCGACCACGCGAAACCCACCCTCGGGCCGAAATCCTTGTAATCCGGCCGGATGCCGGAGCGGGACAGCCCGTTTGTTCCCACCTGCTCCACCTGGCCGGTGGCGAAGTCATACGCGGCCATCCGGTTGGTAGGATCGGTGGGCGGTGTGTTGAATTCATAGCGCAGCCCCAGGTTCAGTGTCAGCCGCGGGGCGACCTTCCAATCGTCCTGGAAATACGCGTTGGTGGCGCTGGTGCGCAGGGTCTGCGTGTTGTCGAATGTGGATTGAATGGCGAAGGCCGGCAGGCCCAGCAGCAGGTCGCCGATGCCACTGCCGGAAAGCGCGCCCGCGAACGACATCGAGCCGCGGCCGTAGACATCCAGAATGCCGTTCTGTGCCAGCCAGCGATACTCCACGCCTATTTTGAGGGCATGGTTGCCGCGCAGAGTGGAAAGCGCGTCGGTAACCTGGTATGTTGTCGGATGCCGGTTGATGGGTAGGCTCGTCACATCACCCACCGATGACAAGCCCGCGACGCTGACGCTCGGAAACCCGTAGTCCACCGGGTCGGTTGGCAGGTAATTCACCCCCCAGAGTTGATTGACATTCGTCTGGTAGTTTTGGGGCAGCAGCAGGCGCGTGGCGCGATTCAGGCCCAGCACGAGCGAATCGACCCTGCTCGGACTGAACACATGGTCGTAATGAATCAGGGCGTTGTGTCCGCGATCGTACAAGTAATCGCCGTATCCGGGTACCTGCGTGGAATTCTCGGCATACGGTTCATACAGGTTATTGTGCCCATAGCTATAACGCAGGGTAAGCCGGTCCCTGTCGGTCAGGATCTGATCGAGCCGTCCGTTGAACTGCCATGTATTGTCCTGCCCGATGGGTTGGGCCAGATAATTCCCCACCGTGCCCGGCAGATTCGGCAGCGGGTACATCGCCAGGACCTTGGCGGCCAGGGGATCGATCGACGAGGCCGGAATCCGGTTGCCGGGGAAAGGCGTCTGGGTATACGGATCGACGACCGTCGTGCCCAGCGCCGAAAGATCTCCGGAGCGTTCAGCCGCGGTCGGAACCGTGGCCAGTTGGCTCAAGCCTAAGCGTTCCCGCAAGGAATCGTAGCTGACGTAAAAGAACGTACGGTTCTTGACGATGCTCCCGCCGGCCCCGCCGCCGAACTGGTTCCGTACATATTCGGGCTTAGTGCTGCCATCGAAGAAATTGCGCGCGTCTAAGTCGCGGTTGCGAAGATAGTCGTAAGCGAAGCCATGCCAGTCATTCGTTCCGCTACGGGTGATGACGTTCACCTGCCCGCCCGCATTCCTTCCGTACTCGGCGCTGTAACTGTTGGTGGCGATCTTGAATTCCTGGATGGTGTCCACCGAAGGCTGGAGCACGAACCGGTTCACATCCTGATCGTTGTTATCCACGCCGTCGAGCAGATAGTTGTTGTACTCCTCGCGGCCTCCATTGGCATGCATGGCGAACGAGCCGCGGGTGGAAAGCTCGGAATTCTGGACCGGCGGCAGCACGCCTGGCGTGAGCAGCGCAAGCTGCAGGAAATCGCGCTCGTTGAGGGGCAAGCTGTCGATGCGGCTCTGGTCGATCACCGTGCCCAGCGCCCCGGATTCGCTTTCGAGCGCATGCACGATCCCTTCGACTGTGACCGTCTCCCGCCGGGCGACGATCGGCAATTGAAAATCCACACGGGCATTCGCGTTCACGGCAACCTTTACGCTTGCGGCCGCCGTGGCGAAGTTCGTAGCCGAGCAATCCACCGTATACGCGGCCGGCGGCAGATCGGCGAAGTAGTAAAGGCCCTTGTTGTCCGTGACCACTTCACGAACGGTCGAGCGCAAGGAGTCGGACGCCGCCACCTTGGCCCCGGCGATGGGCCGGTTTGCCGGATCCAACACGTAGCCGGTGATGCTTCCGGTGGTTACCTGAGCCGCTGCCGGCAGGACCAAAGCAAGCGCGAACAGAGTGGCCGCTCTCATCGCGCGGATTTTAAATATTGCTGAGTAACGCCCCATAAAGCCACGCGACGCCGGGTGCTCGGACGCTTGCCGCACCAGATCCTATGCTAGCGTATTATCCTCTGCCGGCGCATTAGTGTCCGTTCCACATCACCGGATATCAGAATACCAAATCCCATGCCTAAGTCAACCTCGAAAGATAGAGGGTACCAGCAGTACGAGCCGCGGATTCGAGCCTGGCGGCGCCGGGTTTACCACAGCCTGGGCCATTCAACCGCAGGACCCGGGCCGGATTCAGATCGATACCGTTGAATCTTCAGCACGGGGGGATGGCGTTGTTCGGCACCGAGGTGGATCTGTCGTCATGCAGGCGACCAGCCAGTTTCGCGCAGACGCGCGCGAGTTCCCCCACCGTAACCTCGCCGGTGTTTGGACCGTGGCCTGTGACCAGGCGAATCGGTCCATAAACCTTCACCGCCTTCACTGTTTGCGGCAATTTGCCCGTCCGGTGGAGTTCCGCCAACTCGTCCGTCAAGACATGGAACCAACTCCGCCAGAGAAAGGTAGCGGCCATTCACGTGGCGATGTCAAATCCCGTCGCCGGCCCAACCATTTTACGGAGATCGGCAGCGCCGTTCGGGCTTCCTGATTGGCCCCCAGCTTAGTCTCTAATTGCGCGGGGTCTCTAATGGCGCGGGTTTCAAAGTCCACCCGAATCCGGCATCGGTGAAAACACGCGTTTTGGGATATGAGATAACGACACCCGTGAACGGGTACAGCATTCTCACCGGGAGCTTTGCATCTGGCGACGAGGCCGCCAGCGCGAGCGCCATGAGTCGCAGAAATTGAGCCGGATTCATGGCGACGCCTTCCACAGTGAGGGAGACTGGAATGGCATTTTTCGGAAACTTACCAGGGCTGCCGTCGTGCAATCCGGCGTCGATTTGCGCGCAGACCCGAGCTATCGATGCAACCGACACCTCTCCTGCATTGGGACCGTGGCCCAGGAGCAGCCGGACGGGTCCATAGACCTGAACCACTTTGACAGACTCCGGAAGTTTGCCCGTCCGGCTGAAATCCGCCAACGCATCCGTCAACAACTGAAACATATTGGCGAGAGATAAATAATGCCCATCGGCCCGGAAGACTGGGGGCAGGACAGTGTTGTTGCCCGTGGCTTTCAAAAAGTCCGCGAGGGCCGCCCGCAAGCCCGCGACGGATATGCTGAAACCTGTACTGGGTACTGCCATTTGCATCAAGTCAGTGCTCGAAACCATACGGCTCCCGGGATCCGTGGGGAAAAAGTCCTCGACCAGCCACTGCAGAAGCGCATCCTCTCTTGCATACGCGGCGTCCACCCCGGCGGCGGGAAGCAATGCGTCCTGCTGCAACCGCGGGTCATCCGGGTGGTTGTAGGCGTACTTCAACGGAGGGAACTCGCTGCCTTTAATAAAGGCGGGCTGCAGATAGTCCTGCACACCCGCGAGCTCCACGTGGATGACATGAATTCTGGACCTGTCAGCCTTGCCGATCGCGGTCTTCATGGCGTCCGCTCCATCGTACGCATGCACCAGACGGACAGCGCCGCTGGTTTCCGAAGAGCGGAGAACGTCATCCTGCCAAAAGAGTTCCGGCGCTGTTTCGGAACTTGGACTCATAAACTTGCCGAATGCCGCTTTCCCCAGCGAAAAACCGGGAACCAACCCGGGGTTGCTGTCGGGTATTCCAGACATGATCGCCTTGGTGTTGTCGCGGCGCAACAGCCGAATCAACTCTGAATCCCCACCCACTTCCGGCGTCAAACCTGTCGCGGGCGGATTACGCTTCGTCAACGGCCGGTTGAAATGCGGGTCTGGAATCTCCTCACCCGGGGTAATGGCGCGGGTATGGGGTCCGGTATTTACGACATTCATCAGCATTGTCATGCCTGTTATGCACACGGCATCGCCGAAAACTTCCCGCATCTCTTTCAGGCCGCCTGTCCTGCCCGGTTCCGGAGCCCCGGTCAGGGGATCGCGAGCTTCGGCAAGGAGTTTCTGAGCGGTGGCTTCGCGCACTAACCAGCGGTCTTCCGGGGTCGGAGCGTTGGAAAAGTCAAGCACAGGCCGGTGCTGATAAGTCGGCTCGTCGGTTCCATCGTAGCCAGCCTCAACGATTCCGCGCCGGATGTAATCCCGCACAAAATCCACAATGTGAGTTTGACTATTCCGCTCCGAGAGCGCCTGGCTCGCAGCACCCGAAAACAGAACCGTCGCCGAGAAATGCGCTTCCGGGTGTGTCTTCCTGTATTTCTCAAGCATAGGCAGCAACCGGTGCAAGCGATCTTCGGTGACGTCCAGGTTTACATGGTCGGTCACGCGCGCGTACAGATAGATGTAAATGGGTTCTTTGCCCGCATCGGACGCCACCAGAGCTGGCGCGGCGAGCAGAACCGCAGAGGCGAAAGAGAGAAGGATGCGTTTCATAGGTAAAGACTAAGTTGGCGAAAAATAGAAAGGCCCCCGGGAAATCCGGGGGCCTGAGGTCAACTACTCCGCCGCAACGTCGTGGCTAGTGTCTGCCCCCGAGCTTCGGAACCGTGATGACCGCCTGGTTGGATTGGCACACCTCCGAGGTCCCATTGAGAGGTTGAACGACGTAATAGTAGGTGTCGCCGTTGGTTAGACCCTTCGTGTCGGAGTACGCAGTGACGGTCGTATTGCCGATCAGCGTGTACGGCCCGCCGCTGGCGGTACCCCGCATTACGTTATAGGATGTGGAGTTCGCCTGGTTGGTCCAACTCAGGTCAACGCGCGCGGGCGCCGCACCGGAGGTGGATCCTTGACCGGCGAGATTGTTCACGCAAGCTATAAACCCCGTGCCATGCAGCATGATGAGCGCCCAAGCCGTCTCGAAGGGAGATTGGGTATAGTAGCTAACATCGGCGGTATTGCCGTACCAATGGCCATCGAAAGTTCCCATTACTGGAGAGGCCTGAAAGGTTACTAGCGTTTGCGCGACTCCATCACAAGGATCGGTACCGCCATTGGCCGACGATAGCGCCGCGTACCAGTCAATGCTATTTGCAGGGACTTTGCTATTTGTGGTAAACACATTCGGCGTTTGCGTTCTCAGGTATTGAATGGGAGACAAGCCGAAGCTTGGGTCGTGCAGCAGCATCGATTTCGTGAACGAGAACAATCCATACATATACGCCCTGGGGGCATAGTAGGCATCGTTGTAGCCGCCGCTGGTGCCGTTAGCGTAAGGGTCATTGCAGAAGTTGTCCGCGTAGAAGGTTTCGGAATTGTTCCAGCGCTGATCGAAAGCAGTCTTGGGATCGCCGAACACCGTATTCGTGGTCCTGCCGACGCCATCCAATGCCATTTGGACCATTCCGGAGGGAGTCATAGCAAAAGGTCCCCACTCCTGCGAGTATTGCCAAGATCCGCGGTATCCGTACGATCCAAGATTGTCACCAATGGCGAACGGATCCGTTCCGGTGGGCGCCGGTTGCCCGACGTCCTGCGAGTTGGTAATCCAAACGTTGCTGGTATCCGTTACGATTGGCGGAACGGGAATGCCGAAGGCGCGGGAGGCGGAAATAAGTCCTATGGCCGCCCACTGGGCGGTCGAATTGTCGCCACCTTGCTGGGGACCGTACAACCACGACCCGCCTTGGTATTGAGAGTCGCCGCGAAGATAGCCTTGGCTGACATCGTAGTCACTGCCGTACTCGCTGTAATTGTAGAAATCCGCCATGTCCTGAACGAGAGTTTGGAAGGTCTCGTTCAGAACTCCGACCGCCCCTGTCGGGGCCTTGGCGGTTGGCGTGCCAGAGGCAATCAAGGCTTCCATGAACGGCGATGTGGTATAGCTGTACTCACCCGAGCCATCATTGCTGTATGTCTGTATGTTGTTACTGTTGGCGTCAAAAGTAATCACGCAATTCGGAACGGGGCAGGAAGTCGCGCCAGGATTGTAGAAGTATTGGCCGCCATGGGTACTGCACAATGGATCTGCGGTCGTCGGAACGCTTCCGTCCTTGCAGGTATAGTTGGCTGTTGCGGGATTGTAAGTGTAGGTGTCGCTTGTCGCAACCTGCGTACCCAGGAAGGTGAACATTCTCGCCAGACCGCGGGCCACGTCATCGGTATAGGGGTCGGTGGCTGGGCCGCTTTGCAGATGCCCATTCACCTCAAAGGCCTGCACGTTTTCGGCATCGACGACGCCGTAATAGGAGCAATCCCAGGCATTGCCATTCACAAGCGGGCAAGCTGCAGACCCCGACTGCCCGTCCCAGCCGCCCCAGTTCACGGTATTCGAGCCCACCGTGGTGGTGCCTCGCCACATTGTTTGATGCATATACCACAAGCCCCAGTCGATCGCGACGTTCACTCGAGTTGCGAGATTATCGGGTTCCTGAATGACGTAGTATTTCGCGGTCCCGGTCTGGTTTGGGGTGACCGTTATGTCTGTAACTGTCACTGTGGCGGTCCACTGCGTTCCAGTGGCGGCGCTAGCGGGATATTGATGCTGGGCCGAAATGTCATACGGATTCGTTACCAGGGTAAGAGCAGACGAGGTCGAATCGCCGAAATTCCACTGGAACTTGAACGTGTCGCTCGACCCCACCGCACTTGGAACGGTGGCCCCGAGTATGATCGCCGCTTCGGTCGTCGAGGTTAGTGGGTAAGTCGTGTGTGGGGTTGTAGGGGTCGCCGGAGTCCACGGTACAGTAGATACCGTTACGGCGCCGAATGCCATCGCGTTGGCTAGGAACATGACGGCAGACGCCGCTATTCCAATGGTGGACAGAGATCGGGTCTTCATCTGTTGATTCCTCCTAATGAATTCTTTCCGGAACTAACGTTTCGCCAGGCGCCTGCGCACGCCGGCCGCCAGAAACGCCAAACCCGTCGCGAGGAGCAACCACGACGCCGGTTCCGGTACGGGACTAACCCCCCCGCCCGTCGCAGTCGCTTGGTAAAAAATGTCCGTCTCGCTGGTGTTGGCGCCGTCTACCGGGTGGATTGCCTCGAGACTGAAACCGCCAGGGTTGCTGGACGAGAGAGTCAGAGTGATCACTTCCTGCTGACTTGCGGTCAGGTTGAAATTGAAACCCTGGGCCATCGAGACCAAATCGTTGCAAGTCGCATCAGGTGCACCGCCCGCCGTGTTCGCTCCGCACGTATCCAAATAATTGCCGGTGGTGCCCGGAACGGAGTTAGTGCCGTTCAGCGCTCCATTGGCCAGATTATCGACAATCGTCCCGGAGCCGAGATTCGCGGAAACGGCATCGTATTCCGGAATATCGATCTGCCATTGTTGGCCAGCGGCAGCCGAGCCATTTACCGCGCCATATTCGTTGTAGAAAGGCACGCTGGCCGGGTCGAAGAACCAAGCTCCGACGTAGTAACTCCCAGCCACGCCTGGATCGAACGTCAGGGTAAAGGTGCCCAGGCTCGTAGTTGTATTGAAACCAGAAGCATCCAGGCCCGGTACCGACGCGAACGTAGCGCCCCCCGCGGGGTAGTAATCGGTGCCGTTTACGTTAAACTCCCAGTCCTGCAGCGAGCCGCAAAACGCCGGTAGCGCCGTCATACAGAGCGCCACAAAGATCAAAGAAAACCTACGATATATCATGTGCCCACTCTCCTCGTTGTGAATCGCTGAAACGCCCGATCCAAAAGCCGGGGCGCTCAGAATCGTTCCCCGNNGATCCGGCGACAAAGTCAATACAGAAACTGCCGTCCGGTCAAGTACTAGTACCGTAAAAAGTAATAGAACGGACACGCTGCGTCGTTTCTAATGCCGCCAAGTTGTTTTGGCCGCCCGCCGCGGATTACAATTCGGGAAATTCCTTAGATCGGAGTTTCTGCGCGCACCCGGCTGGGCCGCGGCGGGCTGCAGGGCAGGCCTCTGTCCGAGCGCCCGGCAGGCAGCCAAAAACCCGAGATCGCACGCCCGGACTGCTTGCGACGAGCGCTTCGTTCTTGGGCATCCCGACTCCCTGCCGGTACATGATGGCCAAATTCACACAACCCGGGGGATAAGCTCCCTGGCACGCCTTCTCGAAGCTTGCCCGGGCCTTGGCGGCCTCGGGTGCGACACCCTGCCCAAACAGGTACATCTCGCCCGCTGTACCGCATCCGCGCGCAGAGCCCTGGCGGTCCCCCTGGACCGCGCGGTACGCCCACGTCCCGCTGCCGGACGGGGAGGCAGGGCCTCCGCGCGGGCGAGGGCCCGCCCCACACGACTTCGCCAGACCATCCGGCTGAGTCAGGTGAATACCCGGTTATCTTGTTTCCGTGATTTGCAGTACGTCATTAACGCGGAGATCCTGGGTAATCACCTGCTTGCGTCCCGAAGGCCAATCGACCACGACGCGATCGACTGTCTGCGCGTCTCCCAGGCCAAAATACAGAGGAAGCGAACTCTGCGATAGGTAGCCGGACTTGCCATCGTTGTATTTCGTCAGAGTCCGGCCGCCGGAGGTGACGCGAACAAACGCACCCAGCCCGTCACGGTTTGAGGCTGTGCCGATGAGTTTCACCTTGAGCCAGTGAATCCGCCGGCGCTCAGAGAGATTGCTGACAAGAACCTGCGGCGCCGAGTTGAAGTCGTTGGTCACGATATCGAGATCGCCGTCGTTGTCGAGGTCGAAAACTGCGGCTGACCGGCTTGCCAACGGCGCCATAACCGTGATTTTGCCCGTTTGATCCTTACATGGGTCCCGATAGTATTTCTTGGCGTCAGCCGGGACTTTCGAGCAATCCAGCTCAAACCAGGGGGTGTGCGTGCGTCTCCCTCTGCGGGGCTCGACGCCCAGAAGGAACTCCGCGTCGAGAAACTTCTGTCCTTGGTTGTTCAACAGCAGGGAATTGATACCGTAGCGGAACGGGAAGTTCATGCCCGCGGCGATGAAGATGTCCTCCCAGCCATCGGCGTTAAAATCGCCGATGCTCGGCCCCCAGGGCCAATAGGTTTCCACGCCCATGCGGTCCGAAACTTCCTCGAATTTACCGGCGCCGAGATTGTGATAGAGGGCATTGCCGAAAATGAAATTCCTGGTTGGTCCCATCAGCATGTCCTCACCTAGAGGTTTTGGCGCTTTCTTCTTCTCGTCCTCCGGGGATGCGTCCGCCCACATGTCCGAGTGCATATCCGTGACGAACAGGTCCATTCGGCCGTCGTTGTCATAGTCGAAGAACTTGATCCCCATGGCGCCCCACGGCGTTTTCGGAAAATACCGGCTGGTCTGCTCGGAGAACTTGCCCCCGCGATTCTCAAAAAAGTGGTTGGCTCCCTGCATGTTGAGGAAGTAAACTTGCGGCCAGCCATCCCCATTGAGATCGGTAAACGTGGCGTCGCCCGACCACCCGACCGGCTTCAAACCGGCTTCGGCGGTGACGTCCTTAAAGCGGTTGTGTCCGAGGTTGCGATACAGGACCGGGAATTCGTAACGATCGAAAAACTGATGCCCATTGAAGGCATCGGGAAGGGCCAGGTATTCCCCCTGAGCGCCTTTCCGGTCCGATGTGTACCTTCCGACGTTGCACACTAGGAGATCGAGCAGCCCATCGCGGTCGTAATCGAAGAAAAAGGCGCCGGAGGAATGAGCGGCGCCGTCGATGCCAGCTTCGCGCGTGATGTCGCGGAAGTGCCCATGGCCGTCGTTTTCGAAAAGCAGATTACCGCCGCGCACTGTGGTAACGAACAAATCGGGGTCTCCGTCGTTGTCGATGTCCGCAAAAGCAGCGGAGACGCTGATGCGGCCAGGCACGCCTACGCCCGCTTCTGCCGTGATGTTTTTGAACTTGCCTCCGCCCAGGTTCTTCCAGAGCTCGTTCCCGCCGGTCTGGCTTACGAAGTAGATGTCGTACAGCCCATCGCCGTCTACGTCCGCGACAGCGATTCCGTTTCCGTGGTCGTAGTGGGCCGGTTGATAGTTGCTTGCCGCGTCATCGACGATGCGATTCACGAAGGTGATTCCGCTCTGCTCGAGCTTATCTTCAAATTGAAACTGATAGAACACCTTGAACTGATCGACGGTTTTCAACTGCTGTTGTTTTCGCGCGGCTAACAACGCCGAGGCGTCTTCGGGAGGATAACGAACCTCCGGCGCGGCAGGCGCGGCGGCGCCGCGGGTATATACGGCCACGAAAACGGCGGCGGCGATCGCTCCGGTTGCGATGTATCGAATCCTTTTGGCGAGCACGTTAGTTAGCGGCCCCCTGGTTTTTTAGTTGTTCGTAAGCCGCCATCTCGCGATTTGCTTCTAGGGATCTCCCGGCGTGCCGATACAGTGCGGCCAATCCCAGGTGGGCTGAGGCGGCGAGACCGCTCCTATTATCGATACCGAGCAGCTTCGTCCATGACGCTTCTGCGCGTGCAGCATCCTGGGCGGCGAACGCAGCCCTGCCCAGCGCCAGAAGAATTTGCGGCGTATCCGGCCTGAGGCGATCGGCTTGGGCAAGTTCCTCTACCGCGCCGCGCGCCTGTCCCTGTTGCAGAAGCCCAGAGCCGAGACTATAAAAGGCGTCGGCACTGAACGGCCGAAGCTGCGTTTCCAGGCGAAATTGCGCAACTGCCGCGGACCACTTACCCTCGGCGGCAAAGACATTTCCAAGTGCGAAGTGCACATTAGACGTGGACGGCTTCAGCGACAGCGATTCGGCGTATTCCCGCTCCGCTTCGGGAAGGCGGCCGCTCTCAAAGTATCGTTCGGCTAAGACCTGATGCGCCCGCGCCGAGTTCGCGTTCAATTGCAAGATTCGATCGAATGCCTGTCTGGAAGCCTGCGCCGCCGCCCGGCTAAAGGCGGAAAGCAGGTCCGCATCGTTTGGGTGGTTGGCGAGCGCGTTTTGCAGGCTGGCAATGTCTTGAGGCGGCCGGCTCCCGTTATCCAGGGCGGCGCTGCTCCTGCGCGCCAAGTCGGGGTTGAGTTTGGCAAGCTGATCGAAGCTCCGTTTCGAAGCTAAGTCCGTGGCACGGCCGAAATAGTAGAGCAGGTTGGGATCGTTGGGCTGCTTGTCCAAAGCAGCCTGCAGCGCCGCGATCGCGCCGCCGAGTCTTCCTGTCTCCAGATAGGCGAGCCCCAGCAACTCAGGGGTGCGCATCTTCTCAAGGTGAGGCAACGCCTCCTCGGGGTTTCCTTGAATTAACAATAAAACTCCCAAGGTTTGATGGGTGTCCCTCAGGTTGGGATTGAGCCGCAGCGCAAGCTCCAGTTCCGGGATGGCCGCGCCATATTCGGCGTTTTGGAAGTAAGCATCTCCGAGGCGGGCGTGGCCGACCGCGGAATTAGGCTGCAACTCAGTTACTTTGCGGAACTCCTGAATCGCCACATTCAGCCGGCCCTGCTGCGCCGCCGCCGCCCCGGCCTGTGCGTGCTCGATGACTTCCGGCGTAAGACTTTGCAGAAGAAGACAGCAGGCGAAGAACGTGGGAATCATGATCTTCTGAAATCCGAATCGGGCCGCTCGAGCCGGCCCCACTCTGCAAGTGAAAAAATTGTACCACTTCGGAGTAGGGCTTTCAATCACTCTCTGGGAAACCGCTCCCTGACGGACCCAGAGGGTACCCCGGCTGGGTAACGCGCGCGATGGTGACGGCGGCGCGGGCCGGACTATCGCTTCCCTTTTAATGTCGCGCGCAGTTGTTCCAGCCGCGACGTCACTTGCGCGTCGTCGGGATTCAGATTGTGAGCCTGTTCGAGAACCGGCAGCGCGGCCGCATCGTCTCCCAACGCATGCAGCGTGGAGGCGAGCAGAGTCAGCGTGCTGAAAAACTGCGGGTTCAGACTGGCAGCCTTGCGCAACGGCGGCAGCGCCTCCTGGTAGCGCTTCAGCCAGAACAGGCTCAGGCCGAGACTGTTCCACGCCTCGAACGACTCAGGGTCCAGCTTGACGGCCTGCCGCAAGGGTTCGATGGCCTCGGAGAATGCGCCATTTTGGGAATACAATTCGCCCAACAAAATCAGCCGGCGCGAGTCGTGGGGGTCCGCAATGCGCTGGCAGACGATGCGGGCCTGGGCGAGGGCCTCGGTGCGCAACGCATCCTTGCATTCGCGGCCATACTGTTCAGCGACCCGCTGGCTTTCCTGCCAATCCCGGTAAAGCTTGTACTCGCGATCGGCGTCGTCCGCGCGCCCGGCCATGGAGTAGACGCGCCCGAGCCGGTAATGCACCTGGGGGTCGCGCGGATTGTTTCTGGCGGCCCGCTCCAGACAGGCCAGCGCCCGCGCCTGCTGCCCGGCCGACATGTACGCCACACCGAGATAAAAAGAGACGTCGGAAAGTGCGGGATCCGATTCCAGCGGCGCGAGCTTCTTGATTGCCGCGGTGAAATCGTTGGCCCGCAGATCCAGACGCCCCAGGTAGTAGTTCAGACCGGGCCGGTCACCCAGCCGCTGCCGCTCGATCTCGAATTGCTTGCGCGCTTCGCCGTCGCGCTGCTGTGCGAACAGACATGTGGCGTATCGAATCCGCACCTCGTCGTTATTGGGATCGACGGCAAGCGCCTGCTCGAACTCGACCGCAGCTTCGCTGAAAAGCCGGTCCTGCATCAGCCGGACCGCTTTGCCGAGGTGCGATGCCGCGTCCCCGCGGGCGAGCGGCTGGGCCATGGTTCCACGCGTATCGAGCAGCAGAAGAATGCAGGCTGCCAGAACGGCTCTCATGACATAAATTGTCCTTCATTCCGGAAGCTGTGAAACAATCGCGGATCGCAGGCGAAACCGCCTGCGCCACCAAAAGAATTACCGTCTCTGGCGCGGCGCGGCAAAGGTTTCGACTTTTGTCACGCCCGCGCCTTCGCTTATCGCGATCAATCGGTCTGCGGAAACCGCTTTTACAGACTCGCGCAGTCCACTCGGCCACCGGATTTCCAGATCGGCTGACTGCGCCGCGCCCAGACCGAAGTGGAGCCGGCGGTCGTTGACCGACAAATAGCCCGACTGCGCGGTAACGGCCTGCGCTTGCCTGCGGCCTCCGTAACTGGCAATGACCGTAGCGCCGATTGCGCTGCGATTCGATTTCGTGCCGAAGAGTTTAACTTTTAGCCAGTGCCCGCTGCCGCTGACGTCGTTCCGCAACAGGGATGGCGGCTCGTTGACGTTCATGATCAGGATGTCCATATCGCCATCGTTGTCGAAATCTCCGAACGCCACTCCGCGGCTGGAATGGCCTTCGGCAATCGCGGGCCCCGCCGCGGAGACCAACTCCTCGAACCTGCCGTTTCCCAGGTTCCGGAACAAGACCCGCGGCGTCTTGTAGGGATAATCGGGATACGCCTTCTCCACTTCGGGGTAGACGCTTCCGGTAGCCCAGAAAAGGTCTGGCAGTCCGTCGTTGTCGAGGTCCTGAATGCCCGCGCCCCATCCCACATATCGGGTTTCCACGCCCAGACCCGCGCGCAAAGTCACGTCCTCGAAACCGCCACGGCCGATATTGCGATAGAGCACCGACGTATCCCCACTGAAGTGCGTCTTCAGCAGATCCAGCGCGCCATCCGTGTCGAAGTCTCCCAGACCCAACCCCATTCCCGCCTGCTCGGTTCCGTCTTCGTTCACCGCAAGACCAAGCTGAAGGCCCTGTTCGGCAAACGAGCCATCCCGCTGGTTGCGGAACAGTAGGCTCGGCATGGAATCGGAAGCGACATAGATGTCCGGCCAGCCGGATCCGAAGTAATCGGCCGCCACCGCCGTCAGCCCGAAAGTGGGCGCCGCGCGGTCGATTCCCGCGGACCGGGTCACGTCGGTGAACGTGCCATCGCCGTTGTTGCGATATAGCAGGCACCGCTCGGGTTGCAGGCTAAGGGGCCCGCAATACACCGGAACGTCTCTGAAGTTGCACTTGGGATTCCGGCCAGTCGCCGGGACGGACTGAAAACCGAACACAAGGTAGTGCGCGACAAACAGATCCAGCAAGCCATCGCGGTTATAGTCGACCCACGTGCAACCCGTTCCCCAGCGCGTGCCTTCGTGAAGCAGGCCGGCCTCCCGCGTCACATCCGTGAAGGTGCCATTCCCGTTGTTGCGGTACAGCACATTCTGGCCCCACTGGGAAATGAAGATGTCGTCGAAGCCATCGTTATCGTAATCGCCGATCGTCACGCCGCAGGCCCAGTCCTGGCGCGTCAGACCGGCCTGTTGGGTTACATCCGTGAAGGTGCCATCGCGATTGTTCCTGTACAGCCGGTTCGTGGCCCCCGCCACCGAACCCTCGCGGCGCGTGCCCGAAAGAACAAACACATCGAGCCAGCCATCGTTGTCGTAATCGAGAAATGCGACCCCGCACCCCATCGACTCGAGAACGTAATCCGTCCGTCCGTCCGGCCCGTAAATTACCGGCTCGCGCAAACCTGCCTGCGCGGCTATGTCGGTGAATCGGGCGTGAAAGGGAAGGCCGGAGGGCTTGCCACGCGGTTGGGGCGCCACGCCGCGGGAAGCCATTCCGGTCGGCTGTTGCGCCCGGGCGGCGGAGGCCAGGAGCCAAAGCATGTCACGCCGCGTCATGAACTGCTTGCAGTCCTTCGGGTATTACATCTAGACATGGCGTTTCGACCGAGCGATCTTAGTTTAGCAAGTCTCGGGCCAGTCCGGCCTCGCGGGACGGCCGGTTCTTGACGCCGGATCATTGGCGATACCGCTGAGCGAGGCGTTGGCGGAGCGCAACAGCCAGACCCACATTCCGGATTTTGTGCGGGACTTTATTCATCGCGGGATAATCGAGCCGGGCTGCGACGGGACCGACGAGGCCACTTATGAGCGGCCGCCGCTCGATTAGGGACAAGGGCGCCACGTGGACGTTGAAGCCGGCGGTTCTGACGATCCCCGCGGCCGGAAGCTGAAACATCGGCACCCGGCCGGCATTGAGCGACCTGCGAATAGTACGAAACCGGTACTCTTGCCGGACGGCGGCCGCCATGCTCAGTGATATACTGACACAGGATCTCGAAAGGTGTGATCGCAACGGTGAGCCGTCAGACGACGTTTACGAAATTGCAAGCTTTTCGCTGCGTCGTGGCGGCGGCCGGCATGATCCTCTCTCTTTCCTGCGGTTGTTTCGCCCAGGTGGATCGAAGCTCTTTGAACGGCACGGTCCGCGATGTGAGCGGCCGGGTAATCCCGGGAGCGGCAGTCGGGGCTACCGAGACCGATACCGGCCTGGAGCGCGCCACTGTCACGACAGGCACAGGCACGTACTCGTTAGAGAACTTGCCGATCGGCAAATACACCGTGGTCTTTTCAAAGCCCGGATTTCAAGAGATTCGTTATAAAGGCGTGGAGCAAGAGGTGGGGCAGGCGCGCACACTCAACCCGTCGCTGGCGCCATCGAGCCGCAACGAGGAGATCACGGTCACGGCAAGCAGCGTGGAATTGGACCAGACCGGCGCCGCACTCGGCAGCGCGGTAGAGGACCAGGCCATCGGCAATCTGCCGCTGAACGGGCGCAACTGGTCGACGCTCACGGCGCTGGTGCCGGGAGCCATCGATCAAGGCGGCAGCACCGAGCGGTCCATCCGTTTCGTAGGCCGCGGCCGCGACGATATGTATATCACCTTCGACGGCGTGGATGCGACCGGCATCGCCAACCAGGCGCAAAAGGCTTTTGTGCGCCTGGCCGTTCCAACGGAAGCGATTGCGGAGTTTCGTGTGGACACCGCGCAATACACGGCCGAGTTCGGGGATGCCTCGGGAGCGCAAATCGCGGCCACCTCGGCTTCCGGAGCAAACGCCTTTCACGGGTCGCTTTTCGAATACCTGCGAAACAGTTTCTTCGACGCGCGCTCGCCGCTCGATCGAACTCACGGTCCGCTGCCATTCCACCTCAATCAGTTCGGCGGTTCATTCAGCGGGGCGCTCGTAAAGAACAAGACATTCTTCTTCGCCACTTATGAAGGCTTCCGGCAGATTCAGGACCAAACCCTGATCGGCTTTGTTCCGGCTGTGGCTTACCGCAACAGCATGCTGGCCGCTTCGCCTGCTTTGGCGCCGATCGTGAATGCGTATCCGCTGGGCACGGGCGCCACCAGCAATGCGAACATTTCCCAGTACACCGGTACGGGCGGGCTCATAGACAACGAGAGCTCGGAAATGATGCGCATCGATCAGCACTTTACCGGTCAAACCACCGGCTATGTGCGCTTCAACTACGATCAGGCGATCGGCACCACGCCGCTGGGTACGCTGACCGACCGGCAGCAGGCGTACGCGGCTCCCCTCAATGGCGTGGCCGAGCTTTTGCATGTGTTTTCGCCTACTCTTGTGGATGAATTCAGACTTGGCGTCAATCAGGCCATCACGCACACTACCAACCTGACAGACCTTCCGTATATCGTGAATGTGTCCGGCTTCACCGCGTTGAACGCCGGCAGCACATCGGACCAGGATGGGACTACCTTCTCCTGGCTGGACAACCTAAGTTGGACGCACGGTAAGCACTTGATCAAAGCCGGCGTGGATATCCGGCGCATTCAGATGAATGAAGGAAGCTCGCCAACCGGCACGCTGACCTACACCACGCTGGCGGATTTCACGGGCAATGCCCTCGACTCGGCCACCAGCGTGGCTAACATGCCTTTGAAGCGCATGCGGAAGACGCAAGAGGCGGGCTTTATTCAGGATCAGTATAAGCTCCGCCCGAACCTGACGCTTAACGCGGGCATGCGCTATGAGTACTTCAGCGTCTTCCACGAAGCCACCGGGCGCGCGCTGCCCTTCGACTTTGCCACTTGCGGGGGCTTCTGCCCGGCCAACGCGCCTTTCTATTTCCCCACTCCCGGCGGCTTCGATCCGCGCTTCGGCTTGGCGTGGGCGCCGGCCGCTTTGCGCGGCAAGACCGTAATTCGCTCCGGTTACGGGATCTACCACGAGGACGGACAGCTTGACGACCAAAACTTTCCGACGGCGAACGATGTGCCCAGCTATAGCCTGACGCGCGGAAAGCAATTTCCGAACCTGAGTTACCCGATCGATCCGTTCTTGGTGAACGCCACCGGTGTTCTTACGCCAAAGGATCTGTATCGCCATCGTAAGGACATGTATGCTCAGGACTGGAGTATGTCCGTGCAACAGAGCCTGGGTTCCTCGGCGGCGGCAACTGTCTCTTATGTGGGAACGAAGGGGACGGATGTGATGAACCGCAGCTACACGAACCTGATCGATCCGCTGGCGGGCACGCGGCCCTATCCGCAGTTCGGCCGCATCGAGTTCCGGGATAACGAGAGCAGCAGTTCCTTCAACGGTCTTCAGGCAAGCGTGCAGCGGCGTTTTGCGCACGGATGGCTGGTGGCCGCGAACTACATGTGGTCGCACGCCATCAACGATGCTTCGCTCGGCAGCGGTGTGGAGGACGTATTCCCGGAGAACGTGTCTTGCCGCGCCTGCGACCGATCGAGCAGCGACGAGGACGCCCGTCACAGTTTTTCCGCCTATACCGTCTATGAGCTTCCTTTTGGGGCCGGCAAACGATACTTGAGCAGCCCGGGCTTGTGGCGGACGCTGTTTGGCGGATGGGGACTGAATGCCCTGGCGGGCGGGCGATCCGGTTTGCCCGTGAATATCACGGTGGACCGCGCTTCTTCGGCCCTGCCCGACGGCAACAACAACAATCAACGGCCGAATTATGTCCCTGGCACGCCGCTGACTCCCGCCGGGGGTTCGACTCCCGCTTTGTGGATCAACCCGGCCGCTTTTCTGGTTCCCGCCAAGGGCGCCTGGGGCGACTTGGGGCGCAACGCTTTTCGTGGACCTGCCCTGTGGCAGATCGATACCGCCCTTTCCAAGCGTTTCAGAATCACGGAGCGGGCGGGGCTCGAATTCCGTGGCGAGTGTTTCAACCTGCTCAACAGGGCGCAGTACGGCAACCCGCTGGCCGATATTTCAGTACCGGCGAGTTTCGGCAGGATCACGACGCTGGCGAATACGAGTCCCACCGGCAGCGGGACGCCGCGCCAGTTCCAACTGGCGTTGCGGCTCGCGTTCTAGTGGCTTTTATTTACAAAAGCTCCAAGTTTTCGCAACGCGCGCAGGCTTTCCTGGTGGGGCAGGCTCCCAGCCTGCGGCGGCCTCTCAGGCCGCCCCGGACGCGGCCGCGTTTTGCGGCTACATCGCTCGGGGGCGTAGGACCGTGTTCAACATTCATGGCAATGACTACAGATTGATCGCCCGCGTGAACTATCGGACGAAGCGCGTCTTCATTCTGCATATCCTGACACACGCTGCATACGAACGAGGAGAATGGAAGAAATGAGTGTCGCACTGCAGATGAACAATGCAGCTTATGCCAAGTTGCTGGTTAAAGTTCTGCCCCGGCCCATACGCGAAGACCGCGAGCACGAGCGGCTCACTCAAATGCTGCTCCGCCTGGACGAACGCGACGACCTGAGCCCTGAGGAAGAGGCGCTGGCGGAAGTGCTAACGCTGCTCATCGAAGACTACGAGGAGAAGCGTTACCCTATGCCGCGCGTGTCGCCCAACGAATCGCTGAAGGCGCTCATGGATGATCGCGGATTGAAGCACAAGGACATTTGGCCGGTACTGGGGAACAAAGGGGCAGCCACCGAGATTCTGAATGGACGGCGGTCGATCAGTAAGGCGCAAGCCAAAAGACTGGCCGAGTTCTTCCAAGTTCCGATCGATCTGTTCGTCTGACATAGGCAGGTGGGCCCAGGGGAAACGCCGTCTCGTTAGTCGATTCGACCGGGTCAACACGGCTATACAATAGCTGTAGGGGGTATAGATGCCGGCAGTCCACGATTCACTCCTCGAACGGATCACGACCGATCCTGAGGTGCGGTTCGGCAAACCGTGCATTCGCGGCCACCGCATCACGGTTCAAGAGATTCTGGAGTGGCTTTCAAGCGGGGCGTCCCAGCAGCAAATCCTGGCCGATTTTCCCCAACTGGAACCTCAGGACTTCCTGGCCGTGTACGCTTATGCCGCTGAATTGGCGGCAAGGTGCAAGGTCTCCGGAGGATGAAGCTCCTGTTCGACGAAAGCCTTTCGCCGAGGCTGGTTGAATTGTTGCGCGATCTTTTCCCCGGCTCCGAAAGTGCTCTTCGAAACGGGCTTGCTGGCGCAGGCGATCTCCAGATCCTCGAATACGCCTCAGCCCGTAACTTCATCATGGTCTCGACAGACAGCGATTTCGAAGGCCTGTTGAGCCGGGTCTCTGGCGCCAATGTGGTCATACTCCGTTCCTGCAATTATCCAACCGAGGTTGCAGCCGAGGTGCTTCGGCGCAATGCCATCCGTATCGCTGAACTACCCGGTTCCCGGAGCCACTTGATCATCCTCGACCGGTAGCTCCTGCGGACCATAGCGGCGTTAGGCAACCAAGTGCACGGCCAGTCCTTCCAGCCGTTGCGAAGGACAATCACGGGTGTAACTGTTCCTGCCACCGGAATCTTTGCGGCACTGAGCGGTTGGGTAGTGTTGTCATAGCGGGGATACGGCGGATTTATTGCAATCTGCTATACTTTTACCGCATCTCACCCATTGACGTTTGCTTTCCATGGCGCAATTCTCCATACTAGAGAATTGCAGTAATTTTGGGCGAAGGCTGCGAACCGCCCGACGATGCAGTTTTATTGCGGCCTTAGACCCATAGCGGAGGTGGCTCTCCGAATGGGTCCCGGCTGCCAGCCGGTGAGGTGTGCCTCATGGAGAGTATACCATGGGAAACTATAGCACTGCAATCCTCCCTGACCATCGCGGCGTGGCCACCGATCACATTAGCGCAACGGAGGTTACCTGTTCAATGGATAACGACTTCAAAAGGCGCGTTGAACGAAACACAATCCTGAAATACGAGAATGCGTTATCCCCACTGTTTGAGGCGGTGATGAATTCCATTGACGCCATCCGAGACGCTAATCAAACATTGGGGACAATCGAGATCAATATAGACCGAGACCGGTCGCAGGCTAGACTTTCTGACGATTCTACCCTGGACGCCCATCCAATCAAGTCCTTCACCATTCGAGACAATGGGATCTGGTTTACGGATGCTCACTTCAATGCCTTCAATATGGCAGACACAGCGTTTAGGGCGGATCGTGGTGGCAAAGGTGTTGGACGCTTCGTTTGGCTGAAGGCGTTTGACCATGCTGAGATTAACAGTACCTTCATTGGGGATGACGGTAAGCGATACACTAGGACCTTTGACCTCCGCTTGACGAAACAGGGGACCGAACCACGGCCATTACGGATCGCCGAACCCACTGTTCCAATTGGGACAGAAGTTCGGCTATGCAATTACAGAACGAAATACCAGAACGCAGTCCCCAAGCCAGCAGATGTAATAGCTAGGCGTTTAATTGAACACTTTCTTCAATACTTTGTAATGGGCCTTATGCCAACTACGGTCATCTTAGATTCAGGAAACAAATATCTCCTACAAAAGATTTTCTCTGAAGAGGTCGATGAGCGAACTCAATCGCATTCTTCTTTCACGGTTTCCGGTCAATCCTTCACTATAAGACATTTCTTAGTGGCCCACTCTTTTCAGGGCGCTCATCGACTATATTTTTGCTCAGACGATCAGATGGTTCTGTCAAAGCCGCTGGCCGGGAAAATCCATAATTTAGGTGGCGCTATTCATCATGAAGGCAATAGTTTGACGTATGCTGGGTACGTTTCCGGTCACTATCTAAACGATTGCTCTAACTCAGAACGTACATCGTTTGATATCTCTACTGATGAGGATTCCTCATTTGGTCCATGCTGGGAGTCCCTGCTTTCTGGGGCTATTGAACAGGCCAGCGCGTTTCTTGAGCCATATACAAGACCCATCAAGGAGCAGAAGGATGAACGGATACGGACCTTTGCGCGCAATGTACGTCCACGGTTCCGATTCGTTGTTAAGCATCGCCAGGACCTAGTTGACACAATCCCTCCGAATGTTTCTGATGAGAAGCTCGACCAAGAATTGTATAGAATCAATCAAATATTCGAGGCTGATATTGAAAGCAGGGCCGCCAAGATCCTAGATTCTCTGCAACATGGTCCTACTGACTGGGCGGTGTTTAGAGCACAATACGACAGCTTCCTGGAAGAATGGAATGAGTCCGGTATAGCCAAACTCGCAGAGCACGTGGTACATCGCAAGGCTACTCTGGATTTCCTTAAGGCCAGCGTGAGAATTACAGGATCAGGTGAATACAATCTAGAAAAGGCCGTTCACAAACTCATCTTTCCGCTGAATAGCACCTCCGATGATCTTGGACCAGAGCAGATGAATTTATGGATCATAGACGAGAAGCTCGCTTATCATTACTACCTCGCATCGAATAAGGAGTTTAGAACTCAAGAAGTGAAGATCGATAGTCAGAAAAAGCCGGATATCATTATTTATCACGGGCCAGCCGCCCTAGTCGAGAATGAAGCTCCATTTTCGTCGATCACGATCCTTGAATTTAAGCGTCCGCTCAGGGATGATTACACTTCGAAGGATAATCCAGTAAGGCAGGTCTGCGAATACATCGAGATCATCAAATCCGGCAACGCCACCGACCGAACGGGACGACCAATTCCGTACCGGGAAGGCATGTGCTTTATGCGTTCGCACTGTGTGATCTCACGGAAACGTTAAAGAACGAGCTAGCGTTTTACACAGCGTTGACTCGCTCGCCAGATGGAGATGGATATTTCGGTTACCTTAAAGGATTCGACGCATGGATTGAAATCATGGGATACGACAAACTCATCAGAGATGCGGAGCGCCGCAATGCCGCTCTCTTCGAAAAGTTAAGCCTTCCGCGTAAATAGCCACATCTATGCAGCAGTGACCAGATCTCGAATCTCCCAAACACGATTTGCGACGCCCGCTTCCATCGCCGGAGTGACGGGGAGTGCCTGGTGGACCCGGCAGAAGTTGTAGAATGCGAACCAGAGGCAATAGGCATACCAGAGGTTTTCCCACTTCTTGCTGAAAGCATTCGTTAACCGGGTCGTGCGGCGCATTCCCATGCGGATTGAAAGATTCTGGCGCTCGATATGCGACGTGCAAATCTTGTCCTTGTCTGGGTTGCCTATTATCACCACCGGCTTGGCGTCAACCACCTCAGGCGGACTGTAGCGGCGTTGCTCCTCTTCCGGCTGCGCATACGTCTTGATGAGCATCGCATAGTCCACACGATCCCCCAGCGTCGTTTCAATTGCGGACTTGTACGGTTGAAATCCATCCGTCGTGACTTGGAAACGTTGCGCGGCGGTCGCACCGCGAAGCCGCTCGATAAAGGCGTCCGTAGTAGCCTGGTCGCGCCGTCCAAGCGCGAAGTTCAAAACCAGCTTGGAATACCGCTCGATTGCTACAAAGCAATAGGCATCGTCGATGCTGTTGTCGTTTGCCTCAAACGGGAACTTGTGGGCTTCCTTCTTAGCGACGTATCCCCAGATTTCATCGCACTGCACATCCTTCACCGGGATGTTAACCAGCAGCTTGCCCATAATGCGTTCGCAGTTCTTGCCAGCGTGTTCCAGCATCGTTAGGACCGTCTTGGGTTCCACGTCGCACAGGCGCGCCGTGGAGCGCACGCTATTGCCTTCCAAGAGGCAATGCAGGATGGAAACCACCACGGCCTGTTTCAGACGAACATTTTCCCCGAAGGGCTTTTCTTGCGGTTCGGCATACCGCTTGCCGCACTGCTGGCACTTGTAACGCTGTACTTGATTGCGGCCCCTACCGGCCTTCACCATATCGGTTTTGCAGTTGTGGCACGTCACGGCTTGAATCTCCTTGCGATTCACAGCCGAGAGCGCGATACTGAGTGTGGAAGGTTCGTACGGCTTCGGCTGTGCGGATTTCGGCCCCGGTAGCGGTTCCAGCCGTTATCGGGGCTTTTCTCTTCACAACCTCATCATACTTGACCCCCACAAGGATGTCAAGGGGATCGCAAAAAGATTTTCATTGATTTTCTTGAAGGGGTCAAGTACACTTGAACCATGGCAAAGAAACGGCTACCACCGGACATAAAGGCGTACTTCGTCAAGATGGGAGTGCAAGGCGGGCGCATAGGCGGAAAGCGCCGGGCGGAAGCGTTAAGCCCCGAACGCCGCAAAGAGATCGCGCAAAAGGCGATTGCGGCGCGATGGGCGAAACGAGACGCACCGGCTGCATAGCTTTTCTGTATGCCTCAACCCCTATCAAAGGTCATTAAACATGGAGATGGTCTGAGTATCGTCTTGGGTCCAATCGAGGAGCACCAGCTACGGCTCGGCGGTTTAGTGGCGAGACTCATAAGTGTATGCGCATTTTCCGACTTCCATTTTGGCAAGCTGTTTATCGCTATGCTGGGTCCACAAGCAGCCCCAGCATTTAGCATCTATGACGCATTTGCTTGGTCTCACCCCAAGACTATTGCACTGAAGGCAGTAGCAGAGACGGTGCTCAATAAGGACGATTTCACTATCTTCCTAGGTATTCTTAAGCTATTCTCACAAGACCAAAAACAGCGACACAAATTCGCGCACTGGTTGTGGGCATATTGTCCAACACTACCAGATCATATAGTCCTGGTTGATCCCATTAAACTCCTTCGGTATCAAGCTGCGCTGGCACAGGTAAATATGGTAAACATGCCCTCAGGATCGGCCACGCCGGTCGAGATAAAGATGAATGAGGACACGAGGCAATGGCTTACGAATTGCGAGTGTTACTCTAGAGACGAAATGTTGCGCATCATCGCGCAATTTACCGACACGCTTATTCTTATTGATGCGTTTCGGCAGATTCTGACCCTTGTTCCGAAAGAGCCAGCCGCATGGCCACGAGCGCGCCTAATCTCTCACCCTCGACTGGCGAGAGCGATTCTCCATGTGGAGGACCAACCGGAACCAGTAGCCAGTCAAACTCCTCCATCAGAACATCCCGCACAGCCCGAATAACCGCTTCACGCGAAACCGTGAATGCCGTCTCGTTTAAACGGAGCACTACGAGCCTCTTCCGCGGTGCCTTCATTTTGACGTAAAATATTGCAATTTGCTATCTCCCCACTAAAACTACACTACCAGCGGTTGAGGAAAGGGCCCATACGCGGTATCCTCGATACATAGACCATGGCGCTCAGCCGAGACCTCGCCGAGAAATCAATTCAGGCGGCCGTCGCCGCGATCGAGGTGTACAACAAGCCCAATTTCTCCTATCGGGAGGAGGCGTTCTCGCTATTAATGGTGAACGCATGGGAACTCTTGCTCAAAGCAAAATGGATCATGGACCACGGCGAGCGATGCTCGCCAAGCGAATCGACGATCACACAACTCGGCACCACGAGGATCCACTGAAAACAAATGCCCAACGCCAATCGCAAAGCCGAATCCCTTTCGCCGCCGTGCTATACTCGCGTCGAGTAATCAATGTCTTCCCCACTCAGCCGTTCGGCGCTCCGTCCGACAGCCCGCCGGTTCATTGAACAACAGAATTCCTTCGCCCCCCATGATCGCCCTATTGCCCTCGGTTTCGAGCTTTGTTCGCCCAGTTCGCAATCCGCTGCCCGGACCAGCCGCAACCGGCTCTGCCCCACTGCCGTCGGCCGGATTTAAGGGGTTGTTGTATGTCAACTCATTGATTGTAAAGGCTAAATTGGCTTTGTTCGGTCAAAATTGGGCGCTGCGTCAAACGTACTCGCATTGCACAATTCTGCACAGATCCGCCCAATCGTGCACAACTGGGGTCCAACCGTAGGCGTTAAAGCATGTCGCACCGGCCGCAAGATCCGGAAAGCGCGAGTCCCGTCGTCCATAGGGCGCCCCGTGCGCCGCGTTAAACTATACAATCAATTATGGCGTTGAGCAAAGATTTGCTGGAGATTCTGGTCTGCCCGCTGTGCAAGGCGGATCTCGATCTGAAGCCGGACAATAGCGGCTTGAAATGCGTCCAGTGCCACCGCGTCTACCCGATTCGGGACGATATCCCGGTGATGCTGGTCGACGAGGCGAAGATCGAAGAGTGACCGAACTGCCCATCGGCTGCCGCGTGGCGGTGATCCGGCTGCGCTCGCTGGGCGACTGCGTGCTCACCGCACCTGCGCTCGAGATCCTGAAGCGCGCCCGCCCCGATCTGCGCATCGCCGTGGTGGTGGAAGACCGCTTCCGCGCGCTGTTCGAACGCAATCCCGATATCGAGACGCTGCTCGGGCCAAGCTGGCGCGAACTGCGCGCGTGGTCTCCCGAGTTTTGCCTGAACCTGCACGGAGGCAGCGTCAGCGCGTGTCTCACGGCCCTTTCGGGAGCCCGTTCGCGGGCCGGATTCGCGCACTATCGCTGGCAGTGGCTGTACCACGTGCGCATCCCGCGCGCGCAACAGATTCTGGGCGAAGAGCGGACGGTGCATACCGCGGAACATCTGGCATCGGCTGTGTTTTATTTGGGCGCGCCGCGCGTGGAGATTCCGCGCGCCAGGTTGTTCGCAGCAACGCCGTTTGCCGAAGGACAGGCCGGGAGGCCTGTCCTACCGGCACCCTACGCGGTGATCCATCCCACCGCGTCGCAGCCGGATAAGACCTGGCATGCAACCGGCTTCCTCCGTGCCGCGCGGTTCCTGCGCGAATCGCTGGATCTCGATCCCGTATTCATCGCCGGACCGGGTGAAAACCTGGCCGCCTTTCGCGAATATCGCACGGTGATCGGCGCTCCGCTGGGCGAAATCAAATCCCTGCTGAGCGGTGCCGCGCTGTTCCTCGGCAACGACTCCGGACCCGCCCATATGGCCGCGGCCTTCGGGCTGCCGGTGGTCGCGATCTTCGGCGCCTCCGACCCGGCCATCTGGCATCCGTGGCGCACCGCTTCGGTGGTGGTCCAAAATGCGGCGGGCATCCAATCGGTCACCGAACAGCAGGTGCTCGACGCTCTGGAGCGCATGCGGGTGCACGCATGAGAGACCTGCTGCGGCTGCTCGCATTCGCCAAACGGTATTGGGTCTACCTTCTTCTTTCGGTGCTCCTGATGGCCTGCGTGGGCGCCGCGCACGGCATGACCGCGTTGCTGATCGGGCCCATCTTCGATCGCGTGCTCAATCCGGCGTCCATCGACGCGCCGGTATTGTTATTCAAGGACCCGGTATTCCACCACCCGGTTTATCTCAGCCACATCGTGCCCGGCGCCCTACACAACCGCAGCATCTGGACGATGGTGGCTTTCCCCATACTGGCCGTATTCCTCACCAAGGGAATCTGCGATTACCTGGCGAATTACCTGGTGAATTATGTGGGGTGCTCGGCGGTCACGGACCTGCGCAACACCGTCTTCGACAAGGTGGTCAGGCAAGGCGCGCAGTTCTTTGAAGCGCACTCCACCGGGCGGCTGATGTCGTCGATCATGAACGATATCGAGAAGATCCAGGTGGCGGTTTCGCATATTCTGGCAGACCTGCTGCGGCAGACCTTCGTGGTGCTGGGTCTGCTCTTCGTGATTCTCAATATGGACTGGAAGCTGGCCCTGGTGAGCCTCACCGTGCTGCCGTTCGTGCTGATACCGACGGCGCGCATCGGCCGCCGCATTCGCCGCACCAGCCGCCGCAGCCAGGATCACGCCGCCGAGTTGAACGAGATCCTGCAGGAAACTCTCAGCGGCCACCAGGTGGTGAAGGCGTTCGGCACCGAGCAGTACGAATCGCGGCGCTTCCGCCAGGCCGCGCAGGGGTTGCTCAAGAGCAACCTGCGCTACGTGCGGCAGCAGGCGCTGGCTTCGCCGCTGATCGAAATCTTCGGTGCGATCACCATCGTCTGCCTGCTGACCTACGCGCGCACGCAGATCAAGGCCCACACGCTGACCGCCGGCGAGTTTACCAGTTTCGTGATCGCGCTGTTGATGATGTACGAGCCGGTGAAGCGGCTGACCGGCATCCATAATATCTTCGAGCAGGCTATCGGAGCGTCGCAGAAGGTTTTCGAATACCTGGCGCATGCCGAGGAGATTCAGGAGAAGCCGGGCGCCATCAAGCTGGAGCGCTTCGCCGGATCGATCCGCTTCGACAACGTCGGATTCCGCTATCCGCTATCGCCCAACGGATTTCAGTTGAAGGGCCTCGATCTGGAAGTCAAAGCGGGCGAAGTGGTAGCGGTGGTGGGGCCGAGCGGCGCGGGCAAGACCACGCTTGTGAACCTGGTGCCGCGATTCTACGACGTCGCGTCCGGCGCTGTGCGCATCGACGGGCGGGATGTGCGCGATTACGATCTGGCGTCGCTGCGGTCGATGGTAGGGATCGTGGCGCAGGACACCTTCCTGTTCAACGACACCGCGGCCAACAACATCGCCTACGGCCGGCCCGGCACGCCTTTGCGCGAGATCCGCGACGCGGCGCAATCCGCGCTGGCGGACGAATTCATCGGTAGGCTGCCGGACGGCTACAGCACCATCATCGGAGAGCGCGGCGTGAAGTTGAGCGGCGGGCAGCGGCAGCGCATCGCCATCGCGCGCGCGCTGCTGAAGAACGCTCCCATCCTGATCCTGGACGAAGCCACCTCGCATCTGGACACCGAATCGGAGCTGCTGGTGCAGGACGCGCTGACCAACCTGATGACGGGCCGCACGGTAATCGTGATCGCGCACCGGCTATCCACCATACGCCGGGCCGACAAGATCGTGGTGCTGGAGCGCGGCGGCGTCTTCGAAGTGGGCACGCATGAGGAGTTGGTGAACGGCGGCGGCATTTACCAAAGGCTGCACGAGTTGCAATTCGTGGAGGCGGGAAGCGTGATGGACCTATGAGTACGCGCAGCATGACGGGTTTCGCGCGGGTGCGCAAGACGGCGGCGGATGGCGAGATCGCCGTAGGCATTAAAAGCGTGAACCATCGCGGCCTGGACATGCATTTCCACATGGCCTCGGAACTGGATCCGTTTGAAGGCGCTATCCGCAATGCGGTGAAGGCGAAGGTCGCGCGCGGGCACCTGCAGATCCACGTGCTGTTCAACCGGACCGCGCCGGCGGATGCCTCCAGCCTGAACCGGCCTTTGCTGCAGGCTTATCTGCAAGCGTTCCGGGAAGCGGCCGACGATTTCGGCGCGGAGAGCAAGCCCGATCTGAACGCGGCGCTGCGCGTGCCGGGGATGCTGCAGCCGGGCGAATCCGCGGAACCCGGTGCCGGTCTGGAGCAGGCGCTGCTGGAAGCCACCGAGGAAGCGCTGGACGTGCTGAACCGGTTTCGCGAGCGCGAGGGCGCGGCCATGGCGGCCGAGATGCGCGAGCGATGCGCATCGGTTTGCGATCTGGCGGCGCAAATGGAGAAAATCCGGGCGCGCGCCACACAAGCTTTCCAAAAGAGACTGAACGAGCGGCTGCGCGAGTTGTTGCGTGGCGCCGGCATCGAGCCGCAGCGGTTGGCGCAGGAGGCGGCGCTGCTGGCCGAGCGCAGCGACATCAGCGAGGAACTGATCCGGCTGAAGACGCACGCCGCCCAGTTGGAAAAACTGCTGGATGCGAGCGGAGAGGTCGGCAAACGGCTGGATTTTCTGCTGCAAGAGATGAACCGGGAAGCCAACACCATCCTGTCGAAAACCGGCGGGCTGGGAGATCTGGGCCTGACCATCACGGATCTGGCACTGGCGGCGAAGGCCGAGATCGACAAGCTGCGGGAGCAATCGCTCAACCTCGAATGAAAGAATTCAGCCGCAGATGCACGCAGATGCACACAGATGAAGGCCGCCCGTTTTCGGAACAACGAAGTGAAAGCCAGGGTTTATCTGCGTGTATCTGCGTGCATCTGCGGCGAATTTGAAATGACCACTGTCTTCATAATCTCGGCGCCGTCGGGGTCGGGCAAGTCCACCCTGGTAAAGCGGCTTCTGGCGGGTGTGCCAGGGCTGATGTTTTCGGTCTCGTATACCACCCGTGCGCCGCGCGGGCATGAAGCGGAGGGCGAGAGCTATCATTTCATCTCGCGCGCCGAGTTCGAGAAGCGCATTGCCCTCGGCGAGTTCCTGGAGCACGCCGAGGTTTTCGGGAACTATTACGGGACCCACCGCGGGGTGCTGGATCGGGCCCAGGAGCAGGGCGCCGACCTGGTACTCGACATCGACGTGCAAGGTGCGCGACAATTGAAGGGTAAGATTCCAGAAGCGGTGACTGTCTTTATCCTGGCTCCGTCCCGCGAGATCCTCGAGCAACGGTTGCGCGCGCGCAGCGAAGATGCCGATGCGGTAATCGAACGGCGGCTTCGCGACGCGGCCAATGAGATTCGAAATTACAGCGCTTACGATTACGTGCTGATTAACAAGGAACTCGCGCGGTCCGACGAGACGCTGGCGGCGATCGTGCGCGGTGAGCGGGTGCGGCGAAACCGGATAGAGGATCAGATCCGGCCGATTTTGGAAACTTTCGAGAAGAACGCATAAAGGATGCATCAAAGCATGGGCGATAAGATTCCGCGCAACAACGCGCACTGCACCATCCCGGACGATCCGGAACAGAGCACGTACCGTTTCATCATCGTGGCCGCCAAGCGCGCCCGCCAGTTGCAAGGTGGTGCCCGGCCGGTGCTGCCCACGTCCTCCAAGAAGTCCACCATCATCGCCATGGAAGAAGTGCGGCGCGGATTGGTGAAATACGAGATCATTGGCCTTCCGCCGGTGGAAGAAGCGCCGGTTCCCGAACCTGTCCTCTAAGCAAGAGTCATGAACATCGTCCTGGGCGTGGGCGGAGGCATCGCGGCTTACAAGTCAGCCGAGTTGGCCCGCTTGCTGATGCAGCGGGGGCACGCCGTGCAGGTGGCGATGACGGCGGCCGCGCAGGAATTCGTCCGTCCTTTGACTTTCGCGGCGCTCACCGGGCGCAAGGTCATCACCGGCCTGTTTTCTTCTACCAACCCCGAGGCAACGCTTTCGAGCGCCATCGAGCATATTGGTATCGCGCAAGAAAACGATCTGCTGGTGGTGGCGCCGGCGACCGCCGATCTGCTGGCGAAATTCGCGCACGGCCTGGCGGACGATTTCCTGACTACGACATACTTGGCGTTCACCGGGCCGGTGGTGCTGGCGCCGGCCATGAACACCAACATGTGGCAGCACGCCGCCACGCAAAGCAACCTGGAAGCGCTGCGCCGCCGCGGGCACCGCATCGTGGATCCGGGGGAAGGCGAACTGGCCTGCGGCATGGTGGGTCCGGGGCGTCTGGCGGAGCCCGAGCAGATCGCCATGGCGGTGGACGCCGAAATGGGGAGGCGCCGCGACCTGGATGGCGAAACCGTGCTGATCACGGCCGGTCCCACCGAGGAGCCGCTCGACCCGGTGCGCTACATTTCCAATCGCTCCAGCGGCAAGATGGGCTACGCCATGGCCGAAGCCGCGCAGCGTCGCGGAGCGCGCGTGATTCTTGTTTCCGCGCCCACTGCGCTGCGCGCGCCTGCGAATGTCGAGGTCGTGCCTGTCGTCACGACGCAGCAGATGCGGGACGCCGTTTTGGGCCGCCTCGATCAGGCCAGCATCGTGATCAAAGCGGCAGCCGTTGCCGATTATCGTCCTCGCTCCCAGGCGGATCAGAAGATGCGCCGGAAAGGGCCGCTGACGCTGGAACTGGAGCCCACCGAAGATATCCTGGCTGCGGTCGTCGAACAGCGCCGCCCGGGCATGCTGGTGGTCGGTTTCGCCGCGGAGACCGAGGATGTGCTCGCGCATGGCCGCGACAAGCTGCTGCGCAAGGGCGCGGATGCCATCGTGCTGAACGATGTATCGCGTGAGGGCGTAGGGTTCGACTCTGACCGTAACGCAGTCACCTTTCTAACCCGCGATCGTGCCATCGAGTTGCCGGAGCTAACCAAGCGCGAACTCGCCGATCAGATTCTCGACGAGATCCTCACCCTNNCTGTCTGAATCCGACCCCGATCTCTCCATGAGTCTCGGAGAACAGGGTTGAACGCGCGGCTTTCCCCGGAAACAGAAGAAGCGATCCGCTCCCGCATCGCATATTTTCGCGACCTGGGTGTCTTCGACTTCTACCGCCGCG
>PKYZ01000047.1 GCA_003132865.1 Bryobacterales bacterium
TCTCCTTGACTCTCGCCGGAGGTGAACTCGGTCTAGGGAACCTGTTCCATCCAGGCCTCCCGAAAGACCATGACGACTCCGGTGGTTTCCAGGTCTTCCTGGGTTTCGAGTTTCTCCCGGAAATTGACTTCGAGGGCCTGGTGAACAGCCAAGCCCAGAGCGAGCGAGCTGTTCTTCCGCTCGGGTAATTGGAGTCTGTACTTGAACCACCACCGCGCCGGACAATCGAGGAAGCATCGGACTTGGCTCGGCGAGAGCGCCGGAGCCGGATCGGTCTTGGCGGCCAGGGGGCCGCCAGTCGCCGGTGATTTGGTGACCGCCACTCCCGGTGCCGCGACCGGCTCGGTGGAAGGACTCTCCGGAAGAGGAGTAAGGAGCGGCAGGCCCTGCATGGAAGGGAAGGCCAGACTGCACGAGGCGAGCAGACAGTCCTCCTTGCGCTTTTCGTCTGGGGCGACCTAGCGGGCTGCAATCCCGTCGAGGGCGCGCCGCTTTGCTTTCATCCGCATATGGGAGTGCGCTACGCCAGCGGCTTTGCGCGTTCCGAGACGATCAATCGGATCATAGGCCCACTTCCATTGAGATAGCTGGCTGCCTTAAACTTGATTTGATTCGCGCAAGCAATCCCCATGCCAGATTCTTCGTGCCCGGCGGATACAGCGACCGCGACTCTGGAGGCTGGGTATTCCAGGAGACGCAGAAGAACTTGCGTCTTTGTATAGAGGAAAAGACCCGGAAGATTGCTGGCGTTCGGGACAAGTACCCCGAATGGTGGCTAATTCTGGTTGACCGGATAGGTTACGGTGTGGATGATTGTGATCAACAGATGTTCCGTGAGCACCTTGGCATTGAGCACAACTGGGATAAAGTAATCTTGCTGAACCCGCTGGACCATCGCTCGGCATTTCAGATCGAGCGCCCTGGCGAGAAGCTAGACGGGGCAATCAGGGGCAATGGTTCGCGGCCCGTCTGATACCGACGAGCGATTCGCTTCCCCGCTGGCCTGCAACACCCTTGGCGAGCCTCGGCCCGTGGTGCGCCCATGGCCCATTGGTAGTGGCGGGCGCCGTCGGCGCAACGTGGGCGAACCTGGCGCGACGGGCGGCGAATTCTCCGCCTATCACGTTCTGACCCGGCCGTCCCCCTTATCGAAAGCCCGAATTTGGCCGCCGGCGTGTACGGGTTTTGTAGGTTTTGTAGGTGCCATGTTGGCCGGAAGTCCCAATATTCGCACGGCTTGGGCTCTGAAAATCGTGCGACAAACTGTGCCCATTTTTGTGCCTACTCCACGCATAGAAGCGTTTCTCGCTGTTGCTAGCGACACGGCAGCAAACGTCTGGAAGCCTATGAAAACTAGCGGCTTGGCGCAATGCTTAGCAATTCTGGGCAATGTCGCTAAGTCATTGAAAGTTCGTGGGTTCTTGGTTCGGGACCAGGAGGTCGGTGGTTCGAATCCACTCGCCCCGACCAATTCCTTTCAATAGCTTACCGAAGATCTGCCGACGGAATCCAGGTACCCAACGAGCGAAAGTGAGTGGGTTGATTTTCTGGCTTGCAGCCCAGTGGATCGGATTCCAAGAAACACCAGCGCCAAGGCCTGCCGAAAAAACTCGCGGTAATTGGGCCCATCAACTTGTTCACACCTCTTGCGGACGGCCTCTCGGAGTCACCGGTAAGCGCGACAATTCCGGCTATACGTGGGCCCCGAAGCAAGCGCAACCTTATCGTCAGTACACCCCGGTAAACTGCATAACGAAAGCCGCTCTGGGTTTCATAGCCCAAACGCAGGCGCTCTTCCTCGTCTGAATTGATCTTGTCCTTGCGCCGAGTCGAGACGTTTTGCAAGCGCATCATAGGAGTGAGCAGCGTATCGAGACTGGTTTGGCAGTTCTCGCAAAGATCCGGTCCGGGTGGACTCGTGATCGGGTGCAGGTAGCCGCACGCTGTGCACCGCTTAAGTTGGCCGAAGACCGGCCCTTCCTGGCCGAGCGGCAGAATCGCTTTGTTGATGAGGTAGCGGGACCCTTCGTGGTAGACCACGGCGCGCGGGCCGAATTCAGTGATGGCAAGGAATCGGGGCCGCGACAGGAATTCGTCTCTCTGCTGAGTGCGCCGGCCTGGGATGTACGCCGAGAGCGGCAGGCGTGGGAAGTTGTATCCGGGCAGGAAACCTTCACTGGCGAAGTAGCGATAGCTGTAGAAATCGGATTGGACGACGTTCTTGGTCTCGGTTAGTAGTTTGTATTGCGATTCGGCTTCGCGCCGAAGCCGTTCGGCCTGACGGCGTTCGTCCGCCGTGCGAGACATATCCATAATGATGGCGTTCTGAATCTTCTGTTGGGCCAGCGCGGCCTTACAGAGATTGCGCCAACGCTCGCACGCCGCCTCAAAGTTGAGCTCGATTTGCTTGAACACTTCTTCCGCCCACTGCGGCGTATACCAGTCGGCGTCTTTGAGATCGTTCTCGAAAGTGGCGAGAATGCGTTTGGCTCGAACATGTGCTGCGAGGCGTGGCTGGGGACGGCGCAGCGTATCGAGGACCGAAGCAAGCGTGGCCAGAGTCGGGTCATTCCCCGCAACATCAAGAAGATCGCGAAGCGAACTGCCCAGGCTCAGATTCGCTTCCGCGAGCCAGATGGCATGGAGATGCGCGCGCACCAGATCTTCGTTGGCAAGGTCGAGTCGCGGTGGGGTGACCTCCCCGCAAACCATACGATCCGGTCGCTTGAAGAAATACTGGTCGTGTGGGCTGCCTGTCGTGCAGTACGAGAAGACCAGCGCCGGCTGACCGCTGCGACCCGCTCTGCCGCTGCGTTGGGCGTAGTTGGCAGGGGTAGGTGGAACGTTCCGCATGTTGACTACGTTCAACTCGGCAATGTCCACGCCAAGCTCCATAGTCGGGGAGCAATAGAGAACAGGCAGTTCCGCTTTCCGGAACCGGTCTTCGCGGACAAGACGATCCTCGTACGGAACCTGCGCGGTGTGCTCTCTAGCCTCAAAGCCCGCCAGTTCGGACGCCAACGACCGGTAGAAGTTCACCAAGAAAGGATTCGTCCGTCCGCCGACTTCCGATTCGCCGGGAACGCGAATCGGGTCGCGGAAGGGCTTTGTGCCTGCCCCCTCCATCCAAAGAATGGCCGATGCAGGAAGGCGGTAACCGTGAACCTCGTCAGGGTTCTTCGCTTCATCCACGATCTCCACCAGGCCCGCCAGGCGAAGAGTGTCGAGGAGCTGACGAATAATCTCGTTCACTTCCGTCGTTGTGAGCCGGTCGTGATACTGTGGGAAGGTACCGGTGCGCCGGAGGTAGAGGCCGAAGCCACTTCGAGCGGTCACAAACACATCACCGCCGAAATCGCCNNCTCTGCTGCTGAATGGTCTCCTGTTTGGTCGCGTCGAGATAGTCCACCTGCACAGCCAGCTCCCGGCGCATGAAATCGAGAAGCGTCTTCGCAACGGCGAGCCGGGTCTCGGCCGTGGCGCCCGCAAGTGCCGGGTGGAGGCTTTGCCAGGATGAACTGTCGTTCGAAAGCTCATCCAGCGACAGATAGTTGATTTCCAAAAGGCCGCACTGTTCCAGGTTCGGAGAGGTCACGCGCCAGCCGCGGCGAAGGTCGTGATAGAGCCGGTAGCCGATCACGTCGCCGAAGGCCCTTTCGGTCTGAAGCTTGGCCTGAAACTTCAGATCTGGGTCCTTCGAGTAGATGGCGAACGGGAGAGCGAGTGTTTCAAAGACTTTCTGCGTAAAGACCTCATGGCTGAGGCCGGCGGAATTCGCTGAGCACGCTTTTAGCAAAGCCGAGCGGAGAAGACCGATTTCAACAAAATCGTTGAAGTGGCCAGCCTGCAAAGAGGCGTCCTGGCGGTTGTCGGTAAAGCTGAGCAACTTGCGCGCACGGGGGTCGAGCGTCGGTTCCTTCCGGAGATGACGAATGGTCGCAAGGCTGAGAATAGTGGTCGCGGTGCTCCGTCCCTCGGTGTCGAGGGACGTCAGCTTCCCAAAATCGGAGGTCGTGCGGAAGTCATAGGCTACCCGGCAATGAAGGCAGAACCGGAATGGACTCTCCACGAAATGGCCGGCGTGGTCGACCACGTTTTCTTTGCCATCAGTGCCTGCCATGATAGGCCGAGGCAGGTTCTTCTTCCTCCCAGACTTGACGCGCGGACCCTGATTCGTGTCCTCTATCCAGTCCTCTGGCAGTTTTGACAGCTCTTGCTCCGTGCCCGATGGCCACGGATTCTCTGAACTGTAGTAGAGAAAGCCAGCCCTCGAATCGCCATCGTTGCTCCGGTCCGAGAGTTCGCGCGAAACGTAGGTGACCGCGCCGGAATCTGACTCTTCCATCCGCCGGACACAGTAGTACTCT
>PKYZ01000050.1 GCA_003132865.1 Bryobacterales bacterium
CTGCATCTGCTCATAGCTGGCGGCATCCATGACGACCGCGCGCGCCTGCCCGTTTTGCGTGATTACAACCGGGCTGCGGCTCTCGTTTACAGTCTTGACGAGTTCGGCAGAATGCGTCTTCATGTACGTGATCGGTTTGACGTTGGATGCCTTCATGGTGCTTAATATAGCACCAAATTCGGTCCGCTGTACGTGGCAGGCTGAATGCCTGCCCCACCTCACCGCAGCGCCTTCCACAGTAGAAAGAGTGCGCCGGCCAGGAAGCCGGCGGCCGCCTGATACTCACGGTTCTTCACGTAGAGCGCCCATTGGAACGCGCGCGGCTCGCCCGCGGTCGTCATTCGCGGCAGCAGCGCGGGCACCCGCGCGGCGTACGCGGCGTATTCCGGAAACAGGCTGCGCAAGTGCTGCTGTTCAAGCTGAATCACGGGCAGATAGATGCATAGAAACACCGCCGCGAACAGCGCGCCCAGGCCCGCGCTGCGCGAGGCCATCGCCAGTCCCGCCGCCACCAGCAGCGTGCCCAGATAGAGCGGATTGCGCGTGTATGCGTAGGGTCCGCTCGAGGCCAGGGCCTGGTTCTTCGACAAGTGGCCGGCGGCCCACGCGCGCACCGCCAGCCCCATCAGCGAAACCGGCAGGCCGTAGACCAGCGACCGCGCATCCGGATTCGAAAACCAGGCAAACGCGGCCACCAGCACGAAGCCGCACGGTACGCGCAGGCGGGCGACGAAATCCGCGTAGGGCTTGGGAAAAAGCAGTTTCAAGCCAGACAATCCGCCGGATGGGTTCGCCGCGCAAGCTGCGGCTGCAGCGCTTCGAACACCGCATCGGGCGTCACCGCGCGCATGCTGGGATCGATCTCGTTCCGCCGCTTGTACGACGTGACGGCGTGGGGGCTGCGCAGCACCGTAATGCAGCCGCCGTACGGGCCGGTCTGCGCCGGATCGGTGGGCCCAAAGATTGCCACTCCGGGCCTGCCCAGCGCGGCTGCCACATGCAGAGGTCCGCTATCCTCCCCCACTACTGCGGCGGCGCGACGGGTCGCGTCGATAAGGCCTTCGATCGACGACAAATGCAGCATCGTGTCCGCCACACCCGCCAGCGCCTCCCGCTCGCCCGGCGGACCGTTCAGCACCAGCGGGACACCGGCCTCGCGGCGCAGGCGCTCCGCTAGTCGCGCATAGTAATCGAGCGGCCACTGTTTGGCCCGCCAGCCGCTCAACGGACTGGCCAGAACAAACGCGCCCGCCGGCAGCACACCTTCCGCACGGCCCGGCGGCAATGGGAACGAATGCAAAGCGATCGACGCGCCGGCCCCCGCCGCCAGCTCCAGATTCCGATCCACCCTGTGGACCGACCGCGCCGTCACTTTATCGGAATAGAACAGCGCGGCCAGCGGCTCCCGTGCCAGCGATCGATCGAAGCCGTAAATCCGTTCCGTGCGCGCCGCGCAGGCCACCAGTGCAGACTTGACCAACCCCTGGAAATCGACCGCGAAGTCGAATCGCTGTTCGCGCAGCTCACGCCAGGCGCGCGCCAAGCCGGCGCCCGTGCGGCGATCCAGTGGCACCACGCGATCCACGAACGGATTGGCTTCGAGCAGCGGTGCCCAGCGCGGCTCCACCACCCACGTCACCTGCCATCCGGGAAAGCCGTGCTTGAGGGAAGCCACGGCCGGCAGCGCGTGGACGATGTCGCCCATGGCGCCAAGCCGCACCACCAGGAGGCGACCGCCGCTACGGGGATTGCCGCTGGCGCACACGTTCAATTTTCCCATAACTCAAGCGCCACGGCGGCCACGCGCTTGGTGGTCAATCGCGTCATGCAGCGGTGATCGATCGGACAGGCACGCAGCAGGCACGGGCTGCACTCCACTTGTTCGCGTACGACGCGGGACCAGGCACCGGTGGGGCCGGTAGTGGTATCGTCGGTGGCGCCGAATACGGCCACCGTTGGCACGCCCAGAGCCGACGCAATGTGCATGGCCCCGGAATCGTTGGTCAGAAACAAGCGGCACGCGGCGGCCAGGTCGATGAACTGCCGCAGCGTGGTCTCGCCGGCGAAGTTGCGCACGGTTACGCCATCGGCTCGGATCGCCCCCGCCAGCGACTCGCACAGCTCGCGCTCCGCCGCCGCGCCGAACAGCGCCACCGATGCGCCATGCGCGCGCGCCACCAGCACCGCGGTTTCCGCGAAGCGCTCCGGAAGCCACCGCTTGGCATCGCCGTAGGCCGCACCAGGGCTGACACCCACCACCGGCGCCGACAGGCCCGCGCCGAGGAACGCATCCAGACCGGCCGCGCGCGCCGCCTCGCAGCCATCCAGCCGGATGTCCGCGCACGCCGGATATTCGTGGACGATCCCCGCGCGCCGCAACAATTCCAGATAGTAGAAGCGCTCGTGCCGCGGGATCTCGCCGGGCTCGGGCGGCGGAATCGCTTCGGTGAGCAGCCAGCCGCGCCCGTCACGCTTGTAGCCGATGCGGCGGGGAATGCGGGCCATCCATGCCGCCAGCGCGGCGTCAAACGAATTGGGCAGCAGGATGGCGCAATCGAAACTCTCGCGGCGCAGCTCGGCGGCGGCCCGGCGCCGATCGCCCGCGTACAACATCACGCCGTCGATAGCCCCTTCGCGCGCGTAGAGATCGGCGACCGAAACGCGCGCCAGCACCGTCAAATGCGCCCCCGGAAACGCCTCGTGCACCGCGCGGATGGCCGGCAGCGACATCACGGCGTCGCCCACCCAGTTGGTCGCCCGGATCAGGATTTTCGTTTGGTTTCGCGGCAGACCGTCATTTTAACAGCGCGTGGGCCTTTGGGGCAGGCGGTTTTATCG
>PKYZ01000657.1 GCA_003132865.1 Bryobacterales bacterium
AACAAAATGCAATGCCTTATTTCAACGCCTATTACCTGGCCTGCGCGGGTCCCCCTGGGCCCGCTCTTCCTTCGAATAATCAAGTCCTCCGACAACCGCCATAATCACGCGATCTCATACTTGCCCGCTCGACTGAAAACAAAAGCCCAACGGCAATCGGTCAGCCCAATCCCCGCCGCCGCCGTGCTATACCTCGGGTAGGAAGAGTCTTCACTCGCGGATCGGCGTTCTGCCGGACTGCCTGCCGGATCATTGAAAACTGATACTCCCGGCAAGATCGCCGCCCTCTCTCCATTTGGCTTTGTTCGTCCATTTTTCCAACAAACGCACAACAACCCGTGAAAAATACAAGACGAAGCCAATAAATGGGGGTATTTGTCGTGCGCAAATGGGGGTATCCATTATGGTATAGTTCTAGTACTGAATTGTCCTCACAGTGCCGGGCTAGTGTCCTGTCCGGGCTAAACAATGTGCAAGCGCGCCAAAGTGGGGCGGACGCCCTCGTCCGCGCGCCCCCTGGTCGAGCTTCCGCAGCCATGGTCAACCCTTAATCGGGACGGCACACTGGCGAGATCGAGACGCCGGTCAGTCGGCTGGCGCCGGCCGCGAGGACCAGGCACCGGCGCAGATACGGTCGCTAGAGTGGCGCTCCGCGTGCTCTATTGGTCGCGCTGTAGTTCCAGTGATGGAAGCCCGTTCGTTCCGGCGAGAAAGGTAATGGTGGCGTGTGGCAAATAAGACCGGCAATCGTCGGCCAGGCGGGTTCGTGCGTTCTCTGCGTGCGCCTGACGCGCCTCGCCCCAAGCGACGAACGCCCCCGGCTGGGAAGACCTCCACAGCATCCGTAACGCCCGTTTCCGCGGCAGCGCTCGTGCGGCCAACCGCCGAGGAACCCGCCGAAGGCAGTTCAGTCCCCATTGTTGTTGGCGTAGGAGCCTCCGCCGGCGGCCTGGAGGCATTCACGGAGTTGCTCAGCCATCTGCCCCACGATACCGGCATGGCATTCGTGCTGATTCAGCACCTCGATCCGAGTCACGAGAGCCATCTGACTGAGCTGCTTTCCAAGGCATGCAAAATGCCCGTCTGTGAAGCGAAAGACGAGACCCGCGCCGAGGCCAATCATGTTTACGTGATTCCGCCGCGATGCAATTTAAGCATTTCCGATGGAGTCCTCGATACCTCGCCCCGGCCAGACAGTGGCCGCAACATGCCGGTCGATTCTTTTCTCCGCGCCCTGGCGGCAGACCGCGGTAGCAGGGCCATCGGCGTTATTCTGTCGGGAACCGCATCCGATGGGACGCTAGGCCTCCAGGCGGTCAAGGCCGCGGGCGGTATCACTTTCGCTCAGGAAAAACGAACCGCAAAGTTCGACGGCATGCCGGGAAGCGCCATCGCCGCCGGTGTGGTGGATTTTGTGCTGCCGCCGGCCGGAATCGCGCGGCAACTGGTGGCCATTGCGCGCGAATCTTATGTCCCGATCGAGCTTCTGAAGGCGACTGAGCCGCCGGCGGATCCGGCACTGGCCAAGATACTCCGGCTGGTGCGGAGCGCCACCGGAGTGGACTTCACACAGTACAAGCACAGCACCCTCCAGCGGCGCATCAAGCGGCGCATGGCCCTCCGCGGATTCGCAAAGCTGGAAGACTACAGCCGGGATCTCGAGCAGAACCGCCAGGAAGCCAACGCCTTGTGCGAGAGCTGTTTTATCACCGTCACCGCATTCTTTCGGGAACCAGCGGTCTTCGAGGAACTGAAGGAGAGGGTATTCCCCGCGCTGGTTGAGAATAGAGGGCCCGAGGATCCCATCCGGATCTGGGTGCCCGGGTGCGCCACGGGCGAGGAAGCTTATTCGATCGCCATCTGCTTGATGGAATTCCTGGACGACATGAAATCGAGCGTTCCGTTCGAGATTTTCGCTACAGATATCAGCGAAACGGCGATCGAAAAGGCCCGCGCCGGCACATACACGGGCGCCGCGTTGGCCCATGTCTCGCCGCAGCGATTGGCGCGGTTCTTCACTGGAACGGAACGCGGGTACCAGATTGCGAAGATCCTCCGTGACCTATGCGTTTTTGCAAGGCACAACGTGGCCGAGGACCCGCCTTTCTCCAGGCTGGATCTCATCAGTTGCTGCAACGTGCTGATCTACCTTGGAGCCGAACTGCAACGCAAGGTGTTGGCGATCCTGCATTACGCCCTCAAGCCAACGGGTTTCCTGGTACTCGGCCCATCGGAAAGCATCGGCACGCTTTCCGAGTCGTTTCATCAAGTGGACAAGACCCACAAGATCTATTGCATGCGGCCGGCCGCGAGTACACCGGCGCCACCCATAAGGGAAGGCCGCCGCGCCGAAGACCGGGTGGATCTCCGGCAGAAAACTGCCGAAGGCCGAGCCGGGCTGGACGTGCTGAGAGAAGCCGACCGGCTGGTGCTGGCCGAACATGGCCCTCCCGGCGTCATCATTGACGATGCTATGAACATTGTTCAGGTGCGGGGCCGCACCGCCCCGTACCTCGAGCTTTCGCCGGGCGAGCCGACCCAAAATCTTCTGAAACTGGCGCGCGAAGGCTTGATTGCGGGTCTGGGTAAGGCGATCCAAACTGCCAGACAAACGAACGCCGTAGCCAAAGAAGACGGCTTTCGGATCGAAGGCGGTGGCCGTTTAAGAGACGTCACAATCAAGGTAATCCCGTTCAGGGGCTCGTCCTCTTCCAAGGAACGCTATTTCCTGGTCCAGTTCGAGGACGCCGAGCCGAACGGTGGCCCGGACGCGATGCCCAAGCCCGCGATCGAGGACAACGGGGGAAGCGCCCGGCTGCGTCGCGAGTTTGCTGCAACCAAAGAGTATCTGCGATCGATCGTCGCGGATAATGCAACCACCCTGGAAGAACTTAGGGCAGCGAACGAAGAGGCGCAGGCGGGCAACGAAGAACTGGAAACCGCGCAGGAAGAGCTGGAATCGGCCAACGAAGAATTGAACACGCTGAACGAAGAGCTGAAGATCAGCAATGTGGCATTCGGCAAAGTCAACCGGGATCTGACCAATCTTCTGGAAAGCATCAGCATACCCCTTGTCATGGTTGGGCGGGATCTGCGCATTCGCCGCTTTACGCGCGCCATGGAACCTATGTTGAATCTGATCGCCTCCGATGTCGGGCGGTCGATAACCGATCTTCAGCCTCAAATGGAACTACCCGACCTGCGGCGGTTGCTTTTGGATGCGATGGAGGGCGGCAATCGGAAACCGCGCGATGTCCGCGACTCGCACGGCCGCTGGTACTCGCTACGCATCCTCCCGTCCGTGGGACCGAATGGCAAAACCGACGGCGCCGTGCTGATGCTGATCGATATCGATGCCGCAAAGCGCGGTCTTGACTTCGCCGAAGCGATTGTAGAAACGGTGCGGGAGCCTCTGGTGATCCTGAACCAGAACCTGCAAGTCATGAAAGCGAACAAGAGGTTCTACGAAAGGTTCCAGGCCTCCCGGGAGGAGACGGAGGGGCGTCTCATCTACGACCTCGGGAACGGCCAATGGAATATCCCGAAACTGCGCGAGTTGCTGGAGAATATTCTTCCTGCGCACTCCACGTTCCGGGACTTTGAGGTGACACACGACTTTGAACATGTCGGAAGGAAAGTGATGCTGCTCAACGCCAGCGAGATCTTCGATCCGAATGCGCAAGCGCGGACCATCCTTCTGGCCATTGAGGACGCAACAGACCGCAAGCAGGCTGAGGAAGCACTCCGGACAACCAATGCCGAACTGCAGCATTTTGCCTATGCGCTCACGCACGACCTGCAGGAACCTCTACGGATGGTCGTGAATTTTACTGAGCTCTTGGGGCAGGAGTATGCAGGTAAGCTGGGCGACGAAGCGGACAAATTCATCTCCTATTCCGTGGAGGGGGCCCTGAGGATAGAGGCCCTGCTGAAGGCTCTGCTTGCCTATTGGGAAGTTACCGAGCGGGAACAGGGTAGCTTCGCCTCGATCGATTGCGGCGCTGTTCTCGCCAAAACGCTGTTGAACCTCCAGGCGGCCATTGCGACCAGTGGCGCCATCGTAACTTCCGATCCATTACCAACCGTGATAGCCGAAGAGGTTATGCTGACGCAGCTCTTCCAGAACCTCATTTCCAATTCGATCAAGTACAGAAGCGAGGAAACGCCCCGAATCCACGTCTCGGCGGAGAGAGACGCGGCAGGGTGGCTGTTTGCGGTGAGGGACAACGGAATCGGTATCGATCCGCGAGACACCATCCGGGTGTTCGGCATGTTCAAACGCTTGCATGGAAACGAAACTCCCGGCACCGGCATCGGTCTGGCGCTTTGCAAGAAGATTGTCGAGCGCAAGGGTGGGCGGATCTGGGTGGAATCGGAAACAGGGCGGGGCGCTACGTTCAAGTTCACAATTCCCAACGGCCGTACGGAGCACGCCCCCAACCCCGGCGCGCAGACTGGAAATGGGCAACTCTGACCAAAACCGCAGGGAAGACGAAATCGAGCGCCTGCGCAAGGCGCTCGACGCGGAAACTCGGGCGTGCCTCCAGGTCCGGAGGCAGTTGGACCGGGCGAGCGCGGAATTCGAAGAGTTTGTCTCGATGGCGGCTCATAACCTGCGCGAGCCTCTCCGGGATGTAGCCTCATTCAGTCAACTGATGGCCGAGACCTATGCTGGCCGCCTCGATTCCGATGCCGGCGTATTCCTCGATCACATCCGGGAAGGGGCGGCCAGAGCACAGGCACTGCTCGGCGACGTGGTGGACTACTGGGCCACGGGTACTGGCGACCGGCAGCCCTCCCGGACGGACATGGAAGCGGTTCTTCGCCAGGCGCTCCTCTCGACGGACAAGCAGATCGCAGGACGGAGCGCAATCGTTACCCATGACCCTCTACCGGTGGTGGTGGGAGACTTCGAAATCCTGACCAAGGTCCTGCACCATCTGATTAGAAATGCCATCGAATACTGCGGCGCGCCTTCTCCGCGCGTTCACATTTCATCCGGACGGGCGGATCTCGAATGGGTATTCTCCGTACAAGACCACGGTCCTGGTATAGACCCGGCATTCCAAGGCCGCCTATTCGGGGTGTTTAAGCGCCTGCACGGGAAAGAGCACCCCGGGAACGGACTTGGACTCGCATTCTGCAAGAAGGCCATCGAGTGGCATGGCGGCCGAGTGTGGATGGAGTCGACACCTGGGGTGGGATCGACGTTCCATTTCACTCTGCCGCCTGCTGATTAACATTCTGTCGGCGGCGGTCCGGCAATTCTTGCCTTAGGGACGGCAGGAATTGCACCCACGGTGCGGCGCATCGATCTTCCAGCTTGTGTTCACACACGTTCTGCTTTGGTCCCAAATCTGCCCACAGGATGCCCGGTGAAGAAACCGAGTTCAAGACCAACACCTCTTGAACCATACTGAAAAAGAAGGAGATATTCATGCCACAAACGAGAGATGCCAAAGGACGGTGGATGCAGAGTGTTCTGGCGGCAGACACTCTTACAGGCGATCGGGTCGTGAACCGTCAAAAAGAGGATCTCGGAACAATCGAGCATTTAATGATCGACGTGGAGAAGGGCCGTGTTGCTTACGCGGTTCTTTCGTTCGGGGGATTCCTGGGTATGGGCGACAAATTGTTTGCCATCCCCTGGAGCGCCCTCGCGGTAGACACCGATGAAAGACAGTTCATCCTGGACGTCGATAAAACGTTACTCCAGCGCGCTCCCGGTTTCGACAAGGCTCACTGGCCGAACATGGCGGACCACGTCTGGGGCGCCGAAGTCTCCGCCTATTACGGCGCCAAGCCCTATTGGACCTAGAATTGCAACTCCGTCGGGGCGGGTGACGGAAAACCCCGCCCCTGCCGATTAGGCGAACTTCAATAATTAAGGAGAGAAACAGATGAAGCCGAGCACGAAGGATCAGATTAAAGGCAAGTTTCACGAGGTGAAAGGCAAAGTCAAGGAGAAGGCCGGCCAGGTCGCCAACAATCCTAACGTACAGTCCAAAGGCAAATCCGAGAACGTCGCTGGCAAAGTCCAAAAGAAAGTCGGGCAGATTGAGAAGGTCTTTGAAAAGTAAGGGTGGGGCAGGCATTCAGCCTGCCTTGATTTCTGCCACGGGTTGCTAGACTAGGCGCCCATGACGGCATTGTGCTTTTGGTAGCAGACAAAACAATAGGCGGGGCTCGGCGCGAGCGCCGAGCTTCAGAAAGAAGCAAGGATCCAAAATGCTGATACTGATTATTATTCTGTTGTTGGTTTTCGGCGGCGGCGGGTACTACGGCTATGGCCGCTGGGGTTACGGAGGCGGTGCAGGCATAGGCGTGGGTGGAGTGTTATTGATTCTGCTCATAGCCTACATGTTGGGGCTTTTCCACTAAAGCAACGGCTCGACACTCGGGACGCCGCGTGCGGCGGGCTTCGTTGTCGAGCTTGCTTTGCGTTGATTCCGGCACGCGGGCATACAACTTGGTCGCGCTCCATCGTGCCGCGCAGGTAAGGCTCGGTCGGCGTTACGTGTTTGCATACGGCCACGCACGTGCGTTGCTGCAAGCTCGGAGGTGAAAATATGATCCAATCGGGAAACACACATCGCATCTTACTTGCGCTTGCGCTCTATTCCTCATGCGCAATTGGCGCTTACGGCCGGTCCTCTTCCTCGCTGCGTTCATTGACGGGACAAAAGGGAGAGGCTATGTCGTTTTTGGCCTGGATAGTTCTCGGCCTGATTGCGGGGTTCATCGGCAGCAAGATTGTAAATAGGACAGGTGAGGGCATCCTGCTCGACATCCTGTTGGGTGTTGTCGGCGCTCTTGCCGGTGGCTGGCTGTTCCACATCTTTGGATCCCCTGGCGTAAGCGGACTCAACCTCTATAGTCTCTTCGTGGCGGTTATCGGCTCGGTGGTCTTGCTGGTTCTCTATCACGCCCTCAGACGGAGAAGAGCTTGGTTGGCAGTTTGGAGCTGAGAAAAGAAGAGGTTGTTATGGTTTTTAAGCGATTGATTGGATTGGTTTTTGCAGGCGCGCTGACCTTCAGCGCCGCGGCGGGCGAGGTTGTCGTTCGCATCGGGCCACCACGGGCTGTAATCGAAACGCGGGGGCCGGCGCCCGGCCGTGGCTACGTGTGGATTTCCGGGTACCATCGCTGGGATGGCAATGCTTACGCCTGGAACGCGGGAAGGTGGGAACAGCCTCCACGGCCGGGTGCCCGCTGGGTAGCGCATCGCTGGAGCCACCGTAGGGGCGGCTACGTTTTGGTTGAAGGGCGCTGGCGCTAGGTCTCTGGCCGCTTGGT
>PKYZ01000077.1 GCA_003132865.1 Bryobacterales bacterium
CGCCATCGCTCGGAATACGCAATATCTCGATCGCGCTGACCCGGAAAAGGGCCGTTTTCGATCGTTTATTCTGACTTCCTTGAAATTCTTTGTGGCCGACGAAGAGGACCGCCAGCGCGCGCGCAAACGCGGCGGCGGAACGGTTGTACCACTTGAATTCTCGTCCGGCGAAGAGCGCTACCAACGCGAGCCTGCGCACGATGAAACGCCGGAGCGGATTTTCGAGCGGCGTTGGGCGCTCGCGGTGCTTGACCGGGTCGTGGAGAAATTGCGGAACGAGTTCGTGCATCACGGCCACCTGGAGCATTTCGAACGGTTGAAGGTGTTCCTTCTCGGGCAGTCTGACGCGCCGTATGCCGCGCTGGCACGCGTAATGAACACGTCGGAAGGAGCGCTCAAGGTGGCCATTCACCGGCTTCGCAAAAGGTATCGCGAACTCTTTCGCCAGGAAATCGCGGATACTGTCGCCAATCCCGCCGAAGTGGAGTCCGAACTCCGGTTTCTGGCGGCCGTGCTGACGAGGAAGTAGCGTCAGGCCGCCCCCAGTCGGTTCAGTGTGGTCGAAACCCCATGCAGCAGCCAGTTTCAAAAGGAAAACAGGGGCTTCGGTCATATTCCGCATAATCGGAGGCGCTACCGTTTCCTCAGCCAATCGCCTCGTCGAACCCGGCCAAAGCACCCACAGATTTCTCCGACCAGGCGGGAAAGAAGGGCTGCTTTGGCAGGCTGGCCAGGCGCATCTACCGAATACGGACAGTCCTTACCATGGACATGGCCTACATTGACGCACGATTGATCACAAGGCCCGATCGTGAATGGCTGAATCCTTAGCAGGCTGCGGAAAAAATGGTTTTCGCGTGCCCGAAACAGCCAAACTCGGCACTTGGTCGAACGTAGAATCAATAACTTACCGGGGTGAGTAAGTGCCGTTTTGGGTGCTCGAAGGAGTTTTTCCACAGCCTGTTAGGACCTCCCGCGTCGTCCCACCCAGAAACGTCGGCTTTTCGGCGCGTCTCATTAAGGGAACTCGGCGGCACGGCGAGTGAGCTCCCACGTTTTCACAGCCCAGCCGGATTACCGCAGCGGCTCCCCAATAATCCTTGCGCCCCAATCGAGATACGCGGCCGGTGCCTCATCAAGTGCGTCTCTATCAAGTGCGTCTCTAATGTCCCGTCGTGCCGCCGGACGGAGCCGTCTAGTTTCCGCCTTTGCGTTTCCGCTTTGGACGGGCATTAAATCCACACCCCCAAAAATGGCAATGGCAGATGCGCCTCGTTTCAGGGGTGGCCACGCCGTCGGGTATCCGCTCACGGCCATCGCTGCGCGCCATGGAGAATACGGTCGATTTCGACGGAATCATCGCCGACGCGGTAAACCGCCAGAAAGGGAAGGCCCGTAAAAATAAGCTCGCGGGTGCCTGGGCTGCGGCCTGGTCGGCCACGGCGTGGAAACTGGGTGAGGGTGCTCAGTCCCTCGTAGATGCGGAGCACGACCCGGCGGGCAGCCTCAGGACCGTCATGGTCCTCGGTGTAATCGCAAATGTTTGTGAGGTCGCGGGCGGCAGGTTCCGTCCATCGAATGCGCATCAGCCTCGATACCGGCTGTCAATCAACTTGCCGATGTCCTCGTGGTCAATGAGTTCGCCACGGTCGGCGGCAGCCAGGCCTTTCCTCACCTCCCGGAGAAACCACTCATCGTAGTCCACGAAGCGCTCCACAGCCTCCTGCACAAGCGTGTCCGCGTCGCTACCGCGGTCAGCGGCAAGCCGAGTAAGCCGAGCTTGCAGGTCAGGACTAAGATTTACTTCCATGCCCCAAGAGTACGGGCAGAAACGCCCAGTGTCAAGCACGGCGGGCTGATGGAGGGCGACTGTGGGTCATACCGGCTCCGGTGAACTAAACCGCTTCGCGGTAAGAAAGAGCTTTTCCGCGTCTTCGTTTAGTTCACTGCACAGTTTCATCACCTTGCGGCCCAAACTCAGGTCCTGCTTCTCGCACACTTGTACCGCCGCAAGCCGATGAAACCTATATCAATTTCACACGGCGACGCTCGCGCGGATCTTCCTGAAAAACAGGCCCGAACCGCCAATTCTTACGCCAGGACCGCCGAACAGTCGTGGTAGAGTGATCTTGCGGGGGAAAGACGGTGGCCTGACATCCAGATGGAGCGAGGTGTGCCCATCGGATTTCTTCTGAAGCAATCCCGCATTACTCGATCCGGTATGCCGGGAACGGCACGGGGCCTCAAGAGGCATAACGCGCAAACGAATCTTTCATCGCAATCAAGCAAGTATCTTAATATCAACATGTTGGGCTTCGCTTGTCCGATTCGCGAGCGCCGGCGGGCCATGCTCCCGTGCAACGCGCTGTAACAAGGCGCAACACGTACACCCATAAATGAAATGCGCGCGAAAGCAATCAAAACCGAGAACCACGGCCCCTCGCCGCAGGCGCGTCCTGGCCTCTCTGATGGCAGAATCGCCATCCGCGGCGGTGATGGTCGCCCCAACCGCATCATGCCTGCATTATCAATACGCTGGGCTTTGTTTGTCCATCTCGTAGGCCGCCCAAAGCGCCGCTCCGGCGCGCCACAAAGCGACAAAATGCAACGCAATGTTGCGCGACGCAACCAAGAAATGAACCCTCCTGCCCGGCTCCAACGGCACCCATCCCTCCACCCCAAATCGGATTAAAATATCAGA
>PKYZ01000919.1 GCA_003132865.1 Bryobacterales bacterium
GATTTGAGAATAAAGGTACTAAGAGGCTCTTCATGTTGACCCAAAACCATAAGCACGTGGTCGCCTGGATACTTCTCTCCGGCTGCCTGTTACTCGTTCGCGCGGCCGCGCAGCCAAACACGACCACTGGCTCATACCTGTCCGACGAGACCCGCACCGCGTCCTTTTCCAATTCCGCGGTCCCGTCCGCGGCGCCCGTGGCGTCGAGTGTCCTTCCACAGTTCGCATTTGGCGGTGGCTGGTACTCGGCGCTGTATTTCACGAACCTCACCGGTTCGCCAGTTTCGTTTCCAGTGAATTTCGTGAGCGATGCCGGAGCGCCGTTAAACGTACCGGTTCTCGGGGGATCCACGACGAACGTGAACTTGGCAGCACACGGCACGGCCCTCATCGAGGCGCCCAACGTGGGTAGCCTGGTCCAGGGATACGCGGCGTTCACTCTTCCGGCCGGAGTGTTCGGCTACGGGGTGTTCCGGCAGAGCGTGGCCGGGCAGCCCGATCAGGAAGCCGTGGTGCAATTGTCCGACACGGGAGCTACTGTGAATACGCTTACGTGGGACGAGACGACCTTCGTCACCGCCGTGGCGGTCGTCAACCCCAGTTCCACCGCCGCCAACGTGACGGTGACACTGTATGACGAGAGCGGCAACACGATCGGAAACTCTCTCATCTCCCTGCCGCCCAACGGCAAAACGGCGACCACCTTGCGAAGCCTGCCCGGCCTCAGCGGAATGGTAGGGGAACGCGGCTCAGCGCTATTCTCGGTATCAGAGGGAAGCGTGGCTGTGCTGGGACTGCGTTTCGACAGGTTGGCCTTTACCTCCATCCCCACAACCGGCAGTGCCGACACGACTTCCAGATCCAGCGTGCTTCCACAGTTCGCATTTGGCGGTGGCTGGTACTCGGCGCTGTATTTCACGAACCTCACGGGGACCGCCGTTTCATTTCCAGTGAATTTCGTGAGCGATGCGGGGACGCCTTTGACCGTGTCGGCTATTGGGGGATCGACGACGCAGGTGAACCTGGCGGCATACGGCACGACCATCATTGAGGCTCCCAACGTGGGCAGTCTGCTGCAGGGATACGCTGCGTTTACTCTGCCGAGCGGAGTGTCCGGCTACGGACTCTTTCGGCAGAGCGTTGCGGGCCAGCAGGACCAGGAAGCTGTAGTGCCGTTCTCCGACGCGAACGCGACTTCGAACACGCTCACGTGGGACGACACGAACTACACCACCTCCGTAGCGGTCGTCAACCCAAGTTCCACCGCGGCCACCGTGGCCGTCACGCTTTGGGACCAGAACGGGAACATCATCGGAACCTCGTCTGTGGCCCTGCCGCCCAGCAGCAAGACGGAAAGCACGTTGCGAACCTTGCCCGGGCTCAGCGGAATGGTAGGGAACCTAGGCTCAGGGCAATTTACGGCATCGGCAGGAAACGTGGCTGTGCTGGGACTGCGTTTCGACCGGTTGGCCTTTACCTCCATCCCCACGACCGGCGCATTGGGCGACGTCGTAGCTGAACGGGCGCTGGCGCAGACGGGACTGGCGGTTGGACTGGCGTCCACCGTGCTCCAGAGTCAATTTGCGATGTTTGCGCAGATCATTCAGAAGTCCACCAACTGTGCAGCGCTCACTGGAGGCGGCAGTACGCGGTGGGCCGGCGGGGGCAATGTGGCGACGTATTACGACGCCCAGTGCACGCAGCTTTATGTCGCGACTAACCCCGGCACGACGGTGACGACGTCCGGTAACAAGATGATCGCTGCGGAGACCGCCACCTATTACGCGCCGAAAGGGGCGATGATGGGAACCATGACCCTCAATCAGACAGCCCAGTACAACAGCAACAACTCCTGGAACCTGTACGGCCTGGGCATATTCACGCCGGTAGCCGGCGCAAGGACACCTGTGCAACTGGGGCTGTGGTGCTCGCTTTCGGAGACGCAGAGCACGTGCGCGGGCGGCGTAGCGCAGAACTTTCCGGCGCTCGGAATTGCGATTGGCGCCGTGACTCCCCTTACCCTCACAGTGTCTACTGTGAACGCCCCCGTGACCTTCTCCGGCGGCGGTACCGCCGTCACCGGCCCCATCGGCTCGCTTACTCTGACCAACCCATCAGCGACGTCGCTGATCATCCAGGGCGGCACGCCCTATTCGTCCATTACGGCCAACGGCGGCGCGGCTGCGTTCGTACTCTTTCCCCCGACGCCGACCTCGTGGACGCTCACCGATGCGGCCCACGATCAACAATTTCAGATTTCCGTGATCGACAATACCACCCGCAACTTGACCATGACGATCAAACAGATGAGTAGTGGAATTACGCTGGCAACGGGCGCGGTCGATCAGTCGGGATCGGGAACCATTACCTACTCCGACGGCAGTATCGCGGCGGTCACGAATTGGACACTGGCGGACTGATGTGGGACGGAACCGTCTACTTCCCCTTACTTCCCTAGTACTACGAAATTCCGCGGAGGCACCTCGCGCCAGAGAAACAGCTTAAGGACGCTGAAAACAAGGCGAATATAGTTCTAGCCTCCGGACGCGCAAAAACGTGCGGCGACCGTCGCCTCCGGCGCGAATCCGCCCGAACGCCCATCGGCGAGCGCCTCCACCGCGGACCGACGTCGCGCACGGCCGAGNNCCCCTTAAAAGCAGCTTTCAGCACTCAGCGGTCAGCCTTCAGCCTTCTTTCGCCTGAGCGTGACGACTCGCGCAGCCGGCACCACCCTGCCGCGCCGCGCCGAGGAACCGAATGCCTGAGCGCACGCCGATTCGACTTCGGGCTCGTCCCGCGCACGATGCCCGGCAGCCAATTCCGGCGCCAGCAGCCCGTTGTCCGTCGCCGGTG
>PKYZ01000447.1 GCA_003132865.1 Bryobacterales bacterium
TCGGCGAATCGTACCAGTCGTATGGGAAAAGCCGCGTCTTGGGCGCGCGCCCGGTCGTCAGCATCGATAGCCGCACGCGCCAATGCCCGAAGTTGGGGAACGCCACGATGGCCCGCCGTCCCACGCGTAGCATCTCCCGCAGCACCCGCAGCGGCTGCCGCGTCTCCTGCAGCGTCTGGCTCAGAATCACGTAATCGAACGCCTGGTCCGGATAATCGGCCAACCCATGGTCGATGTCGCCCTGATAGACCGACACGCCGCGGGCGATGGCGCGCTGCACCTTCGCGCCCGAAATCTCCACGCCGCGCGCATCCACCCCCTTGTTTTCCGCCAGCCATTCGAGCAGCTCGCCCTCGCCGCAGCCCAGGTCCAGCACCTTCGCGCCCTGCTCCACGATCTCGCCGATAATGGCGTAATCGCTGCGCCCCAGTAACTCCCCCACGAACGGCTTGCCGTGCGGCTGCGAAGCGGCGGTCGTCATCCGGCTATCTTCTCATAGGTGCTGGCCAGGAACCCGCGCACCAATTCGGTCTGCTCCCCCACGTCCACCAGAAACGCGTCGTGCCCGTAGTTGGACGGCAGTTCGCAATATGCCACATCCACATTGCGGCTGCGTAGCGCGCGCACGATCTCCTGCGATTGATAGCTCGGATAAAGCCAATCCGAGCTGAAGCTGATCACCAGGAACCGCGCCTTGGCCCGCTCGAACGCGGTCGCCAGCGAGCCGTTGGCGTTGGACAGATCGAAATAATCCATCGCCTTGGTGATATAGAGATAAGAGTTGGCGTCGAAGCGGCTGACGAACTCGTTGCCGCGATAGCGCAGGTAGCTTTCCACCTCGAAATCCACGTCGAAATCGTAGCCGAAGCTATTCTTGCCGCGCAGCCGCCGTCCAAACTTCTCGCGCATCGAGTCGTCGCTCATGTAAGTGATGTGACCGACCATGCGCGCCACCGCCAGCCCCCGCGCGGGCGGCTTGCCGCCGTAATAATTGCCGTCGCTCCAGTCGGGATCGGCGATGATCGACCTGCCTGCCTACTTCGTTGAACGCGATCTGTTGCCGCGCAGTGGCGGCGATCGGAATCGTCGATACCACCGCGTCGGGATACGATACCGCCCATTCGAGCGCCGCCATCCCGCCCATGGAGCCGCCCGAAAGGCTGAGCAGCCGCGGGATGCCCAGATGATCGATCAGCATCTTCTGCAGCCGCACCATGTCGCGAATGGTGATCACCGGAAACGACATGGCATACGGACAGCCCGTGGCGGGGTTGATGGACGCGGGTCCCGTCGTGCCGCGGCAACCGCCCAGCACGTTCGAACAGATGACGAAATACTTGTTGGTGTCGAACGCCTTGCCCGGCCCGATCATGTTGTCCCACCAGCCCGGCTTCCCGGTCTCCGGACTGACGCCGGCGGCATGCGCATCGCCGGAAAACGCGTGCAGGATCAGGATGGCGTTGCTCTTCTGCGCGTTCAGCGCGCCATACGTCTCGTAGGCCACCTCCACCGGCGCCAGCGTGGCGCCGCCATCCAGGGAAATGGAGTCGAACCGGACGACATGGGCCTCAACAATCATGGCGGGGAACTTTCATGATAGCAATGTCCGGGTTAGGCCTTGATCGTCCAAAAAGGTAAAACCGCCATCCTACGCGGAGCGCAGTTGGTCTAGTTCTGTAGTGGCCATACCTCGCAGGGCGGCGAGACCCCGCTTCACTGTGTGCCAGATCAGCGTCTCGTCGACGGTTTCATATTCGTGCCGGTAGACGTTATCGGCCGCCGCAACCGCAACCCAGTCAATTTCACCGTGCCGGTCCCTGATCTCCGCTGGGAGCCTCCGCGACGAAAGCTGCGAAGTCGATTTTCGCCGTGAATTCTGCGATCGCGTCGATATTATCCACAATGTCCCGCAAGCGCTGTGCCGGGTTCTTAGAAGGCATACACGGCATCGCGCAGAATGCCATCGCGAAGCAGCGACTTCAGGGTCCTGCGGTTCACCACATCTCCGGCGCCATCGAGAATCTCATTGACATAGATCTTTAGCCGGGCATACTCGAAGATCCCCATCGGTTGGTCCGGATCCAGTTCCACCGGCACGTCGATATCGCTGTCTGTTCGAGCTTCGCTGCGCGCCACGGAACCGAACACTGCGGCATGCGATACACCCAACCGCCGCAGCTCGCTTTCGTGATTCCGTAGCGTCTCCAGGACATCATCCAAAGTGCCGGCCATCATCCTACGCACGAGTTTACCTCAATACCGGCGCTCCGACGACCATTCAGGTAGGACAGGCCTCCGGCCTGTCCGAAACACAACCCCAGCCCCCAGCCCTTGGCCCCGGCGCGCAGAGCGCGCCCTGCTATCCTGAATAAGCGCCATGGACGCCCCCGTTCAATCCCAAACGGCCACCGTCGTAATCCCGCCGGCCCAATCGCACCCCGCCCCGTCCACCCCCGATGAAGGTCGCTTCGTGCCCGGCACGCTGGTCGCCGGGCGCTACCGCATCATCTCGCTGCTGGGCCGCGGCGGCATGGGCGAAGTCTACCGCGCCACCGATCTGACGCTGTCGCAACCCGTCGCCCTCAAGTTCCTGCCCGACTCCGGTCCCGACCACCAGCGCTCCCTCGAGCGCTTCCACAGCGAGGTCCGCATCGCCCGCCAAGTCTCGCATCCCAACGTCTGCCGCGTCTACGACGTCGGCGAAGCGGACGGCATGCCCTACATCTCCATGGAGTACGTGGATGGGGAGGACCTGGCGTCGCTGCTCCAGCGCATCGGGCGTCTGCCCGCCGACAAGGCGCTGGAGATCGCCCGCAAGATCTGCGCGGGCGTGGCCGCGGCGCACGATAAGGGCGTCATCCATCGCGACCTGAAGCCCGCCAACATCATGCTCGACCGGCGCGGCAACGTGGTGGTGATGGACTTCGGCCTGGCCGCCGTCGCCGACCAGTTGCGCGGCTCCGAAGCGCGCAGCGGCACGCCCGCCTACATGGCGCCCGAGCAGTTGCGCGGCGAACAGGTCACGGCCAAGAGCGACATCTACGCGCTCGGCATGGTGTTGTACGAGATCTTCACCGGCAAGCGCGCCTACGAAGCCGCCACCATGGCCGACCTGATCCGGCTGCAGGAGCGCGCCCAGATCACCAGCATGTCGTCCATCGCGGCCGAGATCGACCCCGCTGTCGAGAAAGCCATTCGCCGCTGCCTGGATCCCGATCCCGCCAAGCGCCCTGCGAGCGCGCTGATGGTGGCCGCCGCGCTGCCGGGCGGCGATCCGCTGGCCGCTGCCCTGGCGGCTGGTGAGACGCCGTCTCCCGACTTGGTGGCCGCATCCGGTGAGACCGAAGGGCTGCCCCTAAAGAAATCCGTGCCACTGGCCTTGGCGCTCGCCGCCCTGATTATCGCCGTGCCATTGGTGCGCACCAATGTCGAGTTGCACAGCCTGGTGCCCTTCGAGCTTTCGCCGGATGCCCTGGCGGCCAAGGTTCGCGAGCATGCCGCGGCATTCGGCTATACGGCGCTGCCCGCCGACAAGAAATACGACTTGCACTGGGATTGGGACGCCATCTTCGATGCGCGTAAGCACGTCAAGACCGCGGACGAAGCCCGCCGCTGGTTTCAAGCGGAGTCGCCGCTACGCCTCGGCTATCGCGAGAGTCCGCTGCCGCTCATCTCCCTGCCGGATGGCGAGATCACCGAAACTCGCCCCGCGCCCATCATCTCGGGCATGATCGAAGCGTGGGTCAATAGCAAAGGGGAACTGCGGTTTTTCCAGGCCGCTCCACCTCAAGTGGATCGCTCCCCGGCCGCGCGCGAAGTCGATGTGCAGGCAATTTCCCGCGCCATTGGCTTCGATATATCCCAGTGGCCGGAGACCACGCCCAGATTCACGCCTTTGTACGCCTTCGACTGGCAGAAGGCTTGGAAAGGACAGCACGCCACGCTGCATACCGATCTCATCGTGCAAGCCGCGGCCTGGCACGGGAAGATCAATGACCTGCAGGTGCTCTCGCCCTGGTCGAAGGCCTGGCATCAACCGGAGTCGTTCGCCAGCTCCTGGAGGTTTTCGGCGCGCACACTGGTAGAGAAAGGCACCTACGCGCTGATGTTCCTGTTCTCCGCGTTCATGGCGGCGCGCAATCTGCGTGCAGGTCGTGGCGACCGGCGCGGCGCCTGGCGCCTGGCGATGGCGATCTTGATCCTTGCCGCCGCGGTCTGGGTGTGTTCTGCGCACTGGGTCGTCGACATATCGATGATCACCATCTTCGTCACGAATGCCGCGAACTGGTTCATGTCGGCGGCCATGATCTGGTTGCTTTACATCGCGCTCGAGCCGGCCGTGCGCGCGCGCTGGCCGCATGCGATCTTAACGTGGAGCCGTGTGCTGGCTGGCCGCTGGCAGGACGCCCAGGTGGGCGCGCATGTGCTCTATGGCGCGCTGGTCGGTCTGATCATCACGGCCTTCTTTCTGGCCGCCCAGTGGTTCCAGCTTCGCCAGGGATCCATTGGTGCGGCGACCGGCGAGAGTGTCGGCGTCAGCACACGCTATTGGATAGCCGATATCCTGAGCAGGGCAAACAATGCCGCCGAGTTTGGACTGGTCGTCGTGTTCGCGATTTTCTGCTTCCGCGCGGTTCTCCGAAAGGATTGGATCGCGTCTGTGGCGGCGGCGGTGCTCTTCACGCTAGCGGAAAGCGACGCCTGGCAGGGGAATATCCTCGATTTCCTGTTTTTTCTGGTGATCTTCGCGCTTTTGGTGTTCGTCCTGCTGCGCCTCGGTCTGGTATCCACCATGGCGGCCATTTTCTTCGTCAACTCTCTACTCCGAACCCCCGGCGCGCAAGGGCTGACCAAACCATACGAGTCGGCCGTGGTGATCTACCCCGCGCTGGCGCTGGCCATCGTGATTTGGGCATTCTGGCGCACCTCGGGCCACCAGCTAATGACCGTACCGACGGAGGACCATTGATGAATTACAGTAGGACAGGCCTCCTGGCCTGTCTACCCGCCGCCATCTGTTGCATCGCCCTGCTGCCTTCTGCCGCAGCGCAGGATCGCCAGTTGGTGTGGAGTGACGAATTCAACGGCGCGCCGGGCTCGCCGCCCGATCCGGCCAAATGGGTGTATGATCTCGGCGGCAACGGATGGGGTAATCAAGAGCTGGAAGTCTACACGGACAACCGTGCCAATTCTCATCTGGATGGCCAGGGCCACCTGGCGATTCAGGCGCTCCAGCCCACGCCGGGCAAGTTCACCTCGGCCCGGCTGAAGACCCAAGGCACGTTCGCCTTCGAGTATGGGCGCGTGGAGGCGCGCATCCGGATTCCCTACGGGCAGGGCATCTGGCCGGCCTTCTGGATGCTCGGCGCCGACGTGAAGCGCAAGGGATGGCCCGCCTGCGGCGAGATCGACATCATGGAGAACATCGGCCGCGAGCCGGATACCGTACATGGCACCGTCCACGGCCCGGGCTATTCGGGCGCCAACGGCATCGGCAAGCCGTTCCAAATTGCGGCCGGGCGGTTCACCGACGATTATCATATCTACGCCGTCGAGTGGACGCCGGAGCGCATCGACTTCCTGGTGGATGGCCAAAGCTATCACACCGTCGCGCCCGCCTCTTTGCCGGCCGGGACCAAATGGGTGTACGACCATCCCTTCTTCCTGATCCTCAACGTGGCCGTCGGCGGTGGATGGCCCCACAATCCGGATGAGACCAGCGTGTTCCCGCAAACCATGCTGGTGGATTACGTGCGCGTCTATCGGCGCGAGGGGGCGCCTTGAGAGCCGGGCGGCCTGGGAGGCCACCGCAGGCCGAGGGCCTGCCCCACGCAGTGAAATCTTCGGTGTCACCACAAGGCGCGGGAGTAATTGTCGCGAATTCGCTCGTCTTTCGTGACCAGCGGAGCGCCGGCCGCCTTGGCGTTCGCCACGATCAGCCGGTCGAATGGATCGCGCGTCCAGCCCTCGGTCAGTGCCTGGTCCACGATAGTCCGGAATGGCAAATCGCAAACGCGCAGACCGATGCCGGCGGCCAGCGCGGATATCAGCTTGGATGCAGTCGGCTTCAACCGGCCGATTTCGTGAAGAAACTCCAGTTCCAGGACGGCGGCAGCGGAGACCAGCACATCGTCGCGATCGATGGCCTTGCGTGCCGCTACTCCGAGTCTGTTCACCTCGCCGGCGGCAATATAGATGAGAACATGAGTATCCAGGTAAATCACTTCAGTTCCGACCATTCGCTGGACCAATCCATGCCAATGATATCGTCGGGGTCGCCAACGAATACGGACCGCTTCTTAAGCCGGGCCAGTTTGCTGGTGGGCTTCTCCACAACGATTCTGAGCACGACCCCCTTGCGGATAACCTCCACGGGCAAGCCAGTCTCGATGACCTCGTCCAGGATTCGATAGACGTTCTCCCGCAACTTCGAAGCAGTAACCGCCATAGCATCCTCCACTCGATCATCATACCACACGTACGACTGGCTCTATACGTACGTATGAGATCTACTGCCACCGGATCTGTTCCAATATCGCGCGCAAGCGGCGTCCCTTGCCCGGATTGATCGACTCCACGAACCCCACGCGGCCCTCGAGATGTGCCCGGAAATAGGGATGCGCATCGCGGTTTTGGCTCTCCGGACCCAGGCGCACGCAATTGGTGAGTATGGCCTTGAGACGATCGAAGCCGGCGCGCATCATGCGCGTCTTGCGGTGGTGCACGCTGAAACCCTCTTCGCGCAGAATGGCGGCGACGTGCGTTCGAAACCGCTCCACGCATCTCTCGAATGCTTCGCCGCCGGAAAACGCCAGATCGTCGGCGTAGCGCGTGTACTGGGCGCCAGCCGACTTCGCCAGCCCCGCCAACCGGCAATCCACCCGGTAGGCGCAGAGGTTGGCAAGCGCCGGCGAGGTCGGTGCGCCCTGGGGTAAATGCGGCCGCGAATACAGGGCCCGCGCCTCCCACAATTGCGCGGCAGGGATGTCCAACGCGGCCTCCTTCCAGACGGCGTCCTTCCAAATGTCGGGGGGCGTGGCGTTTGTGCAAATGCCCCCGAGCAGATCGGCGACCGTTTCCGGATAGCCCATGGTGCGAAAGAGCGCCTGAATCCTGGAGCCCGCAATGGAGGGAAAGAAATTCTGCAAGTCCATCCGCAAGACAACGCGCTGGCCCACGTGCGGGGCGACGAACGTCTTGATGGACCGCCCTCTCAGAAACCCCTGCGCCGCGGAATGCGGTGGAATCCCGGCAAGAATCCCCGCCAGGATTTGCCGTTGCAGTTTCTTCAGCCGCATCTTCGGCGCTTCAATCAATCGAATACTGCCGGAGCGTTTCGTCCGCACCTGGTAACGATAGTGCCGCAATCGCGGCCGATTTCTCTGGTACCAGAGTCCCTTGAGATCGGCGAACCAAGCCAACTCGCCGTGATCGAGCAGAAGCCAGTCTGCCAGCGCTCCGGCGGACTCGATCGCGGGAACATCCCACGCCGCCGCGGCCGCGGCCATCGCCGAGCGGTGGTCGCAGGAACAGATGAACCATTTCAAAAGTGACCTTCCATTCCGACGACCTGGTCGAATGCGGCGTAAAGAGCGATCTTTGGAAGCTGGTGGAAGTGACGGATCGCAACGGCAATGCCTGGACGACGACATATCGTTTGACGGAGAAGGGCACCAAGATCGTGACGGCGATCAGCCTCAAGGAATCCGGCAGAGGGCATGAGCTTCTGCTGAAGGTCCCTATCGCATAGCGGTTAACGGCATCACGGATGGAAGCCAGCCGGGCACCAAGCAAGTGCCTTCCGCTGGGATATCGATTGGGACAAAGCTTCCGACGATCTGAAAGCGTGCATACCGCGGTTTGAATTGTCCGGGAACGAGGTTGCGCTGTTTCAACTGGACAACAATAACTGGAGATTCGTTTCGTATCTGGACCCCGAAGAGATTCAGGCTCCGCCGCCGCCGGATGGCGCTCCCGCCCCCATTCCGGTGGTCAGCTCACCTCTGGCGCATTAGCGGAGGGCGGGCTTCAACCCAATGCCAGGACCCGCAAGCCGGCGTGGACGTCGGCCGCANNGCTCGCCCAGACGGGGCTAAAGCAATAGCCGGCTCGCGCCGATAAGGTGACGTGGAACCAATACCAACTGTTGTGGCCATCGTGCGGGACGCCGAGAGTCTGGAAGTAATTCAGGCTACGCTCGAGGCGCAGGGCATCCAGGTGCAGACGGCCGGCGATGCGGAAGGAGGCTGGGATCTGGTCCGACGCTCCCACGCCGGCGCGATCCTGGTGGAAGCCGAGGTGGCCAACGGGAGCAGCCTGCTGGAGCGCATCGCGGACTGGGATCCGGGCGCGCAGGTGTTGCTGCTCACGGATCGTTACACGGCGGAATCCGCGGTGGAAGGCATCCGGCACGGGGCGTGCGACTGCCTGAGCAAGCCGCTTTCGGCCGAAACGCTGGGGCGGCGGGTCGGCGAGATCCTGCAGGAGGCGCGCTTGCGCCGCGAGACGCTGGAACTGGATGAGCGGCTCCTCGAAAGCCTCCGTTTCCACGGTATGGTCGGCCGCAGCCCGCAGATGTTGGAAACGTTCGCGCGCATCAAGCGGGTGGCGCCGCATTACCGTATCGCCTTGATCGGCGGCGCGACCGGCACGGGGAAGGAACTGGTGGCGCACGCATTGCACGAGTTGAGCCCGGTGGCGGCCCGGCGGTTTGCGGTCTGCAACTGCTCGGCAATCGTGGAGACCTTGTTTGAAAGCGAGCTGTTTGGCCACGTGAAAGGGGCATTCACGGGCGCGACACAGGACCGCACCGGACTATTCGAATACGCCCAAGGCGGCACCGTGTTTCTCGACGAGATCGNNCAGAACCAGGAATTGCAGCGGGTTGGTTCGCCGGAGGTGCGCAAGGTGGATGTGCGGGTGATCGCGGCTACCAACCGCGACATGCGCGCGCTGGTGGCCGCGAACCTGTTTCGCGAAGACCTGTTTTACCGGCTGACTATGGTGGAACTGAAGCTGCCGCCGCTGGCGGAGCGCAAAGAGGATCTGCCACTGCTGGAGCGCCACTTCGTGGAGAAGTTTGCCGCCAGCTACGGCAAGCGTATCGGCGGCATTTCGCAGCGGGCGCAGGCGGTGCTCTCGCGGCACCGCTGGCCTGGCAATGTGCGCGAGCTGGAGAACGTGCTGGGGCATGCCTGCATGATGGCGGATGCGGATTTCATCGACGTGCGGGATTTGCCGGATTATCTGCATGACGCCATGCGTGGAACAGCGGCGAATGAGCCGGACCTGATGCCGCTGGCGGACTTGGAACGCCGCTATACGCAGCATGTGCTGGAGCGCGTAGGCGGAAACAAGTTGCACGCCGCGCAGGTCCTGGGAATCAGCCGGGCCACGCTGTACCGGATTCTGCGGGATGGCGCCGGCGAGGCAGGCGGGGCGCTGGTCGATTTCCTGGGCCGGCCGGGGAACGGCGCGCGGTTGCGGATTCAGTAGGTGCGCGAGCTGCGCTCGCGGATCACAGGCTAAAGCCTGTGCTACCTTAGTGCCGGGTCAGGTTCTCAAACAGAAAAAGCCCGCTCTTCCCGGCGACCACGAAGTCGAGGTCCCCATCGCCATCCAGGTCGGCTACAGGAATCTGCATGCCGCCTCCGGTGCGCGTGCTGTAGTCCACCACGTGCTTGACCCATTCGATCTTCTTGCCGCCGTCCAGGCGCATGAATTCGTACCAGTAAATGCCCAGCGGCTCGCGCTCGCCCGGGTCGTGGCCGTTGTGCGCCATGTAGCGCTTGCCGGTTAGCAGATCCTTCTGGCCGTCGCCGTTCAGATCGACCAACGTGAGGGCGTGCGCCTGCGACCAGCTTTCGTCGATGATGTGCTTGGTCCA
>PKYZ01000234.1 GCA_003132865.1 Bryobacterales bacterium
GGGTAAGCATGGCGGCAGGGGCCACGCGGGGCATCTTCAGGCCATCGTAAATCAGGTTGACATCTTCCTGGGCGAAAAGAAGGGGCTTGCGGCGCATTTCGAGGTAATCATTATAGTTCCATCGAGCCTTCATGATGCCAGTAGCCGAATGCCGGTCGATTCCTTCGAGGACATGCGTGATCTCATGAACCAGCACATGGGCCAACACGGACGGCCCCCCGTTGCGATTCAACTCTTGCACGCGGTCGAGAAACACTACGACGGTCCCTGCATAAGGCCGTGCAAAGGCTAGGGCTTCGGCACCCGAATCGCGAACCCTGGTCGAGTCGTGGGACAGACGCACCTGGACGGCGCCTACCCCCACCGGGCAGGAATCCCGCTCGCGCCAGTCGATTCTCACGCCGATGCTCGCGAACATCGCCGAAGCCAACGGCCGGACACCCATCAGGACGTGCTGGTCGGGTTCCATGCAGACGGTAACCGTTGCCTTTTGCGGCGCCGCGCTTTGTCCAGCAAAAAGGCTCGCTCCCGCCATTGCCAACATGGCAACCAAGCGTGTGGTCTTCATTTCCTGTTCCACCTCCACCGCTACGGGCGGAAGTGGACGGGAAAACCGGCCACGGTCGTGATATTTTCTTTTTAGGGATTGCGATGCTGCCTCGATCGGCGGAAATCACCGGTTTATTAAGAGCTTGGAGCGGCGGCGACCAGACGGCGTTAGACCGGCTGGCGGCCCTGGTGTACGACGAACTCCACCGCATGGCGCGGCATTACATGAAGGATGAGCGCACCGGAAACACTCTCCAGACGACGGCTTTGGTGAACGAAGTCTACCTTCGCCTGGTAGACGTGAGAAACGTCGACTGGCAGCAGCGTGCGCAGTTCTTTGCCATAACCGCCAAGATGATGCGCCGCATTCTGGTTGACGCGGCGCGCGCCCGCGGTTCGAACAAGCGGGGCGGAGGAGCGATCAAGGTGAACGTGGACGAAGTACCGGTCATGTCCGCGGAACGTGATGCATCCATGGTGGCCTTGGATGAGGCGCTGGAGGCATTCTCGACAGTGGCTCCCCGCCAGGCCAAGCTCGTCGAACTGCGCTATTTTGGCGGACTCAGCGAGGAGGAGATTGCAGAAGTCCTGAAGATCTCTCCGCGAACGGTCAGGCGCGACTGGGAGTTCGCCAAATCCTGGCTAATGCGGGAACTGAGCCGATAACGGCTACAGCAGCTGCGCCGGATGGTATGCCCTGAGCAGTTGCACCATCAGGCGGTCGGAATACTTCCGTTCGAGGCTGACAAGCGCGCCCTGGTATGAGACGCCTTCACCGGTCGGATCGCCGGCATCCGGAAGTTATCGCCCGACGCAACTGCGCCAGGGGCGTGCACCTCGGAAACGGCGATGAAGTCACCCTTCGTGACCGCCTTTCATACCTTCCCAGCCATCGGCCCGGCAGTGCCCCGCGAGACGGCATTCACGTTACATCTACGTTACATCTCCGGGATCCATGCACAATTCCGCACAAGGATGCATACCAACCCATGAAAAATACCATTCGAAGCCAAAAAGTGGGGGTATTGGTCCAGCGCAACTCAGCCCCTCAGCGCTCCACCGCACCCGCGTGCTAGAATCGGACTGATCCCCTAAATGACTGAAATCCTTCCGTCAATTTTGGCCGCGGATTTCGCCCGCTTGGGCGAGCAGATTGCCCAGGTCGAGCGGGGCGGCGCCACCATGCTGCATCTGGACGTCATGGACGGCCACTTTGTGCCGAACCTGACGATCGGGCCGCCGGTGGTCGCTTCCATTCGCAAAGTCACGCGCCTCACGCTGGACGTTCACCTGATGATCGCCGATCCGGACAAGTACGCGCCCATGTTCATCGACGCAGGCGCCGATCAGGTGAGCGTGCATCAAGAAGCCTGCAAACATCTGGACGGCACGTTGCGCGAGATCCAGCGGGCGGGTGCGCGCGCCGGCGTCGTCATCAATCCGGCGACTCCGGTCTCCACCCTCGACGAAGTGCTGGGGCTGGCGGATTACGTGCTCGTAATGAGCGTCAATCCGGGGTTCGGCGGACAGCGGTTTATCCCGTATGCGCTCGATAAGGTCCGGCGGCTGGACGCCATCCGGCGCGAACGCCGGCTGGCATTCCCCATCGAAATCGATGGCGGCGTCACCAAGGAAAATATCGGCGATGTGGTGCGGGCGGGCTGTGACTGGATCGTCACAGGGTCTTCGGTATTTCACACCCCCGACCCGGCCGCCGCGGTGGCCGAGCTGCGCCAGGCGGCCATCGAGACGCATGCCGTGCGTTGTTGAGCATCCCCCAGGCTGGCGATGCAATTGCTATCCTAGACTAAAGCGGAAAAATAAGATCGGCACGAGCACAATGATGTATCCACGTATTTTTCATCACCTGATTGCGGTAGCCGCGCTGGCGGGCCTCCTGAGTTCCTGCGGTCTGCGCCGCCACAAATACGCAGACCCCATCACCAAGAACACCGAACAGCCCGATAAGGTGCTCTTCGACCGGGCCATCAACGATATCGAGCACAGCCGCTATGAGATCGCGCGGCTGACCCTGCAGACGCTCATCAACACCTACGACAGCAGCGAGTTCCTGGCCAAGGCCAAGCTGGCCATCGCCGACAGTTGGTTCCGCGAAGGCGGCGCGCATGGCCTGGCGCAGGCCGAAGCCGAATACAAGGATTTCGAGTTGTTCTATCCCAACATGGAGGAAGCCGCCGAGGCCCAGGAACGGGTTTGCGATATCCATTACAAACAGATGGACAAGGCGGATCGCGACCCCCTGCACGCCGTCCGTGCCGAGGAAGAGTGCCGCCAGTTGCTGCTGCAGTATCCCAATAGCAAGTTCGCGCCCGAGACCCAGCAGAAGCTGCGCAATGCGCAGGAAGTTCTGGCGGCCCACGAGTACGCCGCCGCTGTCTTCTACCACCACAAGGGCGCCATGCCGGCCGCGGCCAATCGCTTGACCAGCATGGTGGACCAATATCCTCTGTTCAGCATGGCCGACGAAGCGCTGTGGATGCTCGGCGATTCCTACGACCGGATGGGCGACCGGTTCGAAGACAAGTCCGCGGCCGCCTACACGCGCATCGTGAAGGATTATCCGTTGAGCCCGCACGCCCAGGCGGCCAAGCAGAAACTGGAGGCCATGAAACGTCCCGTGCCAGAGGCCGATCCGGTGGCCTATGCCCGCATGAAGTACGAGCGGGAAAACCGGACCTCCCCGAGTAAAATCAACCGCTTGATCGACGGGTTCAAGAGGAACCCGGATACCAGTTTGGCGGCCAAGGGCGGAACCCCGTCCATGACCATTCTGCGCCCGGGGATTCCGGTTAGCGTGCCGCTAAGCGCCGGCGCCGCAGCTCCGGGCGCGGCCGGGGCGGGCAGCACCGGATCGGATGTCACGATTGGCCTCACCAACGATACGAAAGAACTCGATACCCGGCCCGATGCGCGGGCGAACCCGCCTGGCGCGGCTGCGGCGTCCCCGGCCGCACCGGCTGCGGATCTGACCGCCAAACCGGCCGATGCAGCGGCGGCAACTCCCCAGCAGCCTTTCGCCACCAACCATCCATTGAGCGAAGCGGATAAGAAGAGGGCCATGAAGATGGCGCAGGACAAGGCCAAGAGAGACAAGAAATCCCAGGCCAAGGCGGTCAAAGCGGCCAAGAGTGCGCCGGATCAGCCCGCATCTCAGACGACGCCCCTGACGCCAACCCCTCAGCCGGCTCAGGCGCAGACACCGCCCCAGGACTAATGTCGCGCATTCTGCTCGCCGACGATAGCCCCCACGCACAGCGCATGGGCGAACAGATTCTTAGCGAGGAGGGCTTTGAGGTAGTCACGGTCAGCGATGGCGATTCCGCGCTCTTGCGCCTGGAGGACGTAGATCCCGACTTGGTGTTGGCCGGCGTCGGGATGGCGCACCGTACCGGCTATGAAATCTGCCAGTACGTGAAGCTCAGCCCGCGTCACAAGCATGTCCGGGTGATCCTGGCCACCGGCGTAAAGGACCAGCTCGATGAAGCCGAAGCGCGCCGTGTGCAGGCCGACGGCATCGTGCAAAAGCCGTTCCAGGCGTCCGTGCTGCTGGGAGTGGTGAAGCCACTGATCGAGATGGCCGTGAAGGAACGCGGATCCGACCCGTCCCCCGCCGCGGGGGTGCCCTCTCGGCCCGGCAAGCGGCCCGCCCCGAAGGCGCCGCCCCAGGGGCCGACGGTGGCGCTGATCGATCCGGAGCGCGTGCAAGCGGCCGTAACGGTGGCTCTGGACGCTTCCATGTCTGGTATCATTGACGAGATCACCGAGAAGGTGCTGATCGCGCTCAGTGCCCGATAGACTCTATGCCCGATAACAGTTTCGACGTAGTCTCCAAGATCGAGCTGCCGGAGGTCGGCAATGCCATCCAGCAGGCCATGAAGGAGATTCAGCAGCGTTACGATCTGAAGGATTCCAAGTCCTCGATCGAGCTGAACGAGAAGGACCACAAGATCCTCCTGGCCAGCGCGGATGAGTACAAGCTGAAAGCCGTGATCGAGGTGCTGGAAGGCAAGCTGGTGAAGCGCAAGGTGCCGCTGAAGGGGCTGACTTACGGGACGCTCATTCCGTCGGCCGGCTCCTCGGTGAAGCAGGAGATCTCGCTGCAACAGGGCATTCCCATCGAGAAGGCGCGCGAGATCGTGCGCAAGATCAAGGACAGCAAACTGAAGGTGCAGGCCGCCATTCAGGGCGACTTGGTGCGCGTCAGCGGGCGGGACCGCGACACCCTGCAGAGCGTCATCAAGCTGCTGCGCGACGCCGATTTCGGCATCGACGTGCAGTTCACCAATTACCGGACCATTTGACTTCTTGACAGCAATCAGTCAATATGTCAAAATAAGGCTGTGACCGGGACAAAGACCGCCAAAACTGAAGAATCGAAGACGTTGACCCTTCGGCTGGGCCAGAATTTCCATCGCCGGCTGAAGGCCAAACTGTTGGCCGACGGCACGAATTTCCAGGTCAAGGTCCAAGCCATGCTTCAGGACTACGTCGATGGCCCCGCTGAGGAGCGGGAAGAGACTGCGCGCCAGATCGCCATCGCCCGCGAAGCCATGCGCCGCTATGCTCCCGCCATGCGCGAGTTGGCTCGTTGACCGAGCCGGTCTGGGTGGACCCGGCAGCCGTCACACGCTTTCACGGCGATAGCCTGATCGAATTCGGAGGCTCACCTGGAATCCGCGACCCAGGCGCCATCGAGTCGGCGCTGGCCAGACCTCGAAACCTATTTGCCTACGGGGAACCGGATCTGTGCGATCTGGCGGCCGCATACACCGCCGGGCTGTGCCAGAACCATTGCCAGAGCCATGGATTCGTGGATGGCAACAAGCGCACTGCTTTCCTAACCGGATTCGTTTTCCTATACGAGAACGGCTACACCATCCTGGCCGAGCAGGCTGAAGTGATCGCCGCCATGCTGTCGCTCGCCGACCACACGCTCGATGAAACCGGTTACGCCGCGTGGTTGCGGGAGCACACCGCTCTTAACCAGCCATGAACCCCATGCCGCGGCGCATCGAAACCCATCTGCTGGATGGCCCGGCGGGCAAACTCGAAGCCTTGCTCGAAGCACCGGAGGACACGACCCCGCGCGCCGCGGCGCTGGTCTGCCATCCCCATCCGTTGTTTGGCGGCACTATGCACAGTGCGGCTCCGCCGCA
>PKYZ01000015.1 GCA_003132865.1 Bryobacterales bacterium
AATACAGGTTCTCGCACTGGCAACGCTGTTCGAGCGACAGGTAGCCGAGGCTGAACAGGTTCAGCGCCTGGTCGAGCGCCTGCTGCGCTCTCGGTGACGATGGATCACGGACTCATTGCATAGGGGACTGTTTATCCCCTAAAATAGGAGACGTGCCGCAGCGCAAGAAACTGTCCACCACAATCGGTGCGAACAATTATGCGTACCTCCACAAAATGGTAAAAGCGGGCAGGGCCGAAGGCGTCGGAGAGGCAGTGGACAAAGCGGTGGAAATGGCCCGGAGGCTGGACAATCGCGCTGCGTTGGAGCGTCAGACTGCCGCTTACTTCAAAGGCCTGACCTCCCAAGCCGCCGCAGAAGAGACCGATCTCGAAGACGCCCTGAGCGCTGTATCTCAAGAGATGGACTTTGACCAGCCATAACGCTTCTCCCCGGCGCGGCGAGATCTGGACCGCGATGCTGGGAAACCCGCCAGTGCGTCATTTGGGTCTTGATAGTGTCGCTCGACTCCCGTAATCTGAGCGAACGAGTCGACTCCGTTCTGATCGCTCCGTTCGGCAGCCAGGGTGCGGACGGTCCAACCACCCTGCGATTTGAACCCGGCGAGACGGGATAGCCAGGGCCATCCTGGATGAAGGGCCACTTCATCACGACACTTAAGAAATCGCTTCTCGGAGAGCGTTTGCCGCGCCCGCTATCAGGAGTGCGCATGCGGCAGGTCAGTCTGGCCATTCAGCGCGCGTCTGACCCGGATTCGCCACGTTCGTAAAAGCGTGCGGTCTGCTCTCTGGCGCTCCCTCATCAGCGGCACACCCGGCCAAACGTCGTCGGCAGCGCGCAGATGACCAGCACGCCGGCGCCCGCATTCGATGACCGTCAGGGGGACTCGAGGGTGACGGCAAAGGCCGGGCTTGGTCCCTTTTTTGTGGCCCGACAAAACCCAGTGCCAATCTCAAGTGGATCCCTGGCTTTAGGAACGACATGCCGACAGTATCTTTCGCAGGATGCGATCTGCAGCCAAAAACATTTCCGATTCGGCCCCATCGTTCAACACGGCATAATCGGCCATAGCAATCGGGCCACCCTTCTCAATATACTCAATCTCTGCAACGTCCCTCTGCTCTGCTTCCTCATAAGTGAGCGGTCGTTCCGGACGCCGGTGCAGTCGTTCATACCGCAACTGTCTCGAAGCGAACACCGCAACGACAACAAAACGGTCTTCAAGGGTGATCCTTAGGGTTTTGTACTCACTCCAACTGTACAGACCGTCAACCACCACGACATCGCCGTTTGCCAACCGCGCTCGAATCAGAGGCAGCGCTCGCCGAGCACAAACATCCATTCCTTCAACGCGGCGGATCTCTTCGCGGATCAGACGTTCATTGCGCGGGTTGATCTCCATCCCGCGTCGCACGACTTCATCAATAACGATCTGGCCGAATCGGACGAAAGAGAAATCCTTTTTCTTGAAGTGCTCGGCCAGGCAACTTTTGCCCGCACCTGGCATGCCAACGATTGCAATGACCATACCGATTCATGGTACCATCCACTTCAGCCGGCGCCGCCGATACGAAGGGCCCGCGAGGCCTGATTCCGTTGCGGCTGCCAAGACGCGCTTCGGATACCTAGGCACCAACCGAGGTTCCTGTTAGATTCGAGACCTCTTATGATCTTCCGCCATGTGCTTGTGGACCTCACCGGAGTTCCCTTCGACCGGCTCTCTGATGGGGCTTTGCTCATGGCGAGGTTATGGACCATTCTCAGTGAAGCTGGAGTCCGTATTCAACAGGCATTTGAGCACGACCTTAGTGGCCGAACGCCCACGTACTTGGGGATCATCGTATCCAACGCGTTCCACTTGACGATCACATCTTATCCCGACGCCCACTATCTCGCACTTGATTTCGTCACTTCGGCCCAGCAAGACCCAGAGGCCCTCTTGAAGCCGTTCATCGCGGAACTCTCACCGTCGCACGTCGAAGTGCTTGAACTCCCAAGAGGAGTTGGCGACGAGAGAGTCATGTAGTCCTCATTGCGCCCTAACCACCGGACAGGAGGCCGAACCTAACAGCCTTCTTGAACGCCTTTGCAAGTTTCGGGAAGGCGTTTTCGTCCGCCAGAGAATCGATCGGAACCCACGCGATGTCGTCGAGCTCCGTTTCATCACAAATGATCGCCAGTTGAGATGCCGCATAGAAGACGTACCGGAAGTCGTAATGCCTGTGCGGTCGCCCACTGATCCCAGTACACTCCCTCACGACATGGGTGTCAATATCAACAGGAATTCCCTTCTTTATGTGCCAACTGGCTAGCCGAATGTCGCTCAGGCCGGTTTCCTCCGTGATTTCCCTCCGCGCCGCACGCACGGGCGTCTCACCGGATTCAAGATGGCCTCCAGGCTGGAGCCACTGCTGAAGTCCACGATGATGTATGACAAGTACCGCCTTCCGCCCGGGCCCCAGGACGATGCCGCTGGCAGTAATATGTTCGGATATCCGCGCCCGCCGACTCGCCTCACCTGTCCGTTCCAAATGGTGCCTCAGTTCTCCACATCGCCGACGCTCATTGGGGAAAACAGTCAAGTACCGATTAAGAATGTCTCCAATGGCGGAGCGGTGTGCCTCTTGGCTATTCATCTTGCTTCTCACACAGCCTGTAAGACCCCGAGTCCTGGTCACAAAACGTAGTCATCCACTCACTTACGAGCTGGAGTTGCTCGCCGGGAGGGACCTCATGCATGCCAGGTAAGGCGCGAACGTTCCAGAGTTGCCGAAGGGCTAACAGGATCTCCGCTTGCACAAGTGTCAGGATCGGGCCAATAACTGCACCGTGCAGAAAATTCACGGGACGTCCCTCCCCAAGAAGGTACAGAACGGAGTCACCACGGTGGTAGGCCCGAATTCCGTCGACCACAGGCTCGACCCGACAGGACGTTTTAAGATAAGCGACGTCGAACTCGATATCTTGCGAGCTGCAACTCGCCAATATTGCACCACGTTTGATACACCTATAGTCATGCCTGCTGATCGCACGGCTTCCAGTCGCTCCAAGTATCAAATGGGCGTTGGCCAATGCGCTTGATCGCTGCGGTACGGCAAACCCCTCGCTCAGCGCAAGCAGGCGCCTCGTTGGATCAACATCGTAGACCACTGTCCGCCAACCTCGACTACGGCTTGCGGCGGCTACACCCCTGCCCACACGTCCGTAGCCAAGCACGAGAGACGTACAGGGTGCGAGGGGGAAGCCGGCCTCGCGGATCAGACGCTCAATCGAATAGACGCAAGACGGGCCGACCAGCGAATCCTCTGCGGCCTTCAGAGTGCTTCGAGCTACAGAGACAACTGGGCAGGGGAGGGGCTGCGCCTCCTGATACCGGCGGTGGCCGATCTCGGTGTCCTCAACGACGCCAAGGAAGTCCTGGGCAAACTCCGTTCGAAGGTCTTGAAGCACCGGAGCGAAGTACCCGCCAATTTCCATAATTGCGGTCGGCGCTGTCCCGCGCGCCGCGCGCACGAGGCCGATCAAGTAATCAGAACGACGCAGGGTCGCAAGATCGGGGGTAATCACCTCGAATTCGGTTCTGAGCTTCGATAGCGTTTCGTGGTGCGTAGAATAAGGAACCGCAATCACCGACTTAATCGGGGCAATTCTCCGGATCGCCGAAAGGAATTCCGGCCTGTCGGGCAGAATATGAGTGAGTAGGATGATCTCTAAATCCAGCGGCGCGACTCGTTCTGCCGTTTGGGTGAGAAACTGAGCCCGCAGTCGCTTAAAAATAGTGTTCATACAACAGTCAGCGGCACCAGGGCCTAGGCGAATAACCATGCCTAGGCACGCCGAACGCATTGAAGCTCAAGTAAGCGGCTCCCAGACGTTATTGGCTTAGGATGCCCTCCAGTTCCCTGAACGGAGTTTCATGAAGATACGTCTTCAAGATGCCTGATGCCTGCGCCGTCCCGATCTTCTTCAATGCGTCCGATAGGTATGCCGCTCTCGCTAAGTCCTTCGCAGCCCGAAGGTGCCGGTCAATTATGGGGATCGAGGCCTCCCCAAGCTTAGCTAACGCCAAGGCGCCCCAGAGGACAACATTTCGGTCTTCGTCTGCCATCAACCGATCCAAGACAGGGATTGCGCGCGGGTCGGACGTCATCCCGAGAGCATCGGCAAGGCCCTCCCTAAGCAACACATTAGGGTTGTGTTCTATATCGGTGAGATATTCGGCGAAACTGTCGTAGCCCATTTTGCCGAGAGACCAAGCGGCGATCTTTCGGAGGTCCGAATTGCCACTATGCCCCAACGGCTCACACGGCTTCCCGAGTATTTCGACGATCTGCGGGACCGCCGCACGCAGCATTTTCAGTCCGCAGCCCTTGATACCGTGCCACACGATATATGGGTTAGGGCTTCTAAGACTGTTGAGAAAGGTGGCGGCGTCTTCTCTCTCAAAATTGTCAACGGCAAGCACAATATCAGCGTATTCAATACCACTGTTGTTTTTCATTTCTCTGTCCCCAAGGTCTTCGAGTAGATCTCGGCCGCCAGGTGAAGGCGCCAGGCGACGTCCTTCGTAAGAGTGTCGCGCAAGCCGGGTTTGGCGCCAAGGGTCTCTATGTGCCACTTGTCAATCGCCGCTCCAACTGCAGTCTCCGCGTCCTGAAGACTCGCCGCGCAACGTCGGACTGGAACTGTGATTTGCTGGCCTTTCGAGTACTTATGGTGTTTCTCGGTGACGGCTCCGTTGGTAACCACTATATAGACGTAATCAATGTGAACCTCATGCCCGTGTGAGCACCGCCCCATGAGGTTCTCGTCCAATAGGAAGACCGGCGGCATCAACCAGGCAGTGCGATCGGTCGTTAGGTCACTACGACCGGCTATCAGATGCTTGGTCACGTCCAGCACTTGACACGTAACGCCGATTTCTTTTGTGATCTTCTGCAGGAGTTTCTCTTGCGGATCCTCGAGGTGCGGCGTGAAATGGCCGCCAGGCGGAACCCAGAGCCCTTTGCCGCCTCGTAAATTCAGGTTGAGTACCAAGACAAAGTACGGATCATCCCTGTCATCGCAGATCACAATTCCCGTTACTGCATATCCGACCCGTTCCTTATGCTGCGTCAAGCGTGCGGCTGAATGGTACATTCCGGTGAGGTGCGATAGTTTTGAGAAGCCGAGCAGCGCAATGGCGATTAACACCGGGATGTTCATTTCCACGGTCTCCTTGCGGCCGAACGCGGTAAGAATGATAAATGCTAGGGTTGACAGGACATAATAGCCGGTCGCCGGTCTTAGTTCTGCCGACTTTCGGAACATGAGCAGGTCCCAAGTGGAAAAGACGAGCAGCGCCAAAACGAACAACGCCAAAAGGACCGGATCGTAGAGCCGGACGCGAGAGCGGAAGGTGGGCAAGACAGATGCTGTTGCTGTCGTCACGACCAGCACGACAGCATACTTGATCGCCTCCTTCGTGGTCTCGTGCTTCCATGTGATGGCATCGAACATATCTTGTCAGCTTCGACTAGCCACCCTGGCGCATGATGCGCTCCCACGGGTCGCCTCCGATCGCAAGTTGCCAGACGACCGGTGTTGAGATCGCGCCTTCGTGCCGGAACATCGGAGTGAAGTTCTGCCCTTAGCTCTCCACGGAGAAGCTGCAGAGCACCGCCGTGCTCCATGCCCGCTCGGCACTGCTGGCGCCTTCAACGTCGAACTTGCTTCCTCCGGCACCCTAGTCATTCTCCTGTTCAACGTCCGCCGTGCTGTAGATGTTCTTCAACCAGCCGGACTCAGCCGAACCGGTTGCATGGCTAGGAAGGCGGCCAGGGGAACGATCTTGTTCGGCGCTCTTTCGTGCGGCAATTGCCGCCAGCTCCGATATGAACCCGCCAATTGAGCGCCACTCGTCAGCGTCCGGACCGAGTTCCGCCAACTGTTCCAACCATTTGTCCCAAATCATAGGGGCACGCTCTCGGTCCTTTCGACTCAGTCTTGCCGCACGGGCCTTAGCTTGAAGCTACAGTTGCAAACCATGAAACATCCTATCCATTAATGTGCCACTTCACGAAGCTCAGATGTAGACGACCTAAAAGAAACGTAGCCGCCAAAAGACTACCGAGGTCCTGCGCAACTCGGCCCACACGGTCCAACTCGGCCTCTCGCACGATTATACCTCCGCACCCGGCGGCATCTCAAAGGGCGGAGCGATGGCATCCAGCTTGTCGGTGCGCTTATGGGTTCCCCATACCGAGTAACCGCTATACGGAGCCCAAAGGGGGATGGCAACATAGGCGTAGCGATCGACGTGCCCAATGGTGGGTGATATCGTTAGGACAAAGAACTCCTGCGTCCTTGCAATGTCCGCTTCGGGGAATCGGCTTGCGCGGCGCGATCACTTGCTGCTATAAAAGAATCAATGGCTTACGCGGCTACCCAACAGCGGAGAGGTAGTTAAAAGCCACTTTTTTTCAGGGGACCGCGTTTTCGCCTCCGGTCGGATCGGCACTGGCAATTTGCCACCAGTTGGGTGCCGCGAATTTGCGTAGTTCCCCATACCGGTCACCGCGTGCAACTCGCCCGCATATACCTGAAAACAAAGATCGGAACGCCGATCACTGGCCAGTTTCCCAATCCCGCCATGCTAATGTGATCGTAGGCGAGAGATCCTGGCGGCGACGCGTTGCGCCTAGCCGTCCCCGCGCGCGTTTTTGCCCCCAAGCAAGCGGGGCGTCGATCCTTGCCTCGTGAATTACTATTGGCTTTCGTCGTCAACGACGCGCCCGGCGGCTCCTTGATAACCGCATATTGTTTGGTGCGCCCGCGACCATTTTCATGCCCGTGGGTGGTCCCAGGGGCCATGCTGAGTTTGAAAACAGAATATAAACTTCCACACCCCTTCGCTACGGGCCGGGCCAAAAAAACCAAAGCCAATTTTCTACTCAAAACGAAGGACTTATTGGCTTCGTTCGTTCAAAAAGCCTACTGCTCGTGCACATCCTCCAAGTACGTATACCCGTGCAGCCCCTCTTCATAAAACTTCAGCAGCCGCCCCGATTCCTCGTACCCCAGCCGGCCCTCGCGCAATGCCGTCTCCACGTCGCGCCGCAGACGGCTCACCAGCGCGTCGGCCGAGAACTGTACGTAGTTGAGCACCTCGCGCACCGTATCGCCCTTGATCACCGAATCCAGGATGATCTCGCCGGTCTCGCCCATCCGCACATGCACCGTGTTTGTGTCGCCGAACAGGTTATGCAGGTCGCCCAGGATCTCCT
>PKYZ01000469.1 GCA_003132865.1 Bryobacterales bacterium
GGCATTAGGCTAAAGCCTGTCCTATCGGGACATCGCGCCGATCACTGCATCGGTAAACTCGGCCGTGCCCGCTGTGCCGCCCACATCCCGCGTCAAGTGCCTGCCATCCGCATAAACCCGCTCCACCGCGCCTTGCAGCTTTGCCGAAGCCTCCCGCTCCAGGATATGCGCCAGCATCAGCGCTGCCGATTGCATCAGCGCCGTCGGATTGGCCATCCCTTTTCCCGCAATGTCCGGCGCCGTGCCGTGCACCGCTTCGAAAAGCGCGTGACGGTCGCCGATGTTCGCGCCCGGCACGATGCCCAGCCCGCCCACCAGTCCCGCCGCTAGGTCCGAAACAATATCGCCATACAAGTTCGGCAGCACCAGCACGTCGAACGTCTCCGGCCGCATCNNCAGCTTCATGATGTTGGCCTTGTGGATGGCCGTAACTTTCCGCCGCCGCTCCCGCCGCGCGTATTCGAAGGCGGCCCGCGCAATCTTCATCGACGCCGTCTTGGTGATGATCTTCAGGCTCTCCACCACGTCCGGAATCACTTCGTGTTCGAGGCCCGAGTACAGGTCTTCGGTATTCTCGCGGAAGATCGCCAGGTCCAGCGGCAGGTCGCTGTAGCGCGTCTTCAAGCCGGGCAGCATGCGCACCGGCCGGAAGTTCACGTACAGTCCCAGCTTCTTGCGCAGCGCCACGTTGATGCTCGGGTGCCCGCCGCCGATGGGCGTGGCCGTCGGACCCTTCAGGCCCACGCGCGTGCACTCCAGCGAGGCGAATACGTCGTCCGGAAGTAACTGTCCCAGATCCTCCAGCGCCTTCGCGCCGGCCTCCACGCGCTCCCATTCCACGTCCACCCCGGTGGCTTCCACTGCCCGTAGGGTGGCCTCGGCGACTTCCGGTCCGATCCCGTCCCCTGGTATCAGGGTGATTTGGCGCGCCATTCCCGCTATTATCCCGCTATTATAACGAGGGAGCCAGAATGATTCCCGATTGGCATTCCGAGCGCCGGCGCATGGTCGACCACCAACTCCGCAAGCGCGGCATCCGCGACTCGCGCGTGCTGGATGCCATGCTCGCCATTCCGCGCGAGGAGTTCGTACCGCACGAAAGCCGCGTCTGCAGCTATCGGGACGAGCCGCTGCAGATCGGATACGGCCAGTCCATCTCGCAGCCGTACATGATCGCGCTCATGGCCGAGCTGCTCGAATTGACTGGCACGGAAACCGTGCTGGACGTGGGCGGCGGTTCGGGTTATCACGCCGCCGTCCTGGGCGCGCTGGCGGCGCGCGTCATTTCCATCGAGATCATCCCCGCCCTGGCGCGACAGGCCGAACAGAACCTGTCGCGCACCGGACTCGGCGGCAATATCACGGTCGTCTGCGGCGATGGATCGCAGGGCTGGCCGGACGCCGCGCCTTACGCCGGCATCTCGGTGGCCGCCGCCGCGCCGGACATTCCGGACCCTTTGCTGGCCCAACTCAGCGATCCTGGCCGCCTGGTCATCCCGGTCGGCGACAGGCGCGACCAGGAACTGCGCGTAATCGTAAAATCGGACGGCGTCATCCACGAGCGCGTGGCCACCTTTTGCCGCTTCGTCCCCCTGCGCGGCGATGGAGGCTGGCGTTGACATAACAGGGGCTAGGGTCTAGGGTCTGAGGGCTGGGGGTTGTCTTCCCCTAGTCCCTGGTCCCCAGTCCCTAGCCCAAGTTCGTCACGGGAGGGGCCGAAAATCGGCTAAGTACTTCAGAATCAGTTCAGGCGGTGGCTGAGTCTACACTACCGGTTGAATTCCAGACGATCCGGAAGGCTCAACCTAAGTTGCTGAAGCAATGATTTCTGCTCGGCCGTGGGTTCGGTGATGCGGCGCAGACGGATCTCACGGCCATGTGTGGTGGGCAGGACAATGTCGGCGCTCTGCAGCGTGGACAGCAGCGAGAGTGCCCTCAGCGGTGAGAACGGCTGAGCGTTTTCGACTCCGCTCACCGATGGCTTCGGCTCCATCGCCGCTCGACGCCGGAGCAGATGTTTCAACGTGACCCAAAGCGCATACCTCAGGAACGCCACCATCACATGAGCTTTGACGCGCGACTCCTTTTTTGATGAAACAGCGGCCGAATCGAAAGCTCGCTCTTCAGCGCCCGGAAGGCCGCTTCGGCTTCCGTCAACTGCATGTACTTGGCCCACAGCTCTTCGCTGGTGTCCGCCTGCAGATTCGTGCGCAGCACGTAGGCGCCTTCGCGCGACTCGCGCCAACTCTTGCGGTCTTCTTTCATCTGCCAGAATAAACGCACGCCCTCAGCCGTGTCGCGCAGAGAGACCTCATAAAGATCGTTGACGGACCGATGACGGGCCTGAATCTTCCCCAGCCGCCGCTCCATCTTATGGGAGTCCTTCAGACGGCCTCGCGCGATGGTCTTCTGTAGACCTTGCAAGACTTTCTCCATGCGGCTGGAAAAACGGTTTCCGATGGCCTGCTCCTTTTCCTTGCGGCCCGCTGTGCGGCACAGAATGTAAGTTTCCTCGCCCTGCCGAATGGCCACCTTCTTCACTTCCACTTCAGGTCGAACCCGCGTCCAGTCGTCTTTCGACAGGTCCGCTTCGAACTGCTTCATCTGGCTGCGCGGCGTGCCCACCAGATACTGCCCGCCGCATTTGCGGATGGCCGCCAGATTCTCCTCGCTCACGATACCGCGATCAAACACCCAGACCCTGCGCGCCTTGCCGTACTTGCGTTCGACCATGCGCAGAATCGTCTCCATCAACAGCGTCATTGCTGGCAACAGCAGTCCCACCACACCATCGCCCGCTACCAGTTCACAGGCGCGCCAGGCGAATACTTCCGCCACCTGGTTACCACCGGTCGGACAGTCCTTGGTGTGCGATCATCCACTCCAATACAGGACGATCCCGATCATCGATAGAACTCGCTTTGAGTTCTTTCCAGGGCGGATTGCCGATAACCCAGTCATACTGGGTGGCGTACGCTTCCCCTGCCCAAGACGCATTTGGATCGAACGAATTTCCTTCGAAGACGTTTCCGGTTGCGCAGCGTCGGCACGAGGCTGAGTTCAACCACCTGACACGCGTCGGGGTCGCTATCCCAAATAGGTGACGCGTTAAGAGACTGCTCAGTTCTTCTGGAGCGGGAACGACGCCATGACGCTGACGGATACGCGCCTCGATGAGTTTGCGATAGCACTGCACGAGAAACACACCAGACCACAGGCGGGATCGAGTACCCGCGATCAATGTTACACAATGTTACGCAAATCGAAAAAAATCGGCCCTTCGAAACAGGTGCCGTACCCTTGCTCGACCAGCGATCCCTCCCTTTTCATCGCGTGGGTGGCCAGCGCCCCTGCCATCCTATTTTGTTCGCCTATTGTTCGCCGTTAGCGCCCGGACGAGCCGCAACCGCCTCTGCCCCTCTGCCATCGGCTGGATCGGCAGTTGCTGTATGTCAACTCAATGATTTAAAAGGCCAAATGGCTTTGTTCGTCCAAATTCGGGCGCAGCGTCAAACGCACAAAACTGCACAATTCCGAACAATCGCGCATAAACCGGCGCAAGCCCGCCAGCCCCCAACCCTAGCCCCGGCGAGCGAAGCTCGCCCCTGGAGATTGGCCCTTTGTG
>PKYZ01000252.1 GCA_003132865.1 Bryobacterales bacterium
GAGCGAAGCTCGGCTGGGGTCCGCGGTCGCGAACTCTCGATCCGCTTTAGAATGCTCGCACCATGCAACGCGAGTTCCCCGAAATCCCGCTAGTCGGCGTCGGCGCCATCATCATCGAGGACTCCCGCGTCCTGCTCGTGAAACGCGCGCATCCGCCCATTCAAGGGCAATGGTCCATCCCCGGAGGCGTCCTCGAAGTCGGCGAACTCGTCCGCGAAGCCGCCATCCGCGAGGNNTCCTGCGCAACGCCGAAAAGCGCGTGCAGTATCACTACGTATTGATTGATTTTCTCTGCCGCAGGGTTGGCGGCGAACTCGCAGCCGCCAGCGACGCTGCCGAAGTCCGCTGGTTCACTCGCGATGAACTGCCGCCGCTCCACCTCGCCGAAGACACTCAGGACGTAATCCGCAAAGGCTTCGCCGCGCTGGGCATTAGATAGGAAATACCCTGCCGCGCGTCACGGCTTCGGGCGCGAAACGCTCGAGGGATAGTAAGCCATCAGATACTTGGCCTGGTCGGCGTCAACCGGATCCAAATCGAATATCTCCTGGTTGGGTGCTCCGAAAGATCGCATGCGGAAGTAATAAACCTTCCCCGCCTCTGCTGTGAAATGTCTGAGAGCCACCAGCACCCCCGCGTACTTTGCAGACGGTTTCGGCAAAAGTCGCGATTGCGGACTGGCGCACACATGGTGCTCACCCGGCTCGACGGACACCGAGAAATAAGAATTGTGCTGATTGGCGCCCACCCANNCGGACCACAGGCCGTCGCAACCGCGGTGGGTTCCTGTTGGGCAAATGCGGATAACGTCAAGATCATCAAAACAAGAACGGTTTTCATATCTTCCCTCCTACTAACTTTGCTCGAACTCTAACTCCAACTCGAGCGCGTTTTGGTGGCGGTTGGGAACGTTCAGGCAGATGGTTCTAGACATGGGAATCAGTTCTCGGCGGCATCCGTTCCATCTTCTTCCCACTCCGCGTCGCAGGAATGACATCTCCACGCCCGGCGGTGGAACGGAATTGGCACGCTGAGATAAGCGCTGACGAATGCGGCGGGCAATACTTCTTGAAAGTTCACATCCAGCGACTCGCACCTTGGGCAATGTGGCTGCTGATATTCACCGACACCCGCGACATCGAATCCATCTGGAATAGGTTGATCCAGAATCTCGTTAGCAGCCTCGATATCCTTCGGATCCACCTGCAGTTTGATGCCTCCGATCAGATTTGACCAGAACCAATCTAGACGCACCATGTTGTCATCCACGAGAGAGGACTCGATCCCAGCCGATTCGAGACATCCTTTCGCCAGCAAAGCCTCGGGCATGTCTCTGAACTTGCGAAGCGTCACCAGTTCCCGCAGAGCGAGGTCAGCGTCGAGCCATGCCGGCAATTCCGCCGACGGGGTCTTGATCCGAGGCGTCGGGGGCGGAGGTTTGACCGGAATGGGAGGCGGGACGAGCGCGCGTTCGAGTGGCGCGACACTGAGGCCCCTGCGGCTGAGTTCGGCTCGTAGCACTTCTCGTGCAGTATCGGTGAGTTCAGCCGCCTGGCCGGCGACCTTTTCCAGCTCTCCGTCCATCTGTAGAGAGTAGAACTCCACCAGCCGCCGCCGTTCCTGCTCTGGATCAATCGTCGCCATGGCAGGGAATCATACTCCAGTTGACGGACCGGGAATTCCGTTGCTGCCCACGATTCCAGCAAATAGATCGGTCCACACTCGTTCGTGATGCTGATCACAGACTTCCTCGCCCCTGCATGTAACAAACGAAAAGTGGAAGCCAGCCTCAAATGGAACCGGCGTGCCTTCCTGCAGGCCGCTCTCGTCGCGGCGGCCGGAGCGGGCGTGGCTTGCACCACCAACGGAACTCCGTGGCGATTTCTGACTGTCGATGAAGCCCGGACTCTTGCCGCGATCAGCGACCAGATTATTCCACCCGACCAGGATCCAGGCGCGGCTTGGGCTGGCGTCGGCAATTACATCGACCGCCAGCTGTGCGGCCAGTTCCAGAGCCTGCAGCCAATGTATCGGCGTGGAATTGCCGGCATCGACCAGAGCAGCCGCTTGCTCTATGGCAATGCATTCGCCCATCTCGTTGCCCCGCGGCAGATCGACGTGCTGCATCACCTGGAATCCGGCCAAGCTCCCGGCGCAATCTGGAAGCAGACCTCTTCATCTGAGTTTTTCGGTCTCGTAATCGATCACACCATGCAGGGCTACTACGGCGATCCCCGGCACGGAGGCAATCGCGAAGGCGTGAGTTGGAAGATGCTGGGCCTTCCATATCCTCCGATTCGCGGACGTTTGCGCTATGACCTCACCAAGCTGTAGCGCGATGTAATCAACAGAATGTCTCTCAAGCACGTAAACGCGATTGTGATCGGTGGCGGCGCCGGAGGCGGCATCGTCGCCAAAGAGCTTGCCGAAGCCGGCCTCAGCGTAGTCCTGTTGGAACGCGGCAAATGGTACACGTCCTACGACGATCGCAAAGACGACCTGCGCAACCAGCGCACCTGCGTCCTGGGAAATTCCTTCGGTCCCGACGAGCAACGCAACCCGCGCGTTTCCGTCGACGCCAAAGGCGCGGGACACATCGTCCGCTCGAACCAAGGCGCCTACAGCAACAATGCCGCTTGTGTCGGCGGTGGTACGCTCAGCTACGGGGCAATGGCATGGCGCTTTCTGGAAAAAGATTTCCGCCTGCGTTCGACCTATGGAACGGTGGCCGGCAGCACGCTCGAGGATTGGCCCATCAGCTACGCGGATCTCGAGCCCTACTACGAAAAAGCGGAGTGGGAAATCGGAGTCTCGGGCGACGACTCGAACAACATCTTTCGCGCCCCGCGCCGCCGTCCCCTGCCCATGCCTCCGCTGCCGCCGAACCGCGAACATCAGATTCTGAAGCCTGCCGCCGAGCGCCTCGGCCTGCATCCGTTTGACCTCCCCATGCTGCGAAACTCCGTTCCCTACAACGGACGCGGGGCCTGCATGCGCTGCCGCTGGTGCGTGGGCTTCGCCTGCGAAGTGAACGCCAAGTGCGGCACGCAGAATACCGTGATCCCCAAGGCGCTGGCCACCGGCAATTGCGAGCTGCGCACCGAGTGCATGGCGCGCCAAATCCTGACGGACGAGCGCGGGCGCGCGACCGGCGTTGAATACTTCGACGCGCACGACAGGGTGCGGCAACAGGATGCCGACCTGGTGGTGGTTTCGAGCGCGGCCGTGGAATCGGCGCGGCTGCTGCTCAATTCCAAAAGCGCGCTGTTCCCCAACGGCCTGGGCAATCGCTATGACTGGGTCGGCCGCAATTTCCAGGGCCATAGCTACACGGGCGCGTTCGGCATCATGCCCGAGGACATCTACGACGATCTGGGGCCGGGCGCTTCCATCGCGGTGTGCGATTACAACCACGGGAACGCAGGGCTGGCGGGCGGCGCCATGCTGGCCAACGAGTTCATCCGGCTGCCATACCAATTCGTGGGGATGCTGCCGCCGGACGTGCCGACGTGGGGCCAGGCGCACAAGGATTTCATGCGCAACTTCTACCGGCGCGCCATCGCCGTGCAGGGTCCCACACAGGAGATGCCCATGTTCAACGCGCGCGTGGAAGTGGACCCGGCCGTGCGCGACTATTGGGGCATTCCGGTGGCGCGCCTTTCGGGCGACAAGCATCCGCACACAATCGAGATCGGGGCCTTCGCCGCCGCCAAGGCTGAAGAGTGGCTGCGGGAAGCCGGCGCGGTGCGGACTTGGAAGAAGCTGGCGGGGCCGGGATTAACGGGCGGCCAACATCAGGCCGGCACGTGCCGCATGGGCAACGATCCCAAGACGTCGGTGGTGAACAGATATTGCCAGGAGCACGAGATCGACAACCTATTCGTGATCGATGGCAGCGTGCACGTGACCAACGGCGGATTCAATCCGGTGTTGACGATTATGGCCAATGCCTATCGCGCGTCGGACTACTTGGTCAAAGGCTGGAAAGGCACGCGGTACCGGTGATGCGCAAGCGCCTGTGGTGGGCCGCGGCTGCCTTGCCCTGCCTGCTGCTGATGCTGCCGGCATCCAGCATATATTACAAATCGACGGCGGGCGAGGGCTGCGCGCGATGCCACGAGATCCGCGCGAACTGGGACACTTGGCGCGAGTCTACGCACCGCGGCGTGGCGTGCGCGGCCTGCCACGGCGACTCCCTGACCGGCGGTCTCGAGTTCCACCTTGGCAATTTCCGCCGGCTCATCAAGCACGTGAGCGGCGATGTGCCCGAGCAGATCCGTATCAAGGGTCTGGACACCTTCGCCGTGATGGAGCGGTGCAAGAGCTGCCATCGCCAGGAATTCGCGGACTGGCAGGCGGGTCCCCACGGCGCCACGTTCGCCAAATTCTTCCTGGATCAAAAACAGAATCGCCAGCGGCTACTGATGGACGATTGCCTGCGCTGTCACGGTATGCAGTATGAAGGCGGCATACGCGACCTGGTCACGCCTATCGACACGCAGGGGCCGTGGAAGTTGACGGATGCGCGCTGGACGAATCTGGCGGCGATTCCGTGCCTGGCATGTCACCAGATGCACCGGCACGGGGAACCACTGCACCAGCAACCGGAGCGGATGGCGCGCTCGTCGGCGCGTGAACCGATCTATCGGCCGTCGCTGGCGCTGTTCGACCGGCGCGAGATGGAGCACGTGGCCAACGCCAACCTGGCTCTTCCGCAGATTCTGGACGGCGCGCGGCCCGTGCGCATGAGCCCGGACCAGCGCCAGGGGCTATGCTACCAATGCCACGCGCCGCTGGCCACGCGGCAGGCCGGATCGGGCGACGACCGGACCGGCAACGGAATCCACGAAGGCATCGGTTGCCTGGCGTGCCATCAGAAGCACGGGCAGCAGACGCGCGCCTCGTGCGCGAATTGCCATCCACGCTTGTCCAACTGCGGGCTGGACGTGGAGAAGATGGATACCACGTTTCTGTCGCCCAAAAGCGCGCACAATATCCACTCCGCGAAGTGCGTGGATTGCCATATGAAAGGCGTGCCCAAGAAGCGGGTCGCGGCGCGGATGTGACATAATCGTGCACATGAGCGCCGTATCCAATTTGGTTTCCATTCAGGAATACCTGCACACCGTCTATCGTCCGGACAGCGATTACGTGGACGGCGTGCTGGTGGAGAGAAACGTGGGCGAGACAACTCACCAGATGGCCCAGCAAGATCTCGTGGTTTTTCTGCGAGAAAGACGCACGCTCTGGGGTATTTTCGTTGTCCAGGAGCTACGGGTGCAGGTTTCTCCGACTCGATATCGGGTGCCGGATGTCCTGGTGGTCCTCGGCGGGAGACCCGACGAGCAGATCCTTACCAAACCGCCGTTCCTCTGCGTCGAAATTCTGTCGCCGGAAGATCGGATCGGCCGGATGCAGGAACGAATTGACGACTACCTGCGATTCGGCGTGCGCTACGTATGGGTCATCGACCCGTACCGGCAGAAGGCTTGGATTCACACCGCCGATGAAATCCGCGAGGTTCGGGACGGCTTGTTGCGCACGGCGGATCCGGAGTTGATCGTTCCGCTGGCGGAAGTGCTGGATTCTGCTTCAGGCTAATCGGAATAAATCGCGTTGAGCATGGCGGCCAGCCTGACTCCGCCTTTGTACAACTGCATCCGAACCACGTTCAGCGAACCTGCGCCGTACGAGCGCGGCCCATCCACCTTCACGTTGCGCAGGCTTTCTGGCGCTTCGGTGGCGCAGTTGCGCGGCTGCACTTCGATGAACTTCGGAATTACCGGGAGGCGCGGGCGGGCCTTGCCGTACACCCGCGATTTGGCCAGACCGAAGGATTCGGCAGCGATCTGGTCGATGCTGCCGTAGTCCTGCCAGCGCCGCATCTTCCCGCGGAAACGGGATTCCATGCCCGCAATCATGCCGGGGCCATCGTGCGCCATCAAGTTGCGCACCAGCGTAATGTCCCAAACCGCGTGCAGGTTGACCATGGGCTCGAAGCCAACCACGTTCACGCAGTTGCCGCCGGCATCGGCATCGCTCACACAGTGCAGCGGCTGATGAATGTCGCCGGCGAAGTGCATCAGGAAGGCCAGTTCCTTCGATTCGGGCCATGCACCGTCGGCGCGATGCTGTTTCAGGTTGACCAGGTATTGGCTCATCTTGGCGACGATGCAATTCCCTTGCGGACAGCGGGCCGCGATTTGGGAAGGGCCTTCGAACAAGCCGATATCGATGTAGTGCCAGGGTGCAGTCGCGCCCTTGCCGCCCTGCATATGATCGGGCCAGATAGCGGCGCGCGCCATCGCTTCGGCGAGCGTATCGGCCGTGCCCGGTGGCGCAGCGCCCGTTGCAGCAAAGGTAGCGTCCTGTTTCAAGAGGCTCGCCACGGCATGGCGGGAGCGTTCCGTCAGATGCGCGGCGGCGATGCGCGCCACGGTCTGGTGCCCCTCGTCGCCCCAACACCACGCCTGGCCTGGGGCAAGTAACAACAGGGTGCCAATCGTTCTGCGCATCGATACAGCCAGTATAATGGCTACCAGGAGGGCACAACATGCAAGGTCCGCTGGAGAGCCTAGAGCAGTGGGACGATTTCGTCAAAGACCGCTACGATCCGAATCGCACGCAGGATGGATTCCGCCAATTCACCCCGGAAGCGCCGCCGGTGGTGCGCGAGTTCTATCGCCTGAACCACACGCATCAGACGCGCGCGTTCGTCGAGCAAAAGAAGCGGCAGTACCTGGCGCTCGACCATCGGCGCATGGGCATTTGGGATGCGCTCGAATACCTGAATACCCTGGTGGACGATAGCGACCCGGATACGGATCTCTCGCAGATCCAGCACTGCCTGCAAACCGCCGAAGCCATCCGCGCCGATGGGCATCCGCGATGGTTTATCCTGGCCGGACTGATCCACGATCTGGGGAAGATCCTTTGCCTCTATGGCGAGCCGCAGTGGGCGGTGGTGGGCGACACCTTTCCGGTGGGCTGCGCGTGGTCGGACAAGATCGTCTATCCGGAATTGTTCGCCGCCAACCCCGACTCCGCCGTGCCCGCCTACCAGACACGTACCGGCATCTACGAAGAGGGCTGCGGCCTCGACAAAGTCGATCTTTCCTGGGGACATGACGAGTACCTGTATCACGTAGTGAAGGATTACTTGCCGCAGGAAGCGCTCTACATGATCCGGTATCACTCGTGCTATCCGTGCCACCGGGAGCGAGCCTATGAATACCTGATGAGCGATCGCGACCGGCGGATGTTCCAGTGGGTGCGCGCGTTTAACCCCTACGATCTGTACTCCAAGAGCGCGGAGCGCCCCGATGCGAAAGCGCTCAGGCCGTATTACGACGGCTTGATCGCGGAGTATTTTCCGGCGCAAGTGAATTGGTGAGACATTGCAGATCGGCCAACGCGTGGCGCTTGCCGGGATGGTCGTCAGCGGCGCCCTGGCGGTGATTAAGATTACGGCGGGCCTGATGGGACATTCCACCGCGGTCGTCGCGGATGGCCTGGAGTCCGCGGGGGACGTGTTTGCGTCGGGCATCGTGCTGCTGGGGTTGACGCTGGCCGCCAAGCCTGCCGATTGGAATCACCCGTATGGGCACGGCCGCATCGAAACGGTGACGGGCCTGTTTGTCGGCTTCATGTTGGCTATGGCCGGTCTGGCAATTTCGACGAATGCCCTGCACACGATCGGCGCCGCCGCGCCGCCGCCCGCGCCGTTCGTGGTTTGGCCGCTCATCGGCTCGGCCGTGGCGAAGAGCCTGCTCTCCGGCGTCAAATTCCACTACGGGAAGAAGATTCGCAGCGCGGCGCTGGTGGCGGACGCCTGGAACGACTCCGTGGATATCCTCTCGGCCCTGGCGGCCCTGGTGGCCGTGTCGTTCACCATCGTGGCGCCGCATCGATTCTTGTCGGCGGACCATTGGGGCGCCTTCGCCGTGGGACTGATCGTGGTCTTCACCGGAATTCGAGTGACGCGCGATACGACCCTGCAACTCATGGACACCATGCCGGACCGGGAAAGCATGGCGCACGTACGCAGCACGGCCCTGACGGTGCCCGGGGTGCGCGGCGTGGAGAAGTGCTACGCGCGCAAGACCGGTCTGCAATACCATGTCGACCTGCACCTGGAAGTGGATCCCGAGATCACCGTGCGGCAATCGCACGAGATCGCCACGCAGGTGCGGATTGTTATCAAAGAGACGCTGCCGTGGGTGGCGGATGTGTTGGTGCACGTGGAGCCTGCGCCGTAGGCTACCAGGGCTGCGCCCGTTCCAGGAGGCGCTCCACCTGCTCGCGAGTGACCGTCGGACACCCTTCCATGAAATCATCTATCGTAAAGCCGGCCTTGAGATCGTCCAGCAGAAGGCGCACTGGGACGCGCGTGCCGCGGAAGCAGAGCGTTCCGTGCATGAGACGTGGATCGACCGACACAATCTCGCTCATGCGTGCCTCTATTTCCCCGTTCATGCACTTCCAGAATATGATGACCTGACCGGCGTTGCAAGCGGACCGACGACACGAATTAAGGTAAACTAAAGGCGGGACAAAAATGGAAGCTCTGCTTGAAATACTCGACACGAAGCTGCGCGAGTGGCGTCCTGAGACGGCTACCGAGGTACGGAAGGCCCTGGCTGAGATTGTCGATCTTGCCGACCAGGACGCTCTTGACCTGATGAGGTCGCGGGCGGTGGAGCAGGAGGTTCTGGACCTCATTGATGAGCCCACGTCCCGGTGAGGTCTGGTTGGCCGATCTGGGCCAGGCTGCGAAGACGCGACCCGTCGTGATCGTCTCGCGCTATGATCCCGATTCACCGCGCGCCCTTGTGCTTTATATCCCGCTGACCACCCAGAACCGGACAAGCCCCTATGAAAGTGCCCCTTCCGCGCCTTCGTTCCTGGATCGGGATTCGTTTGCTAATGTCCAAGGGCTTGGCTCAGTGCCGACTGTCCGTCTCGGGAGGCGGCTCGGCTCGCTCCCGCCCCCAGTGATGACTAAAATCAGACAGGCTTTGGTATTTGCGCTGGATCTGCATGCTTTGCCCGATGCGGAAGCATAGCGGCTTAAAGCGGTCATGACCCTTGCCTGTCCGGCGTCCGAAGGAGTTCCGGCAGGTTCCATTCCCACTTGACAGTGGCGTTTGGTCTGGGGCCGCTTCGTGGGCTTCGCGTTACATCGACCGCCGGACCGAGGCAGAACCGGCTAGATCTGGCTATCCGATTTGGACGCTTGCGCCAACGGCCTCGAACTTACTCGCGATCGCCTTAGCCTCCTCCTCATCAACGCCATGCTTAACTGGTCGCGGTACATTGTCCACCAGATCCTTGGCCTCCCTTAGGTCGAAGCCAGTCACCTCGCGAACGGCCTTGATCACGTTTATTTTGTTTGCGCCCACAGAGATCAGGGTAACCGTAAGTGAGGCCCCGCTGCAGCTCGAAAGCGGCGTAGGAGGCGGTAGGGGCCGTTGGACCTACCAAGCCGAAAACTGGCGCGCTTCCTCCTTCCAGGCTTCCGCCCGCTGTCTCAGTTGGGGAAGAGATCGAAGCCATTCCTCCTTGGTGCGGACATATTCTTCGAGTTGGCGTTTGTGTGTCAGGTTCTGACGCCGCACCGACAGATTGTTACCAATGACGAACCCGACCGCGGCAGACACGACCGCGGCAGGGATGACCAACTCCGAAGGAACACGTCCCCGGAGTAAGGGGAAGTTGCTCAGCACGGAAAAGGAAAAGAAGATAGCAAATGGGGAACCAATGGCGAACCCGCATCCCATCCCACCACCGCTCGTTACCCCATCGTCTCGTTCACCCTCCCAATAGAAGCCTCGCAACTGTTTTGCGCGCTTCACATGCGGCCACACCTTGCTGCGAAGCATCGATGTTGTTCTGAAACGACCGCTGGGCGATCTTGTCTAACTCAGCCCTCATCCGGCCCAGCCTCTCATTCAACTCTTCGATGTCCACCTCCAATGTGGGCAGTGACTGCCTCGCGCGGGGAAGTTCGCGCTCAATGGATTCAACGGCCGCCAAGTCCTCCTCGGAATTCGGGGCGGATCGCTTCGCCCAAGCGACTGCCTCTGCCACCTCGCCAAGTTTCGCTTGGGTTGCTCGCGCCAGTGGACCAGGAGAGATCGCCGCCCGCCTGAACACTGCCTCAACGCCGGCACGAAAGGTCTCGAAGTCGCCATCCTGAGAGGCCTTTGCAAAGTACCTTCGGTCCCTATCCGACAGAATCTCCAATTTCTGTGCGGCATCCTGAGTTTGCCCAACCAGGGCGTGGCACTTCGCTTGTGTGTAGACGATCTCGTTGAACCGGGGCCAGAGCGTGGCCGCCTTGGTCAGGTATTTCAGAGCACGTTCGAGACATGAACGCATCGAGTCGGAGTGCCCACAGCTTGCTCTTGTTCTCCGATGAGGTATGCGGCGACTGCGGCATTGAAATACGCCTGGCCGCAGTATTCATTCCACTGCGGAAACGTGCCCTTTTCTGCATCCGCGTACCGAGCGGCAAGCAGGAGGTGCCTTTCAGCCTGAGGCAGGTCAATAACGTCGTCATCCTCGTCGCGTCCGTAGAGAAACAGCTTTCCGATCTGAAGCTGGAGGGGAAAATCAACCTCGTTCTTCTGCTCCGCTCTAAGAATATGCTTCGAGAGCCTTGTCCAGTAGGCCCTTCCGAAAGTGTCCCTGCCCCAACTGGAAGAGTTCCCTTGCTTGAGTCAGAAGTGGGACTGCAGCGTCTTGTGAATCGCGTCCAGCCGAGCAGCAATTTGGGAGAGCTGCTCGATCTGCTTGTCCATTCGATCCACCATCAACGTGAAGCCCCACTCGAATTCGGCCCGCAGTTCCTCGAATCCGCTCTGGAGTGCCTGCTCGATGTGACGAAGCTGCTCTGTTTGCTGGCGCAACTCGTCGACCTGTTCATGGGCTACTTCGAGCGCCTCGGACTGGATCTCAATACTCCGTCCACTCTGCCCGTAGGTCGCATTCCCGGATTCGATGGCCCCCTGAATGTCCAAGAGGTAGTTGTCCCACTTGTGCTTGCCGTAGTAATAAGGGCCAAGTAACGCCATAGTACTCCTTGCTTCGGGGAACTCAGAATTGGAGCTTACATGATACCGCTTTCGCAAATGCTGAGACTGGGCGCCACGGCAAACACCACCTTCGGAATCCGCTTGACGCCCATCTTTCAGACGGCGAAGGTCATTCGGCTACGCAGTTGGCGTGGAGGAGATGTGATTGCCAGAAAAGTTGCGCTTGCATCCAAATCAGGGCTGGTTCGGAAGGTATCCGGCTCATAGGCGTGCATGTTGGGCTATTCGTTGTCGGTCGCGAAAAAGATCGGTCTATGCTGGCGCCGTCTGCTTCCCCGCCGCCGCATCCAGCCGCGCTTGCGCCCGCGCCATAGCGCCCAGCGCGAACGCCGGGTCCACCCCTGACGACGCGCTGAACACTTGCTCATGCGCCCGCTTCATGGCGGCTCTGGCGCGCTCCACGTCGATCTCTTCGGCGCGCTCGGCTACTGTAGCCAGCACGAGCACGCGGTTAGCCAGGATCTCCAGATAGCCGCAGTGTACCGCCAGGTACCAGCGCTTGCCTCCGGCTTCGTAATTCAGGAAGCCGGTGCCCAGTTCCGCCAGCAGCGGCGCGTGGCCCGGCAGGATGCCAAGATAGCCGTTGGCGGCGGGCACCTGCACGGCAGTGACTTCCTCGCGCACCAGCAGGCGCTCCGGCGTCACGATTTCGAGTGCCAGCACGTCAGCCATGGGTTTCCTGCAGCGCTTTGGCGCGCTCCACCACGTCTTCGATGGTCCCCTGCATGTAGAACGCCTGCTCGGGGATGCCATCGTGCTTGCCAGCCACGATCTCCTGGAAGCCGCGGATGGTGTCGGCCAGCTTGACGTATTTGCCCGGCACGCCCGTGAACTGCTCGGCCACGTTGAAGGGTTGCGAGAGGAAGCGCTGGATCTTGCGCGCGCGCGAAACGGCGAGCTTGTCCTCGTCCGACAGCTCGTCGATGCCCAGGATGGCGATGATGTCCTGCAGATCTTTGTAGCGCTGCAGCACGCCCTTCACGTTCTGCGCGCAATCGTAGTGATCCTGCCCGATGATGCGCGGATCGAGGATGCGCGAGGTGGAAGCCAGCGGGTCCACTGCCGGATAGATGCCCAATTCGGAGATGGCGCGGGAAAGGTTCGTGGTGGCGTCCAGGTGCGCGAAAGCCGTGGCCGGCGCGGGGTCCGTGTAATCGTCGGCGGGCACATAGATCGCTTGCACGGAGGTGATCGAGCCGGTCTTGGTGGAAGTGATGCGCTCCTGCAGCTCGCCCATTTCGCTGGCCAGGTTGGGCTGATATCCGACCGCGGAGGGCATGCGTCCCAGCAGCGCGGAAACCTCGGAACCGGCCTGCGTGAACCGGAATATGTTGTCGATGAAGAGCAGCANNCCGGGCGGCTCGGTCATCTGGCCGTAGACCAGCGCCACTTTGGACTTCGTGTAATCGTGCGGGTCCACGATGCCGGACTCCTGCATCTCGAGCCACAGGTCGTTGCCTTCGCGGGTGCGCTCGCCCACGCCGGAAAAGACCGAAACGCCGCCGTGCTTCATGGCGATGTTGTGAATCAGTTCCTGAATGATGACGGTCTTGCCGACGCCCGCGCCGCCGAACAGGCCGATTTTGCCGCCGCGCAGGTAAGGCTCGATCAAGTCGATGACCTTGATGCCGGTCTCGAACATCTCCTGGCGCGTGGACTGCTCCTCGAACGACGGCGCGGGGCGATGGATGGGATAGAACTTCTTGGCGTTGATCGGCCCCATCTTATCGACGGGCTCGCCGATCACGTTCATCACGCGGCCCAGAGTCTCGTTGCCGACAGGCACCTCGACGGGGTGTCCGAGGCTCAGCGCGTGCATCCCGCGGACCAGCCCTTCGGTGGGCTGCAACGCGATGGTGCGCACGCGGCCTTCGCCGATGTGCTGCTCCACCTCGCAGATGATATCGATGGCCGCGGGGACGTCGAAGCCCTCGCTGGTGATGCGGATAGCCGTATAGATCAGGGGAATCTGGCCCTCGGGAAACTGGCAGTCCACGGCGGGGCCGGCTACCTGGACGACTTTGCCGATTGGGTTACCGTTGTTCATGCAAAACCTCGTGTGGGACTGGGGGCTGGGGACTGGAGCCGATGCGCTCGCCGCTGGTCCCTTATCCCTAGCCCCTAGTTCCTAGACCCATTCTTCTTACTCCGCGGCGGCGGCGCCGCTGACTACTTCGATGATCTCCTTGGTGATGCTGGCCTGGCGCACGCGGTTCATGTACAGCGTCAGGGTGTCGATCATGTCCGATGCATTGGAGGTGGCCGCGTCCATGGCGGTCATGCGCGCGGCGTGCTCGGCCGCGGCCGATTCCATCAGCGCGCGGTACAGTTCGATTTCCACGTAGCGCGGCAACAGGTTCGCCAGCATCTCCAGCGGCGGCGTCTCGAAGATGAAGTCCACCGGCTCGGTTTGCTTGGGCAACTCCATCGGCAACACCTGCGCGAGAATCACCTTTTGGGCCATCACCGATTTGAATTCGTTGTACAGCAGGTAGACCGCATCGATCTCTTCGTTGCGGAACCGTTCCATCAGTTTCCGACCGATCTCCGCGGCATTTTCATATTGCACGGCCTTGCCGAGGCCGATGTGCTCGCCAGTGATGGGGACGGCACGCTTACGGAAGAAGTCGCGGCCCTTGCGTCCGATCAGTTCGAAATCCGTGGCAGCCGGCTGGTGTTCCTCGGCGAAGCGCTGCGCGGCTTTGATCAGGTTGGAATTGAACGCTCCGGCTTTGCCAATATCGGAGGTGATGAGGATCAGTTGGACGCGCCGCTCGGGGCGGCGCGCCAGCAGCGGCTGCGCGGAGACGCGCTCATCCGACGCGGCTGCCGCGGCCACATCGGCCAGCAGGCCGCGCAGAGCCGTGCCATAAGGACGGGATGCAATCACGCGATCCTGCGCGCGGCGCAGCTTGGCGGCCGAGACCATCTTCATGGCCTTGGTGATCTGCTGCGTGTTGCGCACCGAGCGGATGCGCCGGCGGATATCGATCAGGCTAGGCATGCGCGGTGGCCGCGGGCTGCTCGGCGACGAAGCGGTCCTTGAATTCTTTGATCACCGCCTGGATCTCGCCGCGGAGAGCGTCGTCGAGCGCTTTCTTTTCGGCGATTTTGGCCAACAGCGCGCGATGCGCGTTATCCACGAAGCGGTACATCTCCGCTTCGAACTTGCGGACCTGCTCCACGGGGAGATCGTCGAGGTAGCCCTGCGTGCCGGCAAACATGATCAGAATCTGCTTCTCCACAGGCAGCGGTTCGTACTGGGCCTGCTTGAGGATTTCGACGAGGTGTTTCCCGCGATTCAACTGGGCGGTGGAAGCCTTGTCCAGATCGGAGCCGAACTGCGCAAAAGCCGCCAGGTCGCGGTATTGCGCCATGTCGAGGCGAAGGCTGCCCGCGATCTGCCGCATCGCCTTGATCTGCGCGCTGCCTCCCACGCGGCTTACTGAAATGCCCACGTTGATGGCCGGGCGCACGTTGGAGTTGAACAAATCCGACTCCAGGTAGATCTGGCCGTCGGTGATCGAAATGACGTTAGTCGGGATGTATGCCGAGACGTCGCCGGCCTGGGTTTCGATGAACGGCAGCGCGGTCAGCGAGCCGCCGCCGTTCTCGTCGTTGAGCTTGGCGGCGCGCTCCAGCAGGCGGCTGTGCAGATAGAAGACATCGCCCGGATACGCTTCGCGGCCGGGCGGGCGGCGCAGCAGCAGCGAGATTTCGCGATACGCAGCGGCGTGCTTGGAAAGGTCGTCGTAGATGCACAGCGCGTGGCGCTTGGTGTCGCGGAAGTACTCGCCGATGGCGCAGCCGCCGTAAGGCGCGATGTACTGCATAGGCGCCGGATCGGAAGCGGAAGCCAGCACCACGATGGTGTATTCCATGGCGCCGGCATCGTCCAGCGTTTTTACGACCTGCGCCACGGTGGAGCGCTTCTGGCCGATCGCGACGTAAATGCAGATGACGTCGCCGCCCTTCTGATTGATGATGGTGTCGAGCGCAATGGCGGTCTTGCCGGTCTGGCGGTCGCCGATGATCAATTCGCGCTGGCCGCGGCCGATGGGGATCATGGCGTCGATGGCCTTGATGCCGGTCTGCAGCGGCTCCTTGACGGGCCGCCGGTCGACCACGCCGGGCGCCAGTCGCTCGATGGGGTTGAACTGCGTGGTGTGGATGGGTCCCTTGTCGTCGATGGGCTTGCCCAGAGCGTTGACTACCCGGCCGACCATGGCTTCGCCCACCGGCACGGACATGATGCGGCCGGTGCGCCGCACCTCGTCGCCTTCCTTGATTTCGGTCGCTTCGCCCAACAGCACAGCGCCGACCTGGTCTTCTTCCAGGTTCATGGCGATGCCAGCCACGCCGTGAGGGAAGGCCAGCAGTTCGCCGGCCATGACTTTGTCGAGTCCATAGACGCGCGCGATACCGTCGCCGAGCGTAATGACCGTGCCGGTCTCGTCCACGGAGATCTGGGTTTCGTAGTTCTCGATCTGCTCGNNCTTCCAGGTTCATGGCGATGCCCGCGACGTTATGCGGGAACTCGATCAATTCTCCGGCCATCACTTTTTCGAGGCCATGTATACGGGCGATGCCATCGCCCACCGAGATCACCGATCCGGTTTCGGAGACGTCGATCGCTCCCTCGTAGTTTTCGATTTCCTGGCGGAGAAGGGTGGTAATCTCGTCCGCTCGAATTTGAGCCATAAAACCTCGTTATTCCGCGGCTTTATTCCGCGGCCAAGCGCTTACCCAGCGCCTGCAGTTGGCCCCGCACGGAGCCGTCGTAAACAGTGGAACCGATGCGGGCCACCAGCCCGCCGAGCAGCCCGCGATCCACCGCGTAGCGCATGCGCACTTTCTTTCCGGTAAGCCGTTCAAGCTCGTACGACACGGCATCGCGGTGCCGCTGATCCAACTCTTGGGCCGAGCTGACTTCGGCGCGGGTGAAGCCCAGGCGCTCGTCCGACAACAGATCGAACGCTTCCAGAACTTCCGTGAGCATCGCGATACGGCGATGATCCGTGAGCACGAACAAAAAATTACGCGCCACGCGCGAGATGCCCAGTTTCGCGCCGATGCCCCCCAGCACGGCGCGCTTGCGGGCGGGCGGCACGGCAGGCGACATGAGAGCGTTACGCAGCTCCGCCGATCCGGCGAGCACTTCCTCGAAACCGCGCAACTCGCGCAGCAACTGGTGCGGGTCCACCCCTGACTTGGGCCCGGTGGCCACATCCACCAAGGCGCTGGCGTATCGGGAGGCGAGAGCGGAGTGCGTCATATCCTAATTATTGCCATGCAAATTGCCATCGACGCCGGAAGTGGTGTGCGCCATGTCCGCCACGAAACCTCCGACCAGGCGGTCCTGCATTTCCGGCGAGAGGCGCGCGGCGATCTTCTGTTCGGCCAAGCCTAGCGCCAGATCGGCGGAATAGCGGCGGAGATCCAGGGTGGCCGATTTGGCGGCCGAGGCGATCTCTTCGGCGACGTGCGATTGAATCTTGGCCATTTCGGCGGCGGCTTCGCGGCGGACGCGTTGCGCGTCGGCTTCGGCTTCCTGTTGTGCGCCACGGCGCAACGCCTCGATTTCGGCTTGAAGATTGGCGAGACGGCGATCCACTTCCGCCACTTTCGCGTCCGAAGCGGCGCTTTCTGCCTCGGCCTCGACCATGCCTTTGCGGATTTCCAGCGACCGCTTGGCGAAATAGGGGCCGGCGTTCTTCTTGATCAGGTAACCCAAACCGCCGGCCAGCAGCAGGAAGTTGAGCCATCCCCAAAAGATACTGGGGCCGTGCTCTGTCTCGCCCGTCGATTCGGCGGCTTTTTGTGCCTGACTTTCGTGCTGCTGGGCGCTGGCCGGGAATTTCACGAACAGCAGCAGAACCAGCGCAGCGAAAGCGAGACGCTTCATGCCACTACACCTCGATTGAGGATGGCGTCGGCGATCTGGCTGGCCAGCGCATCGCTCTCGGCGGCGAGGTCTGTTTTGGCTTGCGCGATTTCGGCGGCGAGCTGCGCTTTGGCATCGCGTACGGCGGCCTCGGCCTGCTCGCGGGCGGCATGCACCTGGGCGGCCTGCTCTTCCTGCAAGCGGCGATGCAACTGCTCCTGCGTCTGGTACACTTCGGCGCGCGCGGCGCGCATGGCCGCTTCGTACTCGGCGGTCCTGGCGGCGGCGCGATCAAGGCTTTCGGCGGCGCGCAGGCGGGCGCCTTCGGTGGCCTCGTAGCGGGCGTGCAGCACCTTGTCGAGGGGCTTGAAGAACATGTACTTCAGATAGAAGTGCAGGAAGACGACGAGCAGAAAAGTAGGGATCGCCCGCAGCAAAATCCTACTCAAGGCGTGCAAGGTTTCTTCCATTTTGGATTGACTGGAGAGGCCTGAAAAAAGATGCAGCTTTAAGCCAGATAGCTTAACATTCGCCGCGCGGCTGCGTCAACCGCCGGATGGGCCGGTTGGAGGGCAAGTGGCGTGGTTTCAACGGGTGCGGGGGCTGGTGCGGCCCTGGGCCGCCCGTCACTACTGCCACTAATAGCGTAGCCCATGCTTCCGCGTTCCGGTTCCTTCACTTTAGGCCGCTGGAATCGTGAGCGCCTGCGCCACCGGCGTGCCGGGCGGCATGCCGAGACCGTTGCACACGAACTCCAGGTAGGCGCTGGTGTTGTTTTCGTTCGGCGGCGCGAAAATGGCGATCATAGACTGGAGTGTCATGCCGCGCTCGGCATAGATCTGTAGCTGGCGCTCCGCGTCGGCCCAACCGTCTTCAATCGTGTCGATGATGCCGATGTCGTTTGGATCCTCGCCAGCGTGCGAGGAATGCGGGCTGTGGCGCAAGTCGAGCGGGTTGTTATCGCGCGTGGGGACGGTCCACGTTCCATCGGGATTGAGTTTCCCAAAGCCCTCTTCAGTGGACATCAGTTGGGCAAGTCTGGTTGTGGCGGGCATAGATTCGTTTCTCCCGTCCAAGCTTGCATCGAATCGTAGATCGATGTCAATCGTCTGCGGCCGGAAGGCCGGAAAGGCCAGAAAACTTCGGGCTCACGGGCAGGTTGCAGGGTTCGTCGGCGTGACGTACGCCGTAGCTGCGACTTGAGTCACGGACACCCCTCGCACGTCTCTTCCTCCTCCGACGTCGACGAAGGCCGCTTTCTCCCTGGCACCCTGCTGGGCGGACGCTATCGCATCATCGGACTGTTGGGCCGCGGCGGCATGGGCGAAGTCTACCGTGCTACCGACCTCGCCCTAGGACAGTCCGTGGCGCTGAAGTTCCTGCCCGAAGAGGCCGCGCAAAACCAGCGCCTGCTCGAGCGTTTTCACGGCGAAGTCCGCATCGCCCGCCAGGTCTCGCATCCCAACGTCTGCCGGTGTACGACATCGGCCAGGCCGAAGGCATGCCCTTCATCTCCATGGAGTACGTGGAGTACGTGGATGGCGAAGATCTGGCGTCCCTGCTGCTGCGCATCGGGCGCCTCCCCGCGGATAAGGCCCTCGAAACCGCGCGCAAACTCTGCGCCGGGCTGGCCGCCGCCCATGACCGCGGCATCATCCATCGCGACCTGAAGCCGCAGAACATCATGATGAACAAGCGCGGCGACGTCGTCATCATGGACTTCGGGCTGGCCGCCATCGCCGGTCAGCTTTCCGGCGCAGAGGTGCGCAACGGCACGCCCGCCTACATGGCGCCCGAGCAACTGAGGGGCGCCGAGGTCACCGCCAAAAGCGACATCTACGCGCTCGGCCTGGTGCTCTACGAACTCTTCACGGGGAAGCGGCCCTTCGACGCCAACACGGTGCAAGCCATGCTGCGCCAGCAGGAATCGGCGCAGTTGACCAGCATGACCTCCATCGCCGCCGATATCGATCCGGGAGTCGAGAAAGCCATCCGCCGCTGCCTCGATCCCGATCCGGCGCGGCGTCCCGCGAATGTGCTCTCCGTAGCGGCCGCGCTGCCGGGCGGCGATCCGCTGGCCGCCGCCCTGGCCGCCGGTGAGATGCCGTCTCCGGAGCTGGTCGCTTCGGCGGGCAAACTGGAAGGACTCGCCCCCAGATACTCGATCCCTTGCCTTGTCGCGATCGTGGTCTGCCTGTGCGGGGCGGTGGCGTTGCGCGCGCGATACGGCGCCATCATGCACACGCCGCTCGACAATCCGCCGGAAGTGCTGGCGCATCAGGCGCGCGAAATGGCATCGTCGTTCGGCTATCCCAAGAGGCCTGCGGATTCCGCGCTGTCGCTCAACAACCGCGGCGACCTGCTCGATCGCCTCCAGCAACTGCCGCAGCCGCACCGATGGGACGAATGGCTGGCGGCGGAGGCGCCCATCTTTGCCACTACCGCGAGAGCCTCGCCCCATTGTCTGCCGATCCCTACGGCGATGTGACGCCCGATAATCCAGCTCCCACCCGGCCGGGAATGGCACACATAGTGGTGGATGGAGCCGGCCGGCTGCGCGAGTTTCAGGCCAACCCGTACCAGGATGCGCAAGCCCTCACGCCTGCAGTCGCGCCCGATGCCGTCTTCCGCGCCGCGGGCCTCGACTTGGCTCGGTTCACCGAGATCCCTACGACGTTTGTGCCGGCCGGCGCATCCAGCGAAGTGCATTCCTGGAAGGGTCCGCATCCGCGTATCCCCGGCCTCAACCTGACCATCGATCTGGCTTCCTGGAAGGGACGCATCACCCAGGTGGCCATCCACTTCGACTGGCCGAAGACCGCCGCCCCAGCCTCGCTGGCAGGCACCTTGGCTTCCCGTCTGCGCGGAATTGTGTTGCTGGCCCTGGGAGCCGTGGGTTTGCTTGCCGTGGTTTTGCTGGCGCGGCACAATTGGAGACTGGGCCACATCGACCGCAAAGGCACGCTGCGCATCGGCATCGCCCGCTGCCTGTTGGGACTTCTGGCTTGGATCGGTACCGTGCACCCAGTGCCCGATGAGTCCATGATCCCCTTCTTTTTCGCGAACTGCGCGGCATGGCTGATGTGGGGTGCCACTCTGGCGCTGCTCTACGTGGCTTTGGAACCGTTGGTGCGCGCCCGCTGGCCGCACTCCATCGTCACCTGGAATCGGCTGCTGGCTGGCCGTGGGCTGGATGCGCAGGTGGGCTCCCACATCCTGATCGGCGCGACGGTGGGGGCTGCGGTCTGGGTGGCGGCCCAAGGATTTGGCGATTGGCAGAATCCCGGAATGGACACCTTGGGCGGGATCAATTCCGCGCTGGGAACCCGTCAATGGCTGGCGGCGCATGCCATCGTCATGGAGGGCTCTCTGTTTTTCGGACTGCTGGTCTTCTTCTCGATTTGCGGCCTGCGCCAAATGGTGAGAAAAGACGTGCCCGCCGCCATCCTGGCCGCCCTGCTGCTAGTGCTCTCCAGCGGCAGCGTTTTTACCTCGCCCAACAGGAAACTGGAAGCCGCCATTTCCATCAGTGTCTATTCCGTGCTTGTTTTTGTCTTGTTGCGGCTCGGTCTGGTGGCCACCATGGCTGCCGTCTTCTTCATCGACAGCTTCAACCTGATCTCCCTCGGCGCGGATTGGAAGACCTGGTATGCCCCGGCTGGACTGGCCACCTTCTTCCTTCTGCTGGGCATCGCCATTTTCGCTTTCTGGCGTTCGCTCGGTTCGCACGAGTTGTTCAGCGCCGCCGTGAATCCCTGAAAGAAGAAGTCAGAAGACAGAAGGCAGAATGACATACAGCCGGATTCTCGAGTCCGGCGGGTTGTTCGGTCCAAAAAGAAAAACCGCATCGGGGTTGCTCTGAGGACCGGCTAGAGCCTCTGCCGATGCGGCTCGCCCNNATACACCACCTTGCCTCGGGGGGAAATCGACGCCCTGGCCGCGCTGCGGCTCGCCCAGGTCGGGCTGGGATCCGGCGGCGGACCATCTGGTTGGACCGGCATTCCTGGTAAGGTCCGCGTCCAAACTTTCCTCGCCACGAATGCCAGATGACTACCGCAACCTCAGACCCCCGGGGAGATCGTAAGAAACCGTTTGACAAAAAAACCCCTCTGTTGCAACCAACAAGGGAAGACTAGCGAGCCCAAATGCTGTTACCGGCAACGGCTCCCGCAAGCACGTTGTCTTGTTGCGCTCGTTCCTCTTCCGCCTGCCTGTTGCAGCAGAGGGCAGGTTAAAAGTTACTTCGCCAATTCATCACCGAAAATAGCAACCGGATCGCCAAGTGTCAATCCTCTGTATCCTGCTGAAATCGCGCAACGTCTCGGGATGCACGTTTTCGCCGGCCGGGGCCCCGTGGGCGGGCACTGTGTCGCTATGACACAATCGGTGTGAATGCACGTTCGCCGGATACCCGCTCTCGCGCTGGCCGTGGCCGCTCTGGCCGGCCTGGCACCCAGCATCGCTCCCAGCCAGGAGGAAAGTCTGCGGGTCGACGCCGCGCACCCCCGCATTTTCCTGGGCGCCCGGCGGCTCCGGCTGCTGCGCCGCGAGCGCGAGCGCCAGTCCCTGCGCTGGAACCAGTTTCACCTGCTGATGGCCGGCAAAGCTCCCATGCCCGAACCGGGGTTCGCCCAGGCTTTGTATTATCGGGTGTCCGGCAGCGCCGAAGCCGGCCAGCAGGCCGTCGCCTGGGCGCTGGGCGCCGGCGCCGATCTGCGCCAACTGGCGCTGGTCTTCGACTGGTGCCAGGATATTCTCACCGAGGCGCAATCCAAAACCCTGGCCGCCAAGCTCGCGCGGGGCATCCAGCAAAGCCGCCGCGACTCGTCGGTGTCCGCGGTGCGGTCCCGTCTGCTGGCTGCAGTAGCTCTATCCGGGCACCTGCCGGACGTTCCGGAACGGGAGATCGAACAAGTGGTGCGCAAGTGGTGGGAAGGCGAGATCCTCCCCGCCATCAATAGCGGCCACGAGGCGGTCGCGCGCGACGACGCTTACGCTCTGATGGAGATTCTCCACGTGGTCCGCGACAACTTCAACCAGGATCTTCGCGAGGCCGCGCCCCGCTTCTTCACCGATCTGCCCATAGTGCAGCTTCTGAGCTACTACCCCGCCACTTTTCCGGCGGGTGAAAACGACTACCGCATCCCCGCGTCACCGCTTGGGGGCGCTGGGGGCTCGAGTTTTGGCCAGCCCGACCTGCGCCGCGCGTCCCTCTCCCGCGCCGCCGAGTTCAGTATGGTGGCGTACGATAGCAACGCGCCCGGCAGCCAGATCCTGCAAGGCTGGCTCATGAACGACCATTTCCTGCTGCGCGGCACCTTCGGCGCGCCCTATGAGTTTCTGTGGGCCAATCCTTACCAGCCCGGCCTCAGCTATTTCCAGGCGCCGCTGGTGGTGCACGACAGCCTGTTCGGACGCTTGTTCGTGCGGTCCAATTGGGACGAATCCGCCGCGTGGCTGGGATTCTTCTCGGGCGAGCTGCAGATGTTTCAGGATGGCGGCGTCACCGTGCTCGATCCGCGCGCCGCCGCGGAGCCTCTGGATCTGGGCCGCGCAGTGATCCTGTTCGGTGCGCACACGCAGAAATTCAAGGTCGCGGCGGCAGGCAAAGAACCCGTGTTCGTGGTGGGACTGAAGCCCCGGCAGAATTACCTCATCGAAGTCGACGACGAAGAACTCTCCGAGCAACAGACCGACCCGGGAGGCATCCTGGCCGTGGACGTGCCGCACGATATCGAAGTTGGGGTGCGGTTGCTTGAGACCCCACGACTGCCCCGATAGCGCCTTATGGAACGTATCGAGAAGACCGTTTTTCTCAGTTATCGCCGCACCAATATCCCTTGGGCGCTTGCTATTTTCCAGAACCTGACCCAGCACGGCTATGATGTCTTCTTCGATTACAACGGTATCGCCAGCGGCGACTTCGAGCGCGTCATACTCGGAAACATAACCGCGCGTGCGCACTTCCTTGTCCTGCTCACACCGTCCGCGCTGGAGCGCTGCGACGACCCCGCGGATTGGCTGCGCCGCGAGATAGAAGCTGCCCTCGCTAACCAGCGCAATATCGTGCCGCTGATGCTAGAAGGGTTCGACTTCGGTACGCCTCGAATCGCCAGTCAACTCACTGGCACGCTCGCCGCACTCAAGCGCTACAACGGACTCAGCATCCCGCCAGAGTACTTTCTGGAGGCCATGGAACGCTTGCGAGGCAGATATCTGAATGTGCCGCTGACTGCGGTGCTGCACCCGGCATCTCTCCCCGTACAACGAGCCGCTACGGAACAGAAGGCTGCTGCCGACGCGGCTCCGGCGGTCCAAGAAGAAGAGTTGACCGCCCAGCAATGGTTCGAGCGAGGGTTTGCTGCTGCCGGCGTCGATGAGCAGTTGCGCTTTTACGGCGAGGCCATTCGGCTCAAGCCGGACTATGCCGACGCCTTCAACAACCGGGGCGTCGCGCGCCACCAAAAAGGGGACGTGGAGGGCGCGCTGCAGGATTACAACGAGGCCATCCGGCTCAAGCCGGACTATACCGACGCCTTCTACAACCGGGGCATTGCGCGCCGCGCCAAAGGCGACGTGGAGGGCGCGCTGCAGGATTACGGCGAAGCCATCCGGCTCAGGCCGGACTATGCCGACGCTCTCATCAACCGGGGCATTGCGCGCCGCCAAAAAGGGGACGTGGAGGGCGCGCTGCAGGATTACAATGAGGCCATCCGGCTCAAACCCGACGATGCCGCCGCTTTCAACAACCGGAGCAATGCGCGCAGCGACAAAGGCGACGTGGAGGGCGCGCTACAGGATTACAACGAAGCCATCCGGCTCAAGCCTGACGATGCCGACGCCTTCAACAACCGGGGCGTTGCACGCGCCGCCAAAGGGGACGTGGAGGGCGCGTTGCAGGATTACAGCGAGGCCATCCGGCTCAAGCCGGACTATGCCGCTGCCTTCAACAACCGGGGAATTGCGCGCCGCGCCAAAGGCGACGTGGAGGGCGCGCGGCAGGATCACGACGAGGCCATCCGGCTCGGATACAAACCGAAAGGGTAAACGCTCGAGGCCCGCCCCGAGCTTTTTCACCGCTCGCACAGATTTTTGCGATACTCAGATCGTGAAGGGAAGCGAGTTCCTGCGGAAACTGTAATGGCTGGCCCGCCGCCGCGGTCTTCGCACCAAACGGGATCGACTATTCTGAAAGACCCGAAGAAGGAACTGGGCGCGGGGCTTCTTCGGGCGATGTGCCGCGACCCGGGGATTCAACCCCGTGACCTATAAAAGGAGAGTCGATGTTCACTTTCGCTTACCCCGCGGTTTTCAGCCGCGGCGAAGACGGACGATCGCTCGTCAGCTTTCCCGATTTCCCCACTGCCCATACGGACGGCGGGAATGCAAGCGAAGCAATGGAGGAGGCAATTGACTGTTTGGGCAGCAGTATCGCGTTCGCGATGGCTGACAAGGCGACCGTACCCAAGCCGTCCCGTCTCAAACGCGGGCAGAAGCTGGTGCCCGTGCCACTGTGGATCGTGGCCAAACTCGCTCTCTACTGGACCATTCGGGAGCTTGGCATGAGCCAATCGGAACTGGCTCGCCGCCTCAAAGTACGGGAGACCGTCGTTAGGCGCATGCTGGACCCGAACCACGACACGAGACCGGAGAAGATTCAGGCGGCGCTCGAAGCACTCGGGAAGCGAGTGGTCATGGCCCATTTTGGACTACGATGACGCCGCGTGAACCTTGGGCCGCTTACTCCGACCGGATCGCCGAAATCGGGTCGATGCGCACCGCCCGCAGCGCGGGCACCAGACTCCCTAGCACGGTCATCAACACGCAAAGTCCGATCGCGCTCGCGAAAGTGAGCGCGTCCCCCGGCTGCACGCCCGCCAGCAACCCTTCCATCGCCCGGCCTGCGGCGTAAGCCAGCACGACGCCCGGCACAATCCCGGCGCCCGCCAGCACCGCGCCCTGCCGCACGATCATTTTGACGATCTCCCCCGGCTGAGCGCCCAGCGCGATGCGCACTCCGATCTCCTGCGTCCGCCGCGACACCGCAAACGACAGCAATCCGTGAATGCCTACGCCCGCCAGCAGAAACGCGATCACCGCGAACGCTCCCAGCACGCGCACCTGCGCCGAGCGCGACGCCGTCTGCTCCTCGACAATATCCGCCATCGTGCGCACATCCGAAACCGGCTGCTCGGCATCCGCGCCGCGAATAATCCGGCGCACGGCCGGCAGCAGCGTCCCCGGCCCGGTGGCGGAACGAATCACCAGATCCTTCGGCGGGTAGAAGGCCAACCACCCATCCGGCACCTGCCGGCACGGAAGGTAAACCTGCGGCTCGCTGTTCCTCTCCAGCCCGCGCACGCGGATATCGCCCACCACCCCCACCACCATCCGGTCGTGAAACGCCATCGTGAAGTGCCGGCCCAGCGGATCCTGGTCAGGCCAATACCGGCGCACAAACGATTCGCTGACCACCGCCGCGAACGGCGCATCCATGCTGTCCGATTCGCCGACGTCGCGCCCGCGATGGAGCGGAATCCCCATGGTGGCGAAGAACCCCGGCGTGACATACCGCAGGCTGGCAGTGTGCGCACCGGATCTTTGCGTCTCAACTGATTTGCCATCCACGATGACCGGCCAGATTCCGCCGCGCATCACCATCGGCAGGAAACTGATATACGCCGCGCTGGAAACCCCCGGCAGAGCGCGCACCCCTGAGAGCACCTGTGTGTAGAACCCCGCGCGGCGCGCCGTTTCGTTGTACTTCGGCAGCGGCAGCGCGGTCCTCAGAGTCAGCACACCGCCCGTGCGGAAGCCGGGATCGGTGGCTTCGATCCGCCACAGCGCCCGCACCAGCAAACCCGCGGCAACCAGCAAAACCACCGAAGCCGTTACCTCGGCAACCACCAGCAAGGAGCGCAAGCGCTCCTTGTGTCCTCCACCGGCGCGCGTCCCTTCCCGCAGCGCGCTGAAATCCGAGTGGCGGCAAGCTCGCAGCGCAGGCAGCACGCCAAAGCCAATGCCGGTCAAACCGGACACGAGGCCCGCGAAGATCAGCACCCGCAAATCGATGGATGGCGACTGCGCGATGGGCAGCGAAGCGGGCACCAGCCTGGCGAGCAACGGTACAGCGGCGGCGGCCACCAGCACGCCCAGCGCGCCTCCCGCCAGCGCCAGCACCAGGCTCTCGGTGACCAATTGGCGCACCAGGCGCTCGCGTCCCGCGCCCATGGCGGCCCTCACGGCCAACTCCCTCTGCCGCGCCAGCCCGCGCGCCAGCAGCAGATTCGCCAGATTCGCGCAGGCGATCAGCAGCACGCAAATCGCCGCGCCGCTCAACGCCAGCAGCAGCAGGCGCGACTGTTGCGGCATGTCGTCGCGCAGAAGGTAGACCGAAGCGGTGGTCTGCTTATTCTCCGGATATTGCGTCTCCAATAGCCCCGCCACCACGCCCATCTCCGCCCTGGCTCGGTCCAGTGAAACGCCCGGCTTCAGCCGTGCCACCACATTCAGGTAGTTATTGTTGCGATCCCGGAAATCGTCGTCGTGCTCATGGAATCGCGTTGGCATCCATAGTTCGGCATCGCGGCTCGGAAAATGGAAATCGCGCGGCATCACGCCGATCACCACAAACGGCTCGTTGTCCAGATTCACTCGCCGCCCGATCACACCGGCGTCGCCGCCGAATACCGCCTGCCACAACTGGTAGCCGAGCAGCAGCGTTCCCGGCGCGCCTTCGCGGTCCTCCGCGGCCGTGAACAAGCGTCCCATGGCGGGCTGCACGCCCAATAACGGAAGCAGATCGGCGGTGACCGTCGCCCCTTCGAGCCGCTCCGGGTCGCCCTGTCCCACCAGGTTCACCGACGATTCCCAATAGGCGCCCATGGCATCGAACGACTTGCTCATGTGTTTCCAATCGACGTAGTTGGCGGGCGACAGTTCCATCTGCGAGTAGCCGGGCACCTTCTCCCACAGCCTCACCAACCGCTCCGGCTCGGGAAATGGCAGCGGCCGGATGAGCACGAAATCGGTCACCGAAAACGCCGCTGTGTTGGCGCCCACTCCCAGCGCCAGTACCAGCATTGCGGTGAGCGCGAATCCGGGAGAGCGCGCCAGCGTGCGCGCCGTGTAGCGCAGATCCTGGCGGAGAATGTCCCAATGCACTGCCGCGGCATTGATGAGGACCTCGCACGCCGTCGCGATCCAAAGGACGGCCGCCGCCAGCGGCCCCGAGGCGTCGCGGCGGCGGCGGGCCCAGATCGCGCGCATCTCTTCGCCGTATTCCGCGCGGAACGACGCCGGATATAGCCTCAAGAGCAGATCGTAGACGCGCATCATGCCCTCCCCGCCACGAATCCCCGGTCGCGCGCCATCCGGACGAGCTGTGTGAGCCGGCGCGCCTCAACCCGCGCCACGGCCGCGCCGAACGGCGTGATCCGGTAATACCGGCGGCGTTCGTCGTCCAGCTCCGGAGCGGGACGATCCTGGGTCTCCACGATCAATCCTTGTTCGAGCATCCGCTGGATCGAGCGGTAAAGCGTCCCGGCACTCAGCTTAAGTTCGCCGTTCGTGCGGGCGGCCACGTCCTGGATGATGGCGTAGCCGTGCCGGTCCTCTTCGGCCACGGCGAGCAGAATGTGAAAGGTTGCCGGAGGAAGAGGCAGTAACGAATCCGGCGGCGGTTGAGTGTCCCTCATGGACCCATTATAGCCATACTGGATATATTGTCAATGGCTATAGCGGCGGCAATCGCTCCGCCCGGTACAGCGCCGCTGTATTGCGGATGCTCGAAGCGATCAGCACCAGCGATATTCCTGCAATCCCCACCACGCCGCCCGCATCGAACAGGGGAAAGCGGTATCCAAACAGATTGCCCATCGGCTGGTATAGCAGTGCAATGTTACCCGCCACCAACAGCAATCGCAGCTCTGTGGGACTCAACTTCCAGTACGAGAGTTGGAATGTGCCGAGCGCGTAAGCCGCCAGGTAAGCCTGGATCGACAGCATGAAATAAGCCACCAGCAAAACCCCCGCTACCATGGGGCTCATGTAACCCGACAGGCCCATGCCGCCCACCAGGAACAACGTACCGAAGGCGTCGGTGATGTGATCCACGTAGAAGCCGTAGCGCGGCCGCTGCCGGTTGCGCACACGCGCCAGCGTGCCATCCAGGCTGTCGCCCAGCCAGTTGGCCGCCAGCCAGAAGACCACCGCCAGCAGCATGTACTTATTCCAGCGCGCCAGCCAGTAACACAGGCCGGCGAAGAACATGGAAACGAAGCCGAGCAGGGTCAGGTGGTCGGAATTGATCCAGCGCGGCGTGGCGCGTGCCATGCGGATGAGCAGCCGCTTTTCGACGGGCGCGAAGAAGCTCTCGTGTTCGCGGCCCGCCTCACGGAATTTCCCAGGTGTGCCCTGCATGTCCGGCATAGTAATAGGATAGCCATCTTGAGCTAGCGCCGGGCTACGGCAACCAGAGGCATATACTCCGTGAAGTTGCGCCGCATCCTGCCGATAGATGCTTGTGGGATGCATGACGCAAACTCCGGACAGCGGCATGGGCGCCGTGCCCCCGGCTATTCAGGCCCGGAATGGCCTGTGTCAACTGCCGGTCTTCCGGCCGGTGGCTTTGAAAATGTTGAACCTCCTCGCAAATGAGGAGGCGGAGGTGCGGGGAATCGCGGGCCTGCTACGGTCCGATCCGGCGCTTAGCGCGGAGGTGCTGGCGGTCGCCAACTCGGCGTTTTACGGCGCGCCGCGCTACATCGACAATCTGACGCGTGCGATTCTAGTGCTGGGCTTCGAGCGAACCAGATCCTTGACGCTGACCGTGGCTCTGAGGTCCTTCACGCGCCATCCGGCGAACGCCAAAGTCATGCAAGCTTGCTGGCAGCACAGCATGGCGGCGGCTCTCCTGGCCGAGGAATTGGCGCCGCTATACGAGATCGCCAAAGACCGCGCGTACACGGCCGGTTTGATACACGATGTGGGACGGCTGGGATTGTTAACGGCCTATGGCGAGCGGTATGCGCCGGTGTTCGCAACCCGGCACAACACCGTGGCCGACTGCCTGGAATCCGAGCGCCGCCTGTTCGAGATGGACCACTGCCAGGCCGGCTTGTTGCTCACTCAGCGGTGGGGCTTTCCGTCCGAGTATTCGCGGGTGGCGGGCTGCCATCATGGCGAAATGCCCGCGGCGAAGCAAGACCTGGTATCGCTCACGCACACCGCCTGCCTTCTCGCCGACGCCCTGGGCTTCCCGGCCATGGCCCTCGCGCAAGCGCCCTCCGCCGCCGCGATCGTCTCGCAATTGCCGGCCAATCCTTGGAATCCTTATACGTTCCAGGAAGAGCAATTGAAAAACCGGATCGCCAACCAGATCGCGAGTGTGGAGTTGACATGAGCCGGTGGGGCACTGAGGCTTGGGCCTGCTCACGGGGCGAACTGCCCGATTGCTTGCGTGTGCGAAGGGAGTTTAGCGACAGCGAATCGGCTTTCTAAACCCTTCGGCGTTCATCGCCGTGCGTGGCCTGCACGCGCGGTCACACTGAGAGGTACTTAAGAGCAACGATGAGAGCCCGAGCCTGTTTGGCTTCAAGTCAACTGCTGTGTCGATCGCCAGCGTGCCGGGCGCTACGGCACGTCCTTCGTATTCGATCTCTTTGGCGAGATTGAGCGTGTGTAGGGAACGGCTAAACGAGCAAACTTCTCCGGCAGTCCGATCGCTTCGGTCCAGCCGTTGAAAGCGTCCGCGGTGTGCTCACCAGTAATCCGTACGCACCCGTACTCTTTCCCCGATTCGAGCGATTTTGGGCCCGTCTGGCAGTCGCGGGGGCCTTAGGTTAGCGTTAGCGCTTATGTTAATTGGGGTCCGCCCCACCCAGCACCCGAATCCGCGTCGCTTCCAGGCAACCCATCACGCCGCGGACGTGGCGTTGGAAGCGCGCGGCTCGAAGGTGTAGCCGAATCCCCGCACCGAATGAATCAGCCCCGGATTGGTCGGGTCGGTCTCGATCTTCTGCCGCAACCGGAGGACATAAACGTCCACGGCGCGGTCGGTGATGGCGCGATCCTGGCCCCAGACGGCGTTCAGCAATTGCTCGCGGCTGAAGACCACCCCCGGACGGCTCATCAGGAATTCGAGCAGACGGAACTCCGTGGCGGTTAGGTTGAGCGGCGTCCCATTGAGGCGCGCCTGGCAACTGCTGCGGTCCAGTTGCACCCCGCCTGCGTCCAACACGCGCGCCGGGGCAGCCTGGTTGCGAAACTGCAGCTTGATGCGGGCGATCAGCTCACGCACGAAGAAGGGCTTCACCACGTAGTCGTTAGCGCCCAATTCCAGACCCACGATACGGTCCGTTTCCGACGCCCGCGCGGTCAGGAAGATGATGGGGGTGCTCAGCAGGTCCGGGTCTTTGCGCACCGCTTTGCAAATCTCCAGGCCATCGTAGTCCGGCAACATGATATCCAGCAGGATCAGATCGGGCCGGACTTGGCGGCAGAGATCCAGCGCGCCTTTGCCGGTTTGGGACCCGGTCAGCATGAATCCTTCCTTCTCGAGGTTGTACTTCAATAGGGCAAACAGATCGGTGTCGTCTTCAATCAGAAGGATCTTCCTCATTGGGGGCAGCCGCCTTTCCGATGACGTCCACCCTAGAGCGTAAACAACAAATGGTTACCATGACGTTACGGGAATGTGAACTGGGGATTAAGTTCTCGGTGGGGCAGACCTCTGGGTAGCTAGTTCGGCGAGATCGGCGCTTTCGGGGTGAGGATTCTGGAGCGATTGATGGAGCCGAGCGCGGCGGCGACGATCAAGTTCGCCGCGAAGACCGTCAGAAGCGTTCGGGATGAAGGTGTTCACAGGCGCCCCTCGTCAACCAGTTCCATGATGGAGAGTTCGCCGAGCGCCGGACCCTCGCGCAACTCCCGAGTGGCGATTGCCGCAATCGACAAACTCATCCACCGACTGGAACGCCCCGGCGCGGATGGCCTCTTCGATAGCTCGTTCCTGATCGGGTTGCAGCGTGATCGTCATGTTGTCTCTTTCAAACGGGAAGTTCCCACCCTACCGCGCGCGGGTGCCCGGGTCAATCCGATACTTTATGATAGCGTCCCGGCTTGCCGTCGCACCCTGATCGTTGATAGGCGGTACCAAAAGTGGTACGGTAGCCTATCCGTCTTATCTCTACCGCCTCGTCAGTGGCAAGAAGCCAGTGCATGATGGTTGACGGAGCTTGAGCAGAGGACCGGAAGGCGAATCGGCGAAGACATCAAGGACGTGGTGTTCTCATGGCCAATCGGCATGCCGCTCGTTCGTCCGCTGGGCCGCGAGTTGTGGGCGGTGCGGAGCAGTTTGCCACGCGGCCGGATTGCGCGGGTTCTCTTCTGTGTGGAACAGGGACGCATGATGCTGCTGCACGGCTTCATCAAGAAGACCCAGAAGACTCCGCAACCCGATATCGACTTGGCGCTGAAACGGAAAAAAGGAGGAGGCGCATGAAAAAGAAAAACATCGGATCGTCCTTCGATGGCTGGCTCCGCGAGGAGGGCATCTACGAGGAAGTCACAGCGACCGCCATCAAGCGCGTTCTCGCCCGGCAGGCGGAGGCCGCAATGAAGGAGAAGAACTTTTCGAAGGCGGAGATGGCGCGGAGGATGCGCACCAGCCGCTGCGCTGGATCGCCTGCTTGATCCCGAGCATGATGCGGTCACGTTAAGCACGCTGCGAAAAGCGGCCGCGGCAGTGGGACGGGAGCTTCGGCTAGAGCTTCGATAAAAGGCTGGCCAGGCTGGCCAGCCAGGTGATCCGAAGGCGTGTTTTGGGCGTATAATCGGCTCATGCCTGGTGCTGCTATTACCAAATCCCTGACTGAGCCAACGGGCTATGCAGCCTAAATCCCTGATGCGCAGAACGGCTGGGATTCTTTGCATTGCGATTGTTTCCTGCCTTGGACAGGCACGAGCCACGAGCGAAGCAGAGTTTTTCGACTCCAAGGGTACGGCAGTGGCTTATTTTGACTACGATGACGCCGATCGCACGTTTTATCTGTGGTCCGAAGGGGAGCCAGTTGCATATATGGACGAGGACAGCTTGTATGGATTTAATGGGAAACACCTAGGCTGGCTTCAAAATGGAGTAATCTACGAACACGAGGGTAACGTTGTGGCGGCGACGGCGGCGCGATTTAAAGACCCAGTCCAGCCGCCGCCCCCCAAGGGGCCCAAACAATACAAACCCTACAAGGACTATAAGGAGTACAGGCCATACAAACCTCCCTTTAGCACCACTTGGTCAGAGATGACAGCCCGCTCATTCTTTCTTCAAGGAAGGAAGTAAAGTCCGGCGGTGTTGGCGAGGTGGAAATCCGGCGCACTTATCGCCAAGAGTTATTCCTGGATAGACAGGCTGTATCTATCTGAAGCCTGCACCGCCCGTTTGACCGGCAGGCCGGGCGCATGTTTCTGGACCAGCGCTTTGATCTTATCGACATCAGCTCGACAGCCAGCGATTATCGCGGTAAGGGCGCTGGGTGGAAGCGCGAGAAAGTCGTTATTCGTGATCGGCAGGAACTGAGGCGTTACGTCATCGGCCTGGCCGTCGCGCGCCAAGATTCGGTATCCGTCCTCGTTACGCCAGTCAGGGGACTTGGTTACGAGAATCTGGAAGGCGTCCTTAGGAGTAAACGTGAGGATATCCAACACTGGTAGCGCGTCGCCGTACTCCACTTGAAATGCGTTTCCGATCACTGCCTGACCGGCGTCGAACTCCAGACAAATGCCTTGGTGGTTGTTGGAGTAGTGCGACCACATCAGCGGTCTGTCGGGATGGGGCGTGAGGCAGTAGATCCGCACCGCTCGACAACCATGTTCCGGATAGACTCCCTAAATTCCGTTTGGGGCATCTCCGTGAAGAGGTGACTGCTTGCTCGCAACACCGTCTCGTAAGAACGCTGTTCGGCCGCAGTAAGGCTTGGGTTTGGGAATTGCCGGAAGATCTCAATGCAACTCGCTATATAGGCAGGATCGGTTACCCGCGCCGTGTCAAGGCATGGATAGCAATCCCACGGATCGTTGAAATGCTGGGGATTTGAAACGTGGACGTGATGATTAATGAGTGTGTCCCTCAGGTATCCTGGATCAAACGTTTCGTAGTGATACAGCTTCTGAATTCCCGATTCCGCAGCCCTGACGGCCATAGAGGGCATCGTCGCATAATCGCAGGCACTGCGCAACCACAACCAAAGTAGGTATGATTACGTCGATCAGTTCCGCGGTTACCGACTGAGTGCCCGGATCAGTTGCGGTGGTCGCAGCCTCGCTGTCTCGTAGAGCCGACTGCTACCTCCTGCCCCGTCGCCCCTGCAGCGTTTCATAAATAAAAGGAGTACGTCACTTGACGGCTCACACGCTAAATTCGTGGATTCGGCAAATGTCTCGGAGATCGCCCAGCTCTAACGTTTGGTGATGATGTTCTTCTGGTCTGGGCAACGGCCTCGCTTTGCGGTCAACGACTAGGTACGTGCAGTTTTGAAAGGCAAATGCGTCTGTTGTCGTATAGGCGAAACGGTACTCATTTTTATTCCAAATAGCTGGACAGGTTCTCCCGAAACTCCCGAATTCCGACTCTGGTAGGCTGCATTGGGTGTCACCTCGATTTGTGTACACTATGATACCACACGCGGAAGGGTGGTTAAGACAGGAGACAGGGGACGTCAGCGGCGGAGTAGGCGGAATGCCAGCAGGAACCAGGCGGCGATAAAGGAGAGCCCGCCAATCGGCGTGATTGCGCCGAACGTCCGGATGCCAGTCAATGCCAGGACATAGAGGCTGCCGCTGAAAATCAGGATGCCGGTCAGCAGCAGGCCGCACACCCAGGTCGTCGCCGATTCGGAAATCGCGCCGGCCCGGGTGAACAGCGGCACGATCAGGATACCGAGTGCGTGAATGAATTGATAGAAGACCGCTTTTTCGTAGATGCCCATGGAGTAGGCATCCAGACGTCCGCGCAGGCCGTGCGCGCCGAATGCTCCCAAGATCACCGCCAGGCCCAACAGGATCGCGCCGAGTCCGCTCCAGTTCATGCAAAACAATTGTAACGTTTTGCGGCCGGCGCTTGACACATAAGAGATCGTTTATATAATTCTGAACATGGCAGCCAAAGCTCAAACCAAATCGACATTCGATGTGCATCCGGCCGTGGTCATGGCGCAGTCCATCATCACGGGCATGCAGGAGAAGACCGGCCGGTCGCTCGAAGATTGGCTGGAACTGGTGGGGAACGACGGACCGCCCACGGAAAAAGAGCGGCGCGAGTGGCTGAAGGCGAAGCACGGGCTGGGCACGAACTATGCCGGATGCATCGCCGAGATTTCGGTGGGCAAGGGCGAGGAGTTCAGTCCGGAAGGCTACTTGCGATTGGCGGGACAATATGTCGAGAAAATGTTCGCCGGACCGAAAGCAGGACTACGCCCCATCTACGACGCGCTGCTGGCGGCCGGCCTCAAGCTCGGCAAAGACGTGCGGGTGTGTCCGTGCCAGACGTTCGTGCCGCTCTATCGCAACCACGTGTTCGCGCAGATCAAGCCGGCTACGCGCACGCGGATCGACTTCGGTCTGGCGTTGAAGGACACCAAGACGCCCAAGCGGCTGATCGATACCGGCGGGTTCGCCAAGAAGGACAGGATCACGCGGCGCATCGAGATGTCGTCGCTGGATGACATCGACGACGAAGTGCGGCGGTGGATGAAGGTGGCGTACGAGATGGACGCGTAAGGCGAGCATCGGCGAGCGAAGCTCGCCCTGGAGATTGGCCAATTC
>PKYZ01000906.1 GCA_003132865.1 Bryobacterales bacterium
AAACGCGAAGGATTCCGGGGGGTATTTTGCATTTTTCCCTTGACATAAAACAGCGATCCGTGCGATATTCACGGGCGATGAAACTCAGCAGCGCCCGCGCGCGCAAGCTGGCGGGCATGCGCAAGACCCACGGCGCCGGCAGCGGACGGCCGCGCTCGTTGGACCGTTGCCCGTGCGGCGCCATGACGCGGGCGCGGGCGCAGGCGAGAGGGCATAGGTGCACTGATGATCCCAAGAAAGGAGCGTAGCGAGATGGCCGAAGATGGAGTCGACCAGCACGGGAGCCGCGTCGGCCCGCCTTCACCTCGAGCTTCGTGGCGCGCCCTTTCTATTCCTATCCTGGCACGAGGTCGCAGCCATTTCCGAAAAAGGGCGGCGCCCTCGCGCGATGCGATGATGCCAGCGGCTGCTGGCGCGCCGATCCGACCGTGCGCCAGGTGCGTGGCTCATTTCGCTGGCGGCACGCGCCGCGGGTTCGCGCGCCTCGCCGGGGCCGATGATCGCGGCGAGCTTACGGGAAATGGCGCGGATGGCCGGCGCGGCTAGGGCGCGCGGTGATCGCGCGGTGGAGGGCGTCACGGCGCGCCCTTACTGCGTGCGCGCCCAGCGACCGATCAAACCCGGCGAGCCGCACGCCGTGCTGGCGTCGGCCGGCGACGGCCAAGCCGACCACCGTCGCGTGCTCACCACGGCCCCGCGCGCCATCTCCGGGTACCGCTGGCACTCCGCACGCCATTCGCGGCTCGCCGCTGATCCTCGGCCGCATCGTGTCCGGCGGCTGCTGGCGCGGCACTGCACGATCGCGCGCGCTGGCCTGATGATGGTGGCACGGCCGCGGCCAGCGCCGCACGATAACAAGAGTGCCTTGCTGTTGGAACAGTCTGTCGTTCGCGGCGCGCCACCTGGCCGCGCGACAGCAACAAGAACGGAAGCACCAGGCAACCGCCTGCGACCTCAAGCGAATCTCCCACGCTACGCGCCGGATGATGTTCCATCTCTGAGACCTTGATACGGTAAAGTATCCGAATATGCGACGACGTGACCTGCTGACAGCTGCCGCGGTTGCTGCGGCGAGTGTAGACCTGCGAGCCGATGTGCCAACGCATCTGTGGGGCGGCTACGATTTCGGCGCGGGACCTAGAGTCACCGGCCGCCTGAACCAAGGGCCCTTCGCCATTGAGCAGGACGAGGGGTGGTCTACCCTTGCGGCGACCGCGCCTTCCGAGCGCGCGGTTCCGAACTTCGGTCTAGGGTTGGTCGGCTACGCGTGGGAGGAGAGCGGAGCATCTCTCGCTGTCAGGGAAGGTCGGGAGGCGCTCGAGCAGCATGTGGAGAAGATGGCGAGCCTACCCTTCGTCGACGTTCTGTACATCCGCTGCGACTGGCGCGACGTGCAAAAACGCCCAGGACGACTGGACCTCTCTCCCGTTTGGAATCTAACCCTGAACGCCGCCAAGCGGCATGGGCGACGGGTTGCCTTTCGTGTGATGTTATCGAACACCGTCGGCCAGCCGCAGTATCTGGCCATGCCAGATTTTGTGCGCGACAAAGTCCCGGTAGTTGAAATCGGCGGTATCAAGGAGTATGGCGCGTACAAGTTCCGGGAGCCGCGCTACGACCATCCAGAGTTTCAAAAAGCTTTCCGGGAACTGGTCGAACTACTGGCGGCTGAATTCGATGATAACCCGCTCATCGAATGGATCGATCTGATGCAGTATGGCTTCTGGGGCGAATCGCATACCGGGGGCCTTCCCAATCCGTTTCCGGACTATCCCACCGCTGAACGGACAATGGTGTCCATGACCCAGCTCCAGCTCGATTCCTTCCGCCATGCGCAACTGGCAGTGAACACGCAGCCGGATATCAGCCAGGTGGGAAACCGGGAAGTAGTCGATATGTGCGTACGCGCGGGCGCCTGGCTGCGCACCGACAGCATATTGGTCGAGGAACCCGAGCAGATCGAGTCGATTGCCAACCGACCGGCATGGCTGGCGGCGATCCTGGAAGACGGCTACTTCCGCAGGTACGACAGCGCGGCGCCCGGCTACCTGCCGCTAGATCGCGCAGGCGTAAACATGCTCGAAGTTTACATGCTGCACGTTCTCGACCTGGGAGGCAATTACTGGTCCCTGTGGACAGAAGCTGACAACCTGATCCACTATCACGAGCGCTTTCCGCGCGGCTTTACGAGGCTCGGGCAGCGTATGGGATATCGCGTGAGGCCGTCCTGGATCTGGCAACGCAAACGGTATGGGACGAACGAACTGGTGGTGGCTTTCGCCAACGACGGAGTGGCTGGAGTGCCGGGCATCCTGCGGGTGCATGTGAAGACCCCTGATGGCAAGCTGATCAGCGGAGGCGCGCTCGACGCCGGACATCCGTACGGAGGCAAGGTGCGGCAAGCCGCCTTCCTGCTGCCCAGAGAGCTGGAAGACCACCCCGTGCGCTTGGTTGCCGAGATCGAAACTAAAGGCGGAATTCGCCGCCCGGTCCGGTGGGCCTGTGAACAGCCGCTGGAGCCGGACGGCTCTTTCCGCGTCGAGGTGAAGAGGCAGTCCGACCCTGACTGGCGCAAAGGTATTTGACTTGGAGCAGCCCGCATTGCTGACGGAACGTATCCAGGATTTCTTGCGCGCGCCTTCGGAATGCGCCGGGGCCAGCGGATAGACGCTGGGCCGCTATGCGTGGCGGTGCCAATCGTGGCTGCAGCGCCGAGATTCGTCTCGGCGCTCCGGTCCGGTTTAGCATTCACGCCGGAGGCGACGGCCGCCGCACAGCAGGCGAATACGCGGGACTTGTCGGTGTTGTGTCTACGATCTCCGGCCGTGCTTCCTCGTGCCCCTTGCGGGTTCTCGGCGCGGCGGGGTGTGGCGGGTCGTACCACCCGCCCGAGTGCGTCCACGCTCGGCGAAACCGTCCCACCACCGATGCCGGGTGGCTACGGATT
>PKYZ01000900.1 GCA_003132865.1 Bryobacterales bacterium
AATTGCCCCCGGCAAGGAAATCGCTCTCAGCCCCGGCGAGTATAGCGAACTGATACGGGCCATCATTGAGGACTTCGGGGCGCGTTTTGTTCCCGGAGGCGTCCTGGTCTATGCCGGCGACACGGGCGAGAAGTGGGGTTACTTCGACGCGGTGTTGCTGGCAAAGCTTGGCGTCAGTGTCGATGCCCACGGCAAGATGCCGGACGTTGTTCTGTATTACCCGGAACGGAACTGGCTGTTGCTGATCGAATCCGTCACCAGTCACGGCCCCGTGGACGGAAAACGCCATGCAGAGCTTGCGCGGCTTTTTGCCAAGGCGGCGGCCGGCCTGGTTTATGTGACCGCCTTCCCCAACCGGGCGACCATGAGCCGCTATCTCGGCGACATCGCGTGGGAAACGGAAGTCTGGGTAGCTGACGCCCCCTCTCACCTGATTCATTTCAACGGTGAACGGTTCCTCGGTCCCTATACGCCTGCGATCAGTTACGCTTAAAAGGAACGCACCACTATGGCGTTACTCAATGAATCGCGCTTGCGATCTCTAGCAAAATCGTGGGCGTCGCAACGAGTTGGTGGAGAGGCGATCCACAATGCGAAGAATCATCTCTAGATGCTTTTGTTTTTTATCCATCGCTCGGTAAATCCCGGTCCGCTCCAGTTCGTCAAGGCTCACGTCAAATCTCAGATTGCTTTGATCCGGTTCGCCTCGGCTGCCGCGGATCTGGTCCATGGTGAAGCCGAGATCGGCAGCCGCTTGCTCGACGGTGATGCCTCCCTCCGGGTTTTGCCGGAAGTACTCGCGCGAGGCGGCTACCGCTCGCCGGTCTTCTTCGTTTAGGGGTTCGTCGTCGGGCTCGACCATTTGGTTCGCGCCGAGTTGTTCCAGTAGTTCGCGCCTGTCGTTTGGCTGCGACGTCCATATGGGTGTGCTCCCAAAGACAGCGATCCGAGGTCAAGCGAGCTGCATCGCACTTACCGCAGCCACTCGTCCAGATGCTCGCGCACGAAGGCATCGTCATTCAGGTGCGGATACGCGCGATAGACGCGTTCAATCTCCTCGGCCTGACCCGGCGAGAGATCCTCGTCCGGATTGAGGCACCAGCGGCCCGCGAGCAGTCCCTGCCGCCGCAACACTTCATGAATACCGGCGATGCAGCCGCGGAACTGGTTGGCGGCATCGAACAGCGCGGCGTTTGCATCGGTGATTTCCGCGCCCAAGGTCAGCCAGGATGCCGCCAGGGGCCGTTCACCGCACACTTCGGCGTGAATCTGTTCCAGCATCCTTACTGCCCGCAGAGTCCAAACGGCCCAATGCCCCAACAAGCCGCCGACCATGCGCAGGGGGCGCAGAGTGCGCGCGCCGAAGCGGAACGGGGTCGCGAGATCGGCGACGATGCTGTCGTCGTTGCCGGTGTAGAGCGCGATCTCGTCCGCGCGCCCGGAATCCGCCACCGCGCGCACCACATCCAGGGTCTGGTAGCGGTTGAATGGCGCAATCTTGATGGCCACTACGCGCGGCATTTCCGCAAACTCGCGCCAGAATGCATAAGGAAGGATGCGGCCACCCACCGCCGGTTGAAGATAGAATCCGAACAGCGGGATGGCTTCGGCCACCGCGCGGGCGTGCGCCAGCAGTTCGGGCACCGGCGCATCGCGCCATGCGCCCAGGCTCAGCAGGCCCACGTCGTAGCCGCACCGCGCGGCGAATTCCGCTTCGCGTAAGGCCGGCGGCGTGCGGCCCACGATGCCCGCCACCTTGACCATATCGCCGGCGCGCAACTCCTCCATGGCCAGTTCCAGCACCGGTTCGAACAGGCCGAAGCGCGGGTCGCGGATCTCAAATTGCGTGGTGTGCACGCCCACGGCCACGCCACCCGCCCCCGCGGCCAGGTAGTAGCGCGTGAGGGCGCGCTGGTGGCGCTCGTCGAGCTTGCGCGCGGCGGTCAACGCCAGCGGGTGCGCGGGGATCGCCACGCCTTCCCGCAACCTCTCGCGCCAGCTCACCGCTTGTAGCCGATCTTGCGCAGAAAATCGTGGCGGGCGCGCGCGTCGGCTTCGGTCTCCACGCCCTTGGGCGGGAACCCGTCGATCACACCCAGCACGCCGCGACCCTGCTCAGTCTGGGCCACCACCACCTCGACCGGATTGGCGGTAGCGCAGAAAATCGAGCAGACCTCGGGCACCTCCTTGATGCGCCCGAGCACGTTAATGGGGTAACCATTCAGCAGCGCAATCACGAAGATGTGGCCGGCGGCGATGGCCGTGGCGTTGCGCACCGCCATCGCCTTCAGCGCATCGTCATTGCCATCCACGCGCGTCAGGCAGGGGCCGGAAGCCTCGTTGAAGGCGATGCCGAACTTCAGATTCGGCACGGTATTCACCAGCGCCTCATACAAGTCTTCGACGGACTTGATAAAGTGAGTATGTCCCAGAATCACGTTGCCGCCTTCGGGAATCTCCAGGCGAACAGTCGTCAGATCCATGGCCCCAGCATACCGCCGCGCCAGCCTCCCATGAACCCGAGGAATATACTTGAGGGATGCAATCGAGATGGATGGGCGCACGCCTGCTGCTGGCATTGGCAGTAGTTGGCGGTATGCGCGCGGCTACCAATGACCGATGCAACGATCTGCTGCGGCAGGCGTTGGAGAACAAGAATCCGGATACGCGCAAGCAGGCCGTGGTGGCGCTGAGCCTGGCTGCCACGGACGAGCCGGTCTTCGCAAAGCTGCAAGGGATGCTACAGGACAAGGACGTCGAGGTGCGCCTGGCGGCCGTGGCCAGCTTGGCCGAGGTGGACACAGCCAGCGCGCGGGCGGCGCTGCGCAAGGCGCTCGAAGACGATGTGCCGGAGGTGAGCTTTGCGGCGGCCAAGGCGCTTTGGATGTTGCATGACCCCGCGGGCGAACAGGCCCTGCTGGCCGTGCTCGGACGCGAGAGCAAGACGTCGTCAAACTTCTTTTCGAAGCAGAAGCGCGATGCGCTGCGTATGATTCACACACCGCGCGTCCTGTTCCTGTTCGCGGCCCGGACGGGCGCGGGATTCGCGCCGGTACCCGGCCTGGGCCAAGGCATCGGCTCGATGCAAGCGCTGCTCACCGATCCCGGCGTCTCCGGCCGTGCAGCGGCGGCGTTGCTGCTCGGCAAGGACAAGTCGCCGGTTACGCTGGATGCGCTCAAGGACGCGTTGCTCGACAGGGATTGGTCGGTGCGCGCCGCCGCCGTGCATTCGCTGGCGCTGCGCGACGATCCAACCCTGAAGAAAGATCTGGAGCCTCTTTTGGACGACGACAAGGAGCCTGTGCGGCTGCGCGCCGCGGCAGGAGTCCTGAGGCTCTCGGCTATTGAAGAGAAACAAACCAGGAAGAAGCAGCCAAAAGTCACGAAGCGCAAATGAGCTGAACTCACTCTTCCCGCAACGCCACCGCCGGATCGATGTGCGCCGCCCGCCGGGCCGGCACGGCGCCCGCCACCAGCGCGATCGCCAGCATCAGCGCGGCCACTCCCGCGAGCACCAGCGGGCGGCCCGGACCCGTAAGCAGAAAACTCCGCAACAGCCGCATGCCCGCCATCGCCGTCACCGCTCCCACCACTATGCCGGTGGCCGTCAGCAGCAGGCTGCGCCGCACCACCAGCCCGACCACATCGCCCGGCGAGGCGCCCAGGGCCATGCGCACACCCACTTCACGCCGGCGCTCGGTTACCAGTTGCGACAGCACGCCGTACAGCCCTATGGCGGCCATCAGCAGCGCCAACCCGGCGAACACGCCCAGCAGCGCCGCGCGGAAACCAGGCTTCGAAAACGCCTGCTCGTTCAGGAACTGCCGCAGGCTGGTGACCTCGGAAAGCGGCAGCGTGGGATCGACTTGGCCGACCGCGCGGCGCAGCGCCGCCACCAGCGTGTCGAGCGGCCGATCGTCCGCGCCCAGCCAGCGCCCGCCCGCGCGCATCATCACCACCAACTGGCGCCCGCCGTTCGGCTCGCTCTGCGCGAAGGGCATGTAGACGTGCGGCTGCACTTTCCAGTGCATTTCATCGAACGGGTTGGTCTCCTTGATATTGCCGATCAGGCCGACCACGGTTCGCCAGGGCGAGTCGCTGCCCAGTTCCCCGAGCCTGATGTGCTTGCCCAAGGGGTCCTGGCCCGCGAAATAGCGGCGCGCGAACTCCCGATCCACGATGGCCACCGGCTCGCTTTGTGCGGTATCCAGGGGTCCGAACTCGCGTCCGGCGGCCAGCGGCAGGCCCGCCACGCGGAAGTATTCCGGAAAGATCAGGTGCCGCTGGATGAAGGCGGTCTCGCGCGCCGCGGGGCCCCCGGCGGCCTCCGCATGCATCTCCCTGCCCGATCGCACCGCCGCTTCGAGCGCAGGCATGCCGGCCAGCGATTGCGCTAGGCGATCGCAAAACAGCAGCCGGTCCGCCAGCGCCGGATAGGCGGCCTTCGGCAGATCGAGCTGAGCAATCAATAGGCCATCCATGCGGTATCCCAGCGGTTCGGCGCGCAACCGGAACAGGCTTTCGATCAGCAGAGCTGCGCCGGTGAGCAAGGTCAACGACAGGGCGACCTCGAGCACCACCAGCAGGCTGCGCGAACGCCGCTCGGCCCGTCCCGCCGACCCGCCGCGCCCGCCCTGCTTCAGCAAATCGTGCAGCCGGAAGCGTGATGCCTGCAAAGCGGGCAGCAGTCCGGATAGGACCGCGGTCGGCACGGCCAGGGCCGCGGCGAAGGCGAGCACGCGCCAATCCAGCGAAACGCTTCCGGACGTGACGCCGATGGGCAGTTCTACGGGTTGCACGGCGAGAAAGTAGCGCAGCCCGCCATATGCCAGCAGCACGCCCGCGGCCGCTCCCAGCGCGCAGAGCAGCAGGTTCTCCGTCAGGATCTGGCGGATCAGCCGTCCGCGTCCCGCGCCCAGCGCCGTGCGAATGGCGATTTCGCGGCGGCGCTCCAGGGCGCGGCCGGCCAGCAGGTTGGCGACATTGGCGCAAGCGATGAGCAGCACGAATGCGACGGCCGCGAATAACAGGAGCAGTCCGGAGCGCAGTCCTCTGCCCGCCAGCCACGTGAATTCCTCCTGTAAGCTGCGCACCATGGCGCCCGCATGTAGGATCTCGTCCGGGTCGGTCTGCTCCAGCGCGGCGCGCAGAGCGGCGATCTCCGCTTCGGCCGATGCTATCGAGACGCCCGGACGCAACCGGCCCACAACACCCATCCCATGGAATTTGGCGCTGGCCTGGCGCGCCACGTCGGCGGGCGTGAGCAGCGTCCAAAAGAGAACTTGCCTGGGATAGAACTCGAAACCGCGCGGCATGATGCCGAGCACGGTGTAGGCTCTCCCATCGAGCGTCAGAGCCTGCCCGATGGCGCCTGGCGCGCCGCCGAAAAGAGCCTTCCATCCGGCATCGCTCAGCACCACGGACGGCCCTCGGTTCAGGTCGGCCGGACCAAACGTGCGGCCTTGCGCGGGGGGCGCCCCAAGTATTTCGAAGAAGCGCGGCGTGACGGCTTCGCCCTGCGAGCGGCGCGGGTCGCCGCGCCCGGCGATCGTATACTCCTCCCACTGCCATCCGGCGATCCCGTCGAACGAGCGGCCTTGGCGGTCGAAGACCTCCACATCGCGATAGCAGGCGAAACCCTTGGGCTCCCAGCCGGTGGTCTCCCAGATGGCCGCCAGGCGCGCGGGATCGCGAAAGGGCAGCGGGCGCAGCAGGATTCCGTCCACCAGGCTGAAGATCAGCGCATTGGCGCCAATCCCCAGGGCCAACAATAGAATGGCGGCCGCGGCGAAGCCGGGATTCTTGCGCAGCGCGCGGGCGGCGTAACCAAGATCGGCAATGAACTCGCGCATATGCGATTCGGTCCAAGATATCAGATTTCGCGGCGCAGGCATGGCAAGCCCATGTACAATAGTCCCCATGACGACGATAGTTCTAGCCGTACTCAACCTCTGCATCTCAGCCGCTGCCTTCGCCCAACCCGGTACCTGTGCCGGCCTGAGTCCGGGTCCCCTGGCATCCTTGAACGGCTTCGTGCCGTTCCCGTCCAGTAATCTGTGGAACACCGACATCTCGAAGGCGCCGGTGGACCCCAACTCCGCGAACCTGATCGACGACATCGGCGCCAGCGTGGCACTGCACCCCGATTTTGGGGCCGGCCTATATGCGGGTCAAACCATGGGCATTCCCTATCAGATCGAAGCCGGGACACAGGCCAAGGTCCCGGTCAAGCTCACCGAGTATCCCGGCAACAGCGACCCCGGCCCCATGCCCATCCCCGCCAATGCGCTGATTGAGGGCTACCCGAAACCTGGCAATGGCGACCGTCACGTGCTGGTCCTGGACCAGGGCAGTTGCTGGCTTTACGAGCTATACTATGCGGGCATCAAGAACGGCGCCTGGTATGCCAGCTCGTCGGCCATCTGGGACATGACCATCAACGAGCAGCGCCCGTATACCTGGACCTCGGCCGACGCCGCCGGCTTGCCCATCTTCGTCGGGCTGGTGCGTTATGACGAAGTGGCCGCGGGCGCCATAAACCATGCCGTGCGCTTCACCGTGCCCCTTACGCAACAGGCTTTCACACCGCCGGCGTCGCATTGGGCGCCCACCACCACCGACGCGAATGCGCCGCCCATGGGCATGCGGATGCGGCTGAAGGCCAGCTTCGATATCTCTGGCTTTTCGTCTGCCAATCAGGTGATCCTGACGGCGCTCAAGAAGTACGGCATGATTCTGGCCGACAATGGCAGCGCCATCTTCATCACCGGCATGCCCGACAGTCATTGGAACAACAATGACCTCGACATGCTCAAGAGCATCACGGCGTCGAGTTTTGACGTGGTTCTGATGAACCCGGTGTACACGCCGTCGAACGTGCCCACCGGGCCATCGCCCGCGGTCGCCAGTTTCACCG
>PKYZ01000720.1 GCA_003132865.1 Bryobacterales bacterium
GCCGAGGGCCTGCCCCACGCCGCTGCCCAGGTCGCGGCTGGGATCCGCTCCGCCAGGTTGATGGTTGTAAGGGCTGTTGTCAACAGTCGCCATGGCCAGCAAGGGCACTTCTCCAATAAGCCGACAAACCAGCCAAGTGGATAGCTTCCGAGTGGCCGACCAACCGGACAAAATCCCGCCAATCCTGAAGCGAAAGTGAGCCTTGACCAACTTCGCGGCTTGGTCTGGAGCATGCTACCAGCCAGTCGGAACCCAAAGATGGTGAATCCTTGGTATGCTGTCCGGGGGCCTCGGAACCATTTGACGGAACCGGACCCGCAGTTTCATTCCATAACCTAACCTAAAGGAGAAAAACATGCTCGAAACTGGTCGCATCAAGTATTTGCGCCTGGCGTTGCTGGTGGTGGGTCTGATCTTCATAGTCGGGATCTACCCGCTCACCATTATTTGGCCGTCAGGCTGGTCGTGGCACACGGGCCAGTCGGATTACCTGCAGATGATTCTGGGCATTTACGCGACGCTAGGGGTATTTCTGTTGGTTGCGTCCCGCAATCCGCTCGCAAACTTGAGCCTCATCTGGTTCACGGTGTGGTCCAGCGTTGTGCATGGCGGAATCATGGCAGTACAGTCTTTGGCGAACTCCGAGCACATGGGACACCTTTGGGGCGACGTCCTAGCGCTGTTTGTCGTAGCGGCCGTGCTTGCGCTTCTGACGCCACGAGGTGCGGCAGCAAAGCCAGCCTAAGTAAGGGCCAACAGAAGCCCCGAGCCGGGCAAGTGGATAGTTCCTGAATCACGGCGCATCCGGAAGTAATCCACCAGGCGACCACGGCATTATTCTTCATATCGGTAGCGGTCTGGCCGGCGACTGCGTGGATTCAGGCCGGCGTTCTCTCCACGTAGCAGACTCGGACGAGGAGATCGTCGGCGGGGCGGCTGGCCGCTGAGGCCGGCTCCGGCCCAGGGCGTTCTTCCCACTCGAACCAATCTTCGCCGCGCTCCACTGGCGGTAGCTGTTTCACCGTGACTATGTGCCGTGGTCCGATGTCGTCGTCGGGCAACGTCTTCAGATAGCCGTACTGAATCCGCAAACGTTGCGGCGCCTGCGGCAATCGCGAAGCAGGCGATCATAATATCTCTATTATATTACGCGAGGGATCGAGAATCGGAGTTGGCCGTTAGTCCGCCATGCCCGACTACTTGGCGTCAGCCCCCAACCGGTCTGGAAATTCGTCAAGAACATGCCACCAGACCTGCCGCCGCTTGTCCAGCGTACACTTGGGCGCCTGATCCGCGCCTTCGCCCCCGAGCGCATCGTGCTCTTCGGCTCCCACGCTAAGGGCACGGTGCACGGCGGCAGTGATGTGAACCTGCTCATCATCGCCAACCTCGAGGGAGGGCCCGCTGGCGATTTAACGCAGTCATCGCCGGGCAAGGTCGAGGAGCACAATGTCAGAACGCTCCTGCACGCGCTCTAAGATAACTTCACGGCCGTCTGCAGAGATGTCGAAGTCCCGAATGTCAAAATCGTCAGCAAGAGTGGTAACCTGCCGCTCGGCACCGGTCTCCGGGTCCGCCAGCCAGAGATCTTTGTGATCAATCCCTCCCCGCAGGAACGCGAGTCCACGTCCTCCCAAAAGGAATTTCACGTGTCTAGCGCCCCGCGTCAAGGTCGTAAGGCGCGGAAGCGGATGTGCGATACCCTCGGGCGTCACGGCCTTCACCGAAAGCGTCGTGCCGATGTCGGGTCCCGAGTAAACGACGAAGCGACCGGAGGGTTCCCACGCCGGATCGACCGAGTAATCGCGAAAAAAGACAGTTGGGGGGCCACCATCAATCGGCACCTGGAAAAGGTGTGGCACACCATGATCGTTGGCGGCCGAGGTAATGGATCGGCCATCCGGGTTCCACGCCGGAGAGCCTTGCAACTCAAGTGAATCGGCCACGACCCGCGTGTTACTTCCGTCCGCTTGCATCACATACAACAGGGTCTGCGAGCCTTGACGGACCGAAAATGCAATATGTCCGCCATCGGTGGAAATCGCAGGGCTGCCAATGATGTGAGCTCCGTGACCACTCCACAGCTCCGTGTCGGTTCCGTTCGCCTGTTTCCAAATGCTTTCGCTGGTGGCGACCGCGGAGACACATATAAGATAACCCGGCCCCAGTCGTGCAGCAAACGCGGTCGCGGGCGTCAGGGCGATTCGGGCTGGAGCCGACAACTCGGCTCGTGAATCGCTGATCCGCATTCGCCAGAGGGATCTCCTTGGATTTGCGCGTGTGACAACCAGGAGTTTGCCGTCAGCCGTAGCGGCCAGCGACGTGTACCGGTCCGGACCAAAGGTAAGCCGGTGAGGAATGCGGCGCTCGACGTCGATGCTGTACAGCCACGGACCTGCGCCGTCCGGATCGTTGGCGAGGTACATCAGCGTTCGGCGGTTCAGCAGCACGGGATGACTCACATGCCCATTGTGTGCCGTAATCCGTTCCGGTTGGCCGCCGGCGGGCTTGATGCGCCAGATGTCCAGTTTGTCCGGAAGCACGCCGCCTACGAAGTATATGAACCCATCATCGGGCGCCCACACGGGAAAATGAGAATGCAGGCCCGCAGGCGCCGTAAAGATCGGTGGTGCGTGAGCATGCGGAGCGCCGTCTGAAACGAAAAGCGGGTCTCCCGGAGCAGTCGTGTGGTAGGTAAGCCGTGAACCGTCGTGCGACCAATCGAACTCCGCCGCGTCGTCCAAATAGGGCTTGGGCTGTCCGCCCAGCGTTGGCACCGCCCATACGCCGACCTGCGCGCTGGCATTGGCCGGCTTGCGAGTCCAAAACGTGACCAATGCGCCATCGGGCGTGAATCCCAGGGTCCGCACCGAAGGATTGACGAGTTCCAGAGCCCATCCGTGGGTAAGGTTGTGGAACTGTCCTGAACCGGGTTGCGTGACCCAGACATCGGTATGTCCGTCCCGGTCCGACAAAAAAGCCACAAACTTCCCGTCGCGTGATATGGCAGCCGCCTGCTCGGTTCCATCGAAATCGGTGACGCTCTGAAATTGCCCTCCCTCAACGGGGTTTCGCCAGAGGAGTTCCGTCTTCTGCAACCAGATGATTCCGGCGATCGCCAACGCGATCGCCACCACCGTGGCGGTCAGCCACAAGCGCCAGCGTGTCTGCTTTCCAAGCGTCTGTTGAGACGAAGGGTCCCGCAACCCAAAGGAGGGTGTGTATCCGCCCTTTGGCAACCGGATTATCACCGCGTCCCCCATGCCGTCGCCCACGTAGTATTCGGCGAGCCGAGCGCGCAGCCTGCCCGCCTCGGTCCGCACGATAGAGTCCTGCGAAGGATCGTGATCCGGTCTGCGCCCAAATACCTCAACGGCGATTACAGACTCTTTGAGCTGACTATCGTTGCCTTCCAGGTGTCGTTCGGCGACAAACCTCAGGAACCGGCTCATCCGCTCATTCCGGACAAAACCCGGGCTGGCCAGGACCCGTTCCAACTGCCGGCGCGCGGCGTCAACATCTGTGTGCGCGATGCGCATGCTCCGACAATACCTCTTTGTTTCAACAATATGCAAATGTATGAAACACGTTTTCAACCTGTACGGACTTGCTCTTTTTCCCTCCCAGGCTCATCGTGGATTCCAGACTGGATCGAACCGAAAGATCCACAAGGAGGATTCATGAAGATGAAAAACGTTGTGGGCTTCTGTGCGACCGCGATAGCTTTCGTAGGATTCGTACAGGCTCAGGATCTGAGGCGCGTGAAGTTTAGCGGTACGATCGGCGACTATACAACCTCAACGGTATCGGGGGGTCCATGGGAAATACGCGGTGAATGGTCGTTGGACGTGTCCGGCACGGCCAACTTTTCGGCCGCCCTCACGATGGAGACTTCCGATTACGGGATTTCGGATAGTACTAAGGTGGATCCCACGAACCCCGCGACGCGAAGTCCTCACAGTCACCATATTGTCATGAACAACGCCACGCTCAGCTACGACACGAGCGCCTGCCCCGCCAACAAGCCCGCGTCCACCGGTGCCGGCGTGATGGTCACGGGCACGGCTACTACTTCGGCAAATGGAAGCCCCGCGCCCTTCGAGAGTATGGGATCATCAACCCTGCAGGTCTGTATCATTGGAGGGTCCGATATCGAATACTCGAACGTTACGCTGGTGTACACCGGCCCTGCAACCGGGCATTTCGGAACGCAAGCGATCCATGGCGTCGTCAGAAAGGTGACCGCCCAGTAGGAAGAGCAGGCGGCCATCACCGAGGAGGCCGGGTCGCGGCAGCAATCAATGCGAATAGAACGAAAACTCTCAGCATGTGAGCCCCTATTAATCGTTCCGTTCCGTGTCGAGCTTATTCGCGCAACTTAAAGCAAATGAGGCGCTTTCTTCGGGCGCCCACACGGGGAAATGAGAATGCAGGCCCGCAGGCGCCGTAAAGATCGGTGGTCCGTGAGCATGCGGAGCGCCGTCTGAAACGAAAAGCGGGTCTCCGGAGCAGTCGTGTGGTCGGTAAGCCGTGAACCGTCGTGCGACCAATCGAACTCCGCGGGCAGTCCGTACAAACCCGCAAAATGTTCGCCAGCGCGGCCTTAAGGTTGCATATCGGTAGCGGTCGAGTGCGCCGATAACTTCCGGATGGCCGACGATTCGCTCGAAACTTCCGGCAAAGGGTACGCCGGAAGAAAGATGCGGCTTTGGGACGCGAGATATGCTAGGCATATCGGTGATGAGGGCTCGTTGCGCCACACCGACCTGGCGAGTTCCAGACGCGAATGCCGAAACTCCTCCTGATTACCGCATCCTCGGATGAAATTCGCAGAGCGCGAAGGTCCCGGTTCCTTAACTTCCAGCAGATTACCATGCCGTATTTGGCCGCCATGGTTCCTTCCGCCTGGCACGTAACTCACGTCGATGAAGAGGCCGAAGACATCGACTGGACGGATCAACCCGATGTCGTTGGCATTACTTTTCACACGCCGAGTGCTTATCACGCCTACAGCCTTGCGGCACGGTTCAGGTCGCGAGGAGCGTGCGTGGTTATGGGCGGCCCGCATGTGACGTTGCTGCCGGAGGAGGCCGGCCGGCACGCTGACGTGATCTTTGTGGGAGAAGCCGAAGGCCTTTGGGAGGAGTTTTTGAATGGTTTTGTAACGGGGACCTATCGTCGCGTGTACCGGCAAGCCGGCCCGACGTCTCTGGAGGGTATCCCCATGGCGCGCAAAACGCTCTTTCACCGGAACGACTTCACGAGCGGCGTCCTATTTGCCACCAGGGGATGCCCGAACCGCTGCGATTTCTGCTCGATTGTCGTGATGTACCAGTACGGGTTGCGTAAGCGGCCCATTTCCGAAGTTGCGGCGGAATACGGTTCTTTCCACGGGAAGAGAATTATCTTCTGGGACGACAACATCGCCGCGGATAAGGAATATGCAAAACAGTTGTTTGGCGCCATCGCGCCTTATCGCAAGTGGTGGAGCAGCCAGGCCACTATCCATGCGGCCCAAGATGACGAACTTCTGGACGCGGCAGCCAGAAGTGGATGTAAGCAGTTGTTCCTGGGCCTGGAGTCGGTCTCCCAATCGAGCATGAAGGAGGTACGCAAAGGCTTCAACCGAGTGCAAGACTATGCCCGCGTCGTCCAACGCGTCCATGCCCATGGGATTGCGGTTCAAGCCGGGATTGTTTTTGGTTTTGACAACGACACTCCGGCGATCTTCAAGGATACTCTTGATTTTCTAGAGGAGGCGGGTGTTCAGAACGCGACGTTCAATATCCTGACGCCATATCCAGGCACGCCGCTCTTTCAAAGGATGGACGCTCAGGGACGCATATTGACCCGAGACTGGCGGAAGTACAACGGACGCACGGACGTGGTATTTCAGCCGAAGCAAATGAGCGTAGACGAGGTCCTGGCCGGGTTTCGATATGCGAATCGGCGATTCTATTCTCTCCCCAGTGTGGCCAAACGGATGCGGCGGTCGCCTGTCCAGATATGGTGGACTCTGCCGTTGAACCTGGCGTATGCGGTTTCATGGGCCAGCGCGCAATGGGGCGCTCGCCGGCAGTGGGCCGGCGCCAGACGCAGGTCTCCGGCACCTCGGAACTCTCCTGTCGGGTGACGGCGCATCCGGAAGTTATCCACTTGGTAGTGTAACGCGCGAACCGGAAACTTGACGGCCGGGCGGATAGCGCCGGGTTCCTGGTGACAAACCCGCTCCTCACCAGGATAGCGGCGGCTCTTGGGGGCACGCACGGTTGCTGGGGTGAAGAGCGTCCGCGGCGGACTCGCACGGTCGAAAACCCACCGTAAGTTATTGAAAGCCCGTTTGGGCGGCCTGAGAGGCCGCCGCAGGCCGAGGGCCTGCCCCACCGCGGGGTTTTCATGCCCATCCTGACAGACCTGGAGGTCTGCCCCACTCAGGACAGCAGGGCTACGCGAAGCTTCTCAAGTTGGCGGCGGGCGATGTCGGCCCAACTGCTGGCGTTATCGATCTTCAGATAGGCTTTCCAATGGTGCACGGCCCGCAGCACGTCACCGCGGCGCTCGCACAGCAGCGCGAGATTGAAGTGCGCGTCGCCATAGCGCGGATTGATGCGGAGGGCGGCCTCGTAGCAGAGTTGGGCTTTGGACAAGTCGCCGCGCTCGTCGTAGAGGTTGCCCAGATTGAAATGCGCCAGCGGGTAGTTGGGATCGGCCTCCAATGCGCGGGTGTAGTAGTCCTCGGCTTCTTTGAACTGGCGCAGGCGGTAACGGATGGTGCCCAGGTTGACCAGCGCGCCGGCGGCTTGCGGGTTGAACTCTACGGCCCTTAGATAGGCCTCCACAGCCTCTTCGATGGACGCGCCGGTTTCTTCCAGAAACAGGCCTTTCTGAAACCAGACTTCGGAATCGCGCTCACGCGGCGGCGGGGGCGGCCGGGGTGGCAGGGATTGCACACTGGCTAATTCGGATGTATCGAAGTCAAAGAGGATTTGCCCGGTGAGGGCTTCCATATTTTGGCCCGCGACGCGCACGGCGATATTGCGGCCGTCGGAAAAGATCTTGAGTTCGGTAAGCGGGTCGCGGACCTCCGAGAGCCGCTGCTTCAATGACTGGAGGGCGCGGCCGATTTTGCGCAGGGGGATGCGGCGGGCGCGCAATTCGGCGATAGTGCGGAGGGCAATAAGGTCGCGGAAGGAATAGGCGCTGGCGGCGGGGACCAGGCCCAAGCGTTCCCAACTCTGCAACTGGCGCTCGGAAAGATGGAGCATCCGGCGAACCTCGGCACGCTGATATTGGTGCTTCGGCGCGGTGGCGGGCACGGGGGGATTTTAGCATGAAGCGGAAGCAGGCGTCCCCAGGAGTGGGTGACGCGGCACGCACGAGTGCGTGCGCCACGTCATTGCGGCTCCACAAAGACGGCGGTGCCGTAAGCCAGCACTTCGGTGACGCCGCTCATGATCTCGGTGGCGTCGTAGCGCGCGCCGACCACGGCGTTGGCGCCCAATTCGGCGGCGTGGTTCAACATCAGCTCAAAGGCGTGCTGGCGGGTCTTTTCGCAGAGGCTCGAAAGCAGGGTAATGTTGCCGCCCACCAGCGTTTGCAGGCTGGCGCCGATGGTGCCGAAGACGGAGCGCGAGCGCACTACGATGCCGCGCACGATGCCGAGATTGCGCACGATCTTGTAGCCATCCAAGGTGAAGGCGGTGGTCACCATGTATTCGGGGACGAACGTGGATTGGGGATTGCCAACGGGATCTGCCATGAGCCTATCTTAATAAAGATGGTCTATTTTCGCGAGGTACAGCGGTTGTGGACTTGGGCGATGCTGCTGGTGGCGATCGCCGTCCTCGCAGCCAAGGCGGCACCCGAGGCCGTTCTGGTTTGTCAGGCGCGCCTCATACCAACTCTCACCGTGTTCGCCTCAAGCGTGCCGGGGAAAACCATCCAGCAGCGCCAGCTATTGAGGCTCGCACAATACAGTGACAAAACCGCTCCCTAACCCAAGTTCGTCACGGTAGGGGCCGAAAATAGGCTAAGTACTGTAGAATCAGTTCAGGCGGTAGCCGAGTCTACACTACATGCCCGGTTGAATTCCAGACGATCCGGAAGGCTCAACCTAAGTTGCTGAAGCAATGATTTCTGCTCGGCCGTGGGTTCGGTGATGCGTCGCAGACGGATCTCGCGGCCATCGGTGGTGGGCAGGACAATGTCGGCGCTCTGCAACGTGGACAGCAGCGAGAGTGCCCTCATCGGTGAGAATGGCTGAGCGTTTTCGACTCCGCTCACCGATGGCTTCGGCTCCACCGCCGCTCGCCGCCGGAGCAGATGTTTCAACGTGACCCAGAGCGCATACCCCAGGAACGCTACCATCACATGTGCTTTGACGCGCGACTCCTTTTGATGAAACAGCGGTCGAATCGCAAGCTCGCTCTTCAGCGCCCGGAAGGCCGCTTCGGCCTCGGTCAACTGCATGTACTTGGCCCACAACTCTTCGGCCGTGTCCGCCTGTAGATTGGTGCGCAGCAGATAGGCGCCCTCGCGCGACTCGCGCCAGTTCTTGCGGTCTTCTTTGATCTGCCAGGATAAACGCACGCCTTCGGCGGTGTCGCGCAAAGAGACCTCATAAAGATCGTTGACCGACGGATGCCGGGCCTGAATCTTCCCCAGCCGCCGCTCCATCTTATGGCGGTCCTTCAGCCGCCCCTGCGCGATGGTCTTCTGCAGACCCTGCAGGGCTTTCTCCATGCGGCTGGAAAAACGGTTTCGGATGGCTTGCTCCTTTTCCTTGCGGCCCGCTGTGCGGCACAGAATGTAAGTTTCCTCGCCCTGCGGAATGGCTACCTTCTTCACTTCCACTTCCGGTCGTACCCGCGTCCAGTCGTCTTGCGACAGTTCCGCTTCAAACCGCTTCATCTGGCTGCGCGGCGTGCCCACCAGATACTGCCCGCCGCGTTTGCGGATGGCCGCCAGATTCTCCTCGCTCACGATCCCGCGATCGAACACCCAGATCCTGCGCGCCTTGCCGTACTTGCGTTCGACCATGCGCAGAATGGCCTCCATCGTGGAGACGTCGGCGCGGTTGCCGTCGAACGTTTCGTAACTGAATGGGAAGCCCTCGCTATTGACGATGAGCGCGATCACCATCTGCTCGCAGTCCGGCCGGTGGTCCCGCGAATAGCCGCGGCGCATCATCGGATTCTTCTCCGCCGCACCCTCCACATACGTGCTCGTCAGATCGTACAAAAGCACGTCGAACTCGGCTTCGAACAACGCTCCGTTAGCGCTCCTTGAGGTGCCGCTCCAGCTTGGTCTTGTGCGGCAGGATGCGATCCAAACAACGATACAAGCGCGTGTCGTTGATCTTGCCGTCTTCGATGCCCAGCAGATCGTCCAGCGCCGTCGACGGATACCAGCGCTGTTCGACGGCCAGTTCGCTGCCGGGATCGCACAGCCGGTTGATCGCCAGCACCGCGGCCACGCGCGACCAGGGCACATCGGCCGGATCGTCATCCACCGCCTGCTCGAAGAAACGGTCCAGCGCCAGGCGTCTCCAGAGATCCAGCCCCAGATAGCAGGCGCCGAACTGGCGCGTCCTTTCCAGCCGCACCCGGTGGACCAGGACACGTGCCACTTGCGGATCGTCTGCGGGCGGTTCCACGTGCGCCGGAAACAGTCTCAGTTGCTGCGCTTCACCCTGTTCATTGAAGACCTCTACTGTCCTCAGCCAGCGCGCCTGGTCCGAACCGTTCAATTCGCCCAGATGACAAACCGTTCTTTGACGGGGTCCATCGGGTGTGCGTACCGACTCCACCAGCGACCAATAGGTGTGCTCCTTACCGTCCTTGCTGCGGTGGTTCGGCCGCAAAAACATTCTGGATCAATCGTGTCATGACATCGCGAACAGTACAAGAGGGTAGGTCTACACTACATCGTCATTTTCAAAACCGGCCATTGCAGCCACGTCACTTGCTCCCGTCCGAAGCCTCAAAAACTCTGGAATCGACGGTCCCGTGACGAACTTGGGCTAACGGTCGCGGCTCGGTGTGCGGCCGTGTGCCTCATTCGGAGCCGCGACCGTAAGGGAGCGGTTCTTGGGTGGAGGCAAGTGTCACCGTATTAAGCGATGAGCGCAAGAGCGCGACCAGGGGTCGCGCGCGGGTCACTCACGCCGCGGCGGGCGCCGGGAACGGCCCGCGCGCATTTTCCAGGCGCACGGCCAACTCCAGAATCAGCTCCTCTTCATAAGGCCGGCCCACAAGCTGGACGCCGATGGGCAGCCCTTCGGCGGACATCCCGAACGGGATTACTACGGCCGGCAGGCCCAGCAGATTGAATGGCGTCGCCGGCATCATGGCTTGAAACAGCCCGATTTCCTCTTCGCCGATCTTCCAGCGCCGCGAGCGGTGCGGAAACGCGGTCACCCCGCAGGGCGGCATCAGGAGCACGGGATACTGTTCCATCTGCCGCAGGAGGGAGGCGCGCATGCGGTCGCGCTTGGCCAGGTTGAGCAAAAGCTGCTCCACGCTGGGGGCCGGCTGCTCCAGGGCGTCCGTTAGGAATTCGGTGCCGGTCCAGTGCGCGTCGGACTCGCGGCCCTGGATCATTTGCCTGGTGAGCGTCGCGGGCAACTGGCCGAAGAAGAACCACCACAGATTCGGCGCGCGCTCCAGACCCTGCGGCTCGAAAGGCTCCGTGGGGATCATGAGATCGGCGAGGGTCTGGGCCGCCCGGCGCACCGTCTGCCGGATTTCCGGATCGACCGGCACACGATAGAACTGTTCGACTACCCCGACGCGCAGGCCGGCAACGCTCGACGGCTGCAACGGCACCGGCGCGGAGAACGGATCCTGGCTGTCATATCCGGCCAGCGCGGCGAATAGCAGGCGGAGGTCTTCGGCTGAACGCGCCAGGGGACCGGCCACGCTGAGCAGTCCGCCCGGATGGTTCATCACCGGAAAATGGCCGTTGGCCGAGATGCGGCCGGGCGTGGGCTTAAGTCCGGCGATGCCGCAGAAATGCGCTGGAATGCGGATGGAACCGCCGCCATCGCTGCCGATTCCTCCGGCCGAGCAGAACGAAGCAATGGCGGCCGCCTCGCCGCCGCTGGATCCTCCGGGCGTGCGCTCCAGGTTCCACGGATTGTTGGTGCGGCCGGTGATGAAATTGTCCGTTTCATAGTTGGAGAGGAATTCGGGCGTGTTCGTCTTACCCAGGATGATGGCGCCCGCGGCGCGGAGGCGGGCGACGGCGGCGGCGTCTTGGGCGGCTTTGTGCCCCAGGCGGAAGCGGCTGCCGCACAGGGTGGGCCGGCCGGCTACGTCGAAGCTGTCCTTGATGGTTACAGGAACGCCGTGCAGCAGCCCCAGCGACTCGCCGCGCATGACGGCGTTTTCGGCGAGCCTGGCAGCGGCGCGGGCCTCGTCGTCCAGCACGGTGACGAAAGCGTTGATACGGGGATTCTGGGCGACGATCTGCGTCAGGTGGAACTCGATCAGTTCCACGGGCGAAATGGCGCGGTCGCGCACCATGCCGGCCATGAGGCACAGCGAACTCTGTACGGGCATGAAAGCATAGTGTAATCTGCCGAGCTTCGCTCGCCGTGGCTGGTGGTTAGTGGCTGGTGGCTGGTGGTTTGCCTACTCGTACTTCAGCGCCGACAACGGATCGATACGCGCGGCGCGCAGCCCCGGCGCCAGCGCCGCGCCCAGCGCCACCAAGCCCAACAGCGCCGCTGCGCACGTGAGAATGACGGGGTCGGCGGCTTGCACGCCGAACAGTTGCGATTGTACAAGCCGGCTGAGCGCCAGAGCGGCGGCCGACCCAATCGCAATGCCGGCCAGCGCCAGACGCGCGGCTTCCAGCACCACCATGCGCAGCATGTCGCCGGGTAGCGCGCCCAACGCCATGCGCAGGCCGATCTCCGCGGTGCGCCGAGCGACGGTAAAGGCCGCACGGGAATGCCGAGGGCGGCGAAAAAGCCTGGACTTACGGCAAGCATCTGGACATCCACGTTGTCGTCCGGTTTCGGCGGTTGGTAACCCTCCAACGTGATGTTCGTGGAGTGGTTTGAATTGGGAAACGGTCCACCATCGGGCCGTCCGCGCCTCTATGGTCCGCAGG
>PKYZ01000088.1 GCA_003132865.1 Bryobacterales bacterium
CTTTTCGGATAGGAGCCCGATTCAGCGAGGTGGCCGGGGGCCTGAACCAAATGACTATAGCGAAGTTCGAGGAGTTGATAGCCGGCAGCCCCCTCAAGTTCGTCAGCCTCGAACTTGTACCCATCAAGAAGCTTCGACGTTTTCACAACCGTTTCACTCGCGAATTTACAACAGCGGTGGTGCGCTGCCGCCTGGTCAAACGAGCATGATGGCGAACGAGCGCAGAGCAAGGCCGCCAATGACTGTGCCCAGGCGGCCCGCTGAAGCTGAAGAAGCCCGCCGAAACGGATTAGCTCGGAAACTTGCTCGCCGCAAGCGCGCGGGCGCCCTTTTAGCTCCACTTCAGACGCTCGCCGCTTCCCCGCCCTATCGTCGTGCGCTTGCGCTTCAGGATTTTGTAGAATCCGCCTCAGGGCTGATCGGTAAGGTTCACCCGGCCGTCGCCGTCGCCCCGGTTGAAGTGGATGCGGGGGATCGCCTCTTCCAGAGGTTCCATGCCGGGACCATCCGCCGTCAAGGCGCTGTCTGCCCTTCCGATCGCTTCGGCGGGGCTGTGCGCCGGAGCGATTTGCGCGACGGCCACGCACGCGTTCATCCGGTATACGGAACCCTTGTACCATCGAAGTGAGCGAGAATAGCTCCCTCTCGCCATTGCTGAGGGGGCGCCTGGGCCGGGTACATGCGTCGCATCAAAGCCGGGGGCGGTTACATCATGATTGAAAACGGGAGCGGGCCGGCCCAACCGGCTCTGGCCGGAAAGGGTGAGTGGCGATGAGAACAACTCCGAAATCAACCGCGGACGTCAATCCTTGTACTTTGGCAAAATGCGGCATGAAGCGTGGACTGCTGGGCGCGTCATTAACGTCGCGCGTCCTTAACTCACTGCGGCGCCAGCCGCTATTGGCTGGATCTGTGATTATCCTCTTGCTGGCAGGTGCCTTGTCAACAGCAGTTGGAACGGCTCTCGGGCTGGCGAACTTTACAGATGTGGGTTATCCCGACAGCGCCACTCTGCTTAGAATTGGGGAAGTTACCCGCTCGGGTCATATCTATCCTGACATTGATCGGCCGCCATATCAGGTTACTGTTTACGGGCCATTAACTTACGTCCTGCTTGCAATTCCTTATAGGCTGGCACAAGCCGCGGGCATCACTCCTCAGGTGCTGGTGCGACTCGGTATAGTGGGCGCGCTGTGCCTTTGCGTATTACTCATATTCCTGATCGGCAGACGACTGTACAGCTCGCGCCCGAGCGCGTGGCTTTGCGCCCTGTTCGCCGTGTCCGCTCTTCCCATGGCTTACTGGACAACCCAGATTCGGAGCGACTTCCTGGCGCTTGGATTCTCGCTTTTGAGTGTCTATTTGTTCCTCCTCACGAATGGGCGCCCGCAAGCGATCGGTTCCGCAATCTGCGCCGGGATTGCGCCTCTCGTTAAGCAGACGTTCTTGGCTGTGCCGATCGCTATCNNACGGGCTTTGCGTTGACCGTTGTCGGTGGCTATGCAATTGTGTGGTGGCGTGAGCCTCTGATGCTGAAACACGTCGCCGCTCTCCGGCACCCGGTTTTTGAATACCGGCAGGCTTTAGTCATTCTTTGGGACGCTGTATCTCAACCAGTGGTGCCTTTTGCTGCTATAGGTGGTTTCTTGGCTCTATGGAAACGCGCTCCTGAAAGGCTCCTCTTCCTCATTTACTGCGTTGTCGCGTGGCTCGTGGCGATTCTCACTATTCCGCAAGTGGGAGGCAACATAAACTACTTCTGGGAACCATTATTGGCCTCGGCAGTGCTCGCTGGGCCGGGATTGTGCGAACTTCAACGCAAGGCGAATCGTACTCCGATAGTCGTGATAGCAATGCTGTTTTGGCTGCTCCTGCGGTCGTTTTTGCCGATGCTGCGGCAGGATCTCAGTTATCTGACTGAATGTTATAGGGAGGTGAACGGCTATCAAGTGCGCAAGACGAAGTGGGAGTCGTTCGTGTCCACTGTCTCCGGGCGAAGGTTGCTGTCGACTTTTCCCGCCGTGACAGTTCACAGCATGATCCCGGAGATTCCCGATCCATATTTGAATTCCGCGCTCGAACTCCGAGGCCGGTGGAACTCCGGCCAGGTTGTAGCTCAAATAGACGCGGGCGTGTACGATCTCATTGTCATTGGGAAAGGGCAGGCCGACAAGGCTGAGAGGTACCGTGGTGTTCGGTTTTGGAGCGACGGGATGTGGGGAGCTCTGAAGAGAACGTACGGGCTCGCATGTGTATTCGAAGATATGGAGGTTTGGTTGCCCCGCCGAGGCTCTGGCGAGATCGTTCCTAGCCTTTCGGCTATTGGCTGTGTAGCCGGAGCAAAACAGGTCGACAGCGGTTCTGCGCCGGCGTCACCTTCCAGGCGATGAACATCTCCGTCAGTCCCAACGATGCTGGGCCGCATGGGCCCGGAGTTGCGGGGCCAGTCGCTGGTGATCAGCGGCGGCCTGCTGATGTCCCAGTGCGAACAGAGCGGTGCGTGTGAAGTGTTGCAGCGCATGAGATCGGGCCGACTGAGGGGGTTCCGGACGCTGGAGAAGTTCTTCC
>PKYZ01000593.1 GCA_003132865.1 Bryobacterales bacterium
CGGCCAAAGCGCCCTGGTACTTTCTGGGCTTGCAGGAACTGTTGCACTACTTCCCTCCGTTCGTAGCGGGCGTGCTCATTCCAACCTTGGTGGTGCTGGCGTTGATCGTGATTCCGTACTTCGATATCAACATCGAATCCGAGGGTGTTTGGCTGCGCAACCGCGAGCGGCGGCTGCGTATTTTCATTGGAGTACTGCTGGCGTTCACCGCTATCATGCTCTTCTTCCACGTCTACGCGGTGCTGATCCCGACGCTCCTGATTGCGGCTTTCATGCTGCTGGCCGCGGCGCGTCCGCCGGAGCCGCAGGCGCGTTTCCGGCGATGGCTGGTTTCGAAGCCGCTCTCTTTCTGGATCATGACGTGGTNNTTTGTATCTTCTGTCGCATGCGACAGAAGATACAAAAGCTGTGGCAATTCCTCTTCGGCGATAGCGCGCGCGCGTTCGGCTCGCTCAGCGTGATCCTGCTCGTCTGCCTGGCGATCGCCCCGGCCAAGGATCGCTTCCGGGAGTGGACACGCTATCAGCAGAAGTACCTGCGCCTGATTCGCGGGCGTGGAGAAGCCGCCACGCTGCAGCGGCGTTTCCAGGGCGGGCTGCAGCAGATCTGGATGCCGGAGCTGGGTGTGACGGATCGTTGCGGCACTTGTCATTTGGCCCTGAAGGAAGCCAGCCTCTGGGACGTTGGCACGCAACCGTTCCGGCCGCATCCGCCCATCCCGCATTCGCTGACCGAGTTCGGATGCGTGATGTGTCATCGCGGCCAGGGCGCCGCCACCGGAGTCGAGGAAGCGCATCGCAGCACGCTGGCGTGGGAGCAGCCCATTCTGCCCGCGCGCTATTTGGAGGCCTCTTGCGGCCAGTGTCATTGGAACACGCTCACCGGCACGCCGCAACTGAACCTGGGACGCCAACTGCTGGCCCGTTATGGCTGCGCGTCTTGCCATGTTCTGAACACGCCGGAGGGCCGCCAGTTGGCATCTACGGTCGATGCTCCCGCGCTGACCCATATCGCTGAAAAGACCACCCGCGAATGGACGTTCGCCTGGCTCAAGAATCCTCAGGCTTACGCGATCACCGCGGCCATGCCCAATTTCCAACTCACGGATGCGGATGCGCGCGACATCACGGCATTTCTGATGTCGCAGAGCACGCCATACCAGGTAGGACAGGCCTCCGGCCTGTCCACGCCCGCAGACGCCGCAGCCGGCGCCAGTGTTTACGGTGAATCCTTCTGCGCTTCCTGCCACGCCACCGTGAATCCGGCCGGCATGCTGGTGGGCGGCGACGTGGGACCCGAGCTGACGCGCATTGGCTCCAAGGTGAAGCCGGCGTGGCTCGCCGATTGGCTGCGCAACCCCAAGACCTACGATCCCGACACCGCCATGCCGCACTACCGCTTCGATCAGAAGCAACTCGGCCCGTTGCGCGCGTTCATCGAAGCGAAGACCGATTCCGATTTCTTGGCGAACGTACACCTGGAACCCGCCACGCCGGAGCGGGTGGCGCACGGCAAAGCGTTGGTGACGGAGCGGGGCTGCGCCTCCTGCCACGAAATCAACGGCATCAAGAAGCCCACTAATTTCGCGCCGGAGTTGACCGTGGTGGGAAGCGAATCGCTCATGAAGATCGTGTTTGCGCCGGGAGTGGCGCACACCCTGCCGGACTACTTGCAGGCCAAGATCCGGCAGCCGCATGCTTTCCCCAGCGCGAAGATGCCGCAATACACCTTTGCGCAGCCACAGGTGGATGCTCTGGTCACGGCCTTGCTGGCGCAGACCGAACGCGCCCGGACCGTGCCGGCTTCCCTGCGCGTGGCGGGCAAGCGCGAATCCGGTTATCGTCCCGCCGGCAAGGCCGGTCAATTGATGGCCGACATGAATTGCTTCAGTTGTCACGCCATCAACGGCCGCGGCGGTAACATGGCGCCCGATCTTACCTGGGAAGGCAGCTCCGTGCAACGCCGCTGGCTGGTGAGCTTCATGAAGAACCCCAACACGCTGCGCCCCGCGCTGATCCGCCGCATGCCGCGCTTCAACGTGACCGACGCGGAGGCCGAGACCATCGCCGATTATATCTCGACGGTTTATCAGACGCCGGACTTCGATCGCGATGCGCTGGACCCGGCGAAATTCAGCGCGGCCGACATCGACCTGGGCAAGCAGTTGTTCTATTCGAAGTATGCGTGCCAGTCCTGCCATATAGTCGATCCGCAGAACGACAAGGGCTACGTCGGCCCCACGCTTACGCAAGTGGGAGCGCGGCTCAACGCGGCTTGGATCTTCCATTGGCTGAAAGATCCGCAAGCCCTGCGGCCCGGAACATTGGAGCCCAACCGGAACATGAGCGATGCGGATGCCCGCGCACTCACGGCCTTCCTGATGAAGCAGAATAAGGAGGTGGCCAAGAAATGAAGGGCCTCCGATCACAGGCTAAAGCCTGTGCCACCATGTTGATCGTGCTGGCCGGATGCAGCCGGCCGGCCAAGCCGCCGGCACCTCTCGCCGCCAAGGCTTTTGGAGTAGCGATTACGGAAGTCGGCGGAGGCAAGCAGGCCACCGGTATCGGAACGGCTCTGGATCAGCCAGTCGTGGTACAGGTGAATGACGCGCAAGGCAGTCCAGTCGCCGGCGCGCTGGTTGAATTTCACACAGCCGGCGGAGCAACGGCGGCGCCGGATGCGGGCCTGACCGGCGCAGACGGCCAGTTGACCTCCACGATTACGCTCGGCGGCAGCGCCGGACGATATCAGATCGTGGCCACCACGCGAGACAAATCCGGCAAGCCAGTGGAACTCCGGCTCGACGAGATCGCTCTCGGCTATCAGCAACAGCAGGGCCGCGTGTTGAACGATCAATACTGCGCGCGTTGCCACGATCCGGAATCCACCCCGGAGCGGGTCTCGAACCACGACAACCTCACGGCCAAGCCTCACGCCTTTACCGAAGGCGCCGTGCTGAACGCCATGAGCGATGCGGATGTGGCCGCCATCATTGGCTTTGGCGGACCGGCCTTGAATAAGTCGCCGGAGATGCCGCCTTACGGATATACTCTGAAAAAGGCTGACCTGGACGCGCTCATCGCCTATATTCGCGCCGTCGCCGACCCACCCTATCGCTTGAAGGGTCTGACTTATGCGAAGAATTGAGTTGCTCGCCGGCATGCTCTCCGCCGGTCTCCTCTGCGCGCAGGTGGTCTCGCCCCCCGAGATTCGCGATCCGGAGTTGCGCGAATTGCAGCAAAAGCACTTTGCGGAATTGAAGGCCGTAGCCGTGGCCATCGCGTCCCACCAGTTCCCCTACCGTTTCTATTTCAGCCGTACCCTGGACCTCAACGAAGACCAGCAGAAAACCAGAGACCAGCGTTCCATTCAGTTCGCCAAATACGGGCATCAGACCGTCGTCGAGATCCTTGGCAACTACTATGCCGCCTATTCCGACGAGCTGATGAAGAGAGAGGAACGCGCCCGGCGCACCTTCGAGGATGTGATGTTGCCCATGCTGCGAGCGGAGGTTTCGCAGTTGAGCGATGAGCCGAAAATGCAGGGATTCGCGCTGGAGATCTCGCATCACGTGCGCAAAAAGGTGCTGGGCGTCAGCGGGGAGCACGCGGAAAACGTGGTCCTGGTGATTCCGAAAGCTGCCGCGCTGCGCCTCGTTTCCGCGCCCGACGAAGCCACGCAGGCAGTGGCGCTGGAGGAAGGGTCGCTCTTCATCAATGGCGAAGCGGCCACGATTTGGGGCCGCATGACATCGGATTCGCCCGCCGCTCCGGTTCCAGCGCCCCCTCCGGCCCCGGTGGTGGTGGCGAAGCCCGCCCCAACGCCGCCACCTACTCCACCGCCCGCCATTGCTGCGCCCGAGCCCACACCCGACGTCCTGCACGCCCTGCAAACGTCCTACCAGGAAACCTTGGACAAGCTAGTCCGCGAACTGGACCAGACAGCGCACTTTGTCGGCTACGCACCGCCCGTATTCGTGAACTTTCACAAAGGTATCTACCTGCAGCTCTCGATCGCCACTACGATCCAGGCCGCCGAACCGGCGTCCCGGTACCGCGCGGCGGCTCTGGCCTTTGACGAACACATCGCCCACCTGATCCGGCCCGTGCTCGCCTGCTTCAAAGATGCGCCGCAGTTCGCGGGCATCGACTTCAGCACCACCGTGAAGCCCGCCGGCCAGGCCGTGGAATACATTTTCGATATGGCCAATCTACACTGCTATGCGCAGTTCGACTGCACTGGCCAGCAACTCATCAACTCCGGTTTCGTGCTGATCAACGGCGAGCGTGTCACGTTGGATCTCGAAAGCGCCGAGCGTTGAGCCTGGAGGCGGGGCAGGACTCCTCCAGTCCTGCACGGGTCCTCCAGGACCCGCTCTTCTCCGAGCACGAACAGGCCGACGTGGCCCCCGGCCGGCCGCGCTGGAGTCCTGCCCCACGATTAATGCAGGCGCTCAGTTGCGGGAAAACTATGCGGCATTGGGCTTTAGCTGTCGTACGCCGGCTTTCAGCTTTCAGCCGGCGCGCTTGACCGGACCGCCCCCGGCGATTACACTCGGGCTTACCCTATGCCCCTTAACATTGCTCCTCCGGGAGCCAGTCTATGAGCGCAAACCCCATGCTGGGCGTGTTCCTCCACTGGCTGGGAGGCCTGTCCTCCGCCAGTTTCTACCTCGGCTATCGAGGCGTGAAACTGTGGGCTTGGGAGACCTACTGGCTGGCCGGCGGCGTGTTCAGTTGGATCATTATGCCGTGGCTGCTGGCCCTCACCATGACCAACGACCTGTTCGCCGTCCTGCGCGAGACTCCCGGAAGCAGCCTCTTCTGGGCCTACGTGTTTGGCGTGCTGTGGGGGACGGGCGGTCTCACTTTCGGACTGACCATGCGATACCTGGGCCTGTCGCTCGGCATGGCGGTGGCGCTCGGGTACACGGCGGCCTTCGGCACACTGCTGCCGCCGATCTTCCGCGGCGAATTCGCCAAACAAGTGCTCGGCACCCACTCCGGTATGGTGATCCTGTCCGGAGTGGCAATCTGCTTAACCGGTATTGCGTTCGCCGGCGCCGCGGGAATCTCGAAGGAACGCGAGTTGTCCGAAGAGCAGAAGCGCGCGGCCATCAGCGAGTTCAGCCTGAAGCGCGGTCTGCTGGTGGCCACCTTCTGCGGGATCATGAGCGCCTGCTTCGCATACGGACTGGCGGCCGGCGATCCCATCAAGCAAATCACGCTGCGCCACGGGACGCCGGTCTTGTGGCAAGGCCTTCCCGTACTGGTCGTGGTTCTGGTTGGAGGTTTCACCACGAACTTCATCTGGTGCATGATCCTGAACATCCGCAACCGCACCAGCTACCAATACTTCAGCTCGAAGCTGCGCGGCGAGATCCCCGCGCGCGCGACGGAACCTATCTTAGAGTCTGTCATCGACGCGCCGGGCGAGGAAATGGCGGTAGCGCTGTCCGCGTCCCGCACGCAGCCCGAAAGAGCGCCGATGCTGGCCAACTATTGTTTCTGCGCCATCGCGGGTACCACCTGGTACATGCAGTTCTTCTTCTACACCATGGGCGAAACGCAGATGGGCAGCTTCAAGTTCTCGAGTTGGACGCTGCACATGGCGAGCATCATCATCTTCAGCACGCTGTGGGGAATCGCGCTGAAAGAGTGGAAGGGCGTCGGCACGCGCACCAAGTGGCTGGTCGCGCTGAGCCTGTTTGTGCTGGTGGCATCCACGGTTATTGTAGGCTACGGGAATTATCTAGGACGCGCCGGGCGGTAGCGCAGGCTTCAGCCTGTGATCGCCGGCCGAAGGCCTAGCGGCTGCCGCTTGGCCTTTGAGCGGCGCAGACCCCTGTGCGGGCACTTCTCCGGCGTGGGCGTGTTCCGTCCAACTGCGCTAGCTGCTAGCCCTCCCGGATTTTGGAGCCGGAGGGCCTCCAGGGGCGTTTCACAAGGGGGCCCTTGTGTGAGAAGCACCACGGCCGCCGATAGCAGTGTCATAACTTTATGTTGCCTAGCTATATCTAGCGAGGTCTTCGGCCTCAAACCGACGAGCCCGCCTGCGCGCAGTTCGTACGACGGCGCTATTATTGGAATACAAACACTGTGAATCGGAAACCGACGATCATG
>PKYZ01000574.1 GCA_003132865.1 Bryobacterales bacterium
ACCGCGCAGCGGTTTAGTCCAACATACTTTATCGTCTAGTAAAAGAGGGACTGGAAAACCTCGTCCGGACGAGAAGGACAGTCTCCGTCTCCGAACTTCGGACCTACGTTTTGGGCGTCGATTCGGGCGCGTTCGTCGCACTGCTCAATACAGTTGAAAATCACGGCTCGGAGTGATTGCGGACGCTGGAAAACCCGCCGATTCCGGGGGGCCAGAAACCTCGGCACTGCCCAGCTCGGTTATAGTGGGCAGAGGCTCTTCCGGGCCGACAAAGTCGTCCGGCAACGCCCTCGCATCGGCACCGTCGAAGCGGACGGGGACATGCCCTGCCTGATCGTGCACTAATCTAAACGGACGTTTGCAAAGATTGCGGAGTTGACCGGAGCAGATGTAAATCATATAATTATCTGATTAAAACATGATCGGAGGAACCATGCTTGACGCCCGAGAAATCCACCCCCTGACCGACTTTTTGCGCAATCACAAGGCACACGTCACCCGGCTGAAGGAAACGCATGCGCCGGAAGTGCTGACGGTCAACGGCAAGGCGGAAATCGTCATACAGGACGCGGAGAGCTACCAGCGCATGATTGACCGGCTGCACCACATGGAAACCGTTGCGGCCATTCAGGAAGGAATGGCGAGCGCCGAGCGAGGCGAGCTGAAGCCCGCCGCCCAGGTGCTTGACGAGATGCGGGCCAAGTATGGCTTATCGCGTTAGTCTCTCGGTTCCCGCCGAGACTGACGCTTACGCGGCTTTCGAGCGTATCCGCGAGGCCGCGCCGATGCACGCCGAGCAATGGCTTGTGCGTCTGTTCGCGGCGATTGACACCCTCAGCCGGAATCCGGCACGCTGCCCGGTCATAGCTGAAGCGGAGGAGCTTGGCTTTTCCGCCCGTCACCTGCTTTACGGCAAGGGGAGGGGACTCTATCGCATCATATTCGACATCCGGGAGGAGGAGCGGCACGTTCGCGTCCTTCGCATCTGGCATGGCTCCCGCGATGCCATCACCGCCGCCGACGTGGAGGAATAACGATGCCTGATTTCATCGCCTACTATCGAGTGAGCACCGACCGGCAGGGAGCCAGCGGCCTGGGACTGGAAGCGCAACGCGCCGCCGTGCTTCGCCACATCGCCACCGGCCAGCTTGCCGCCGAGTATACGGAAGTGGAGAGCGGCAAGAAACACACCAACCGCCCGCCTAGGCCGCAACGTCGCTTTCATTTCCGCGCTGATGGAAAGCGGCGAGGACTTCGTATGCTGCGACAATCCCCACGCCAACCGGCTCATGCTGCACATGCTGGCCGCGTTCGCGGAGCATGAGCGGGAACAAATCTCACAGCGCACCAAGGCAACCCTTGCCGCAGCGAAGGCGCGAGGCGTGAAGCTCGGCAGCCCGCGACCGCTGGAAGCCCTGAAGCTTGCGAACGCCGTCCACCGCGCCCGCAGGCCCGCGCCGGAAGTGCTCAACATCATGCGGACGCTCGAAGGCCAGGGAATGAGCTACCGCGCCATCGCCCGCGAATTAAACCGGCTCTCAATATCAGGACGGGCAGGGCCTGCCAGTGGTATGATGTGACGGTAAAAGCAGCGCTGGCACTTTCTCAAAGCCAAGCAGCTTAAAAGAGCAAAAAAAGATGGCTTCGTCCGTTAGTAGCCTTTCGCCTTCCGATATTCGCTCGTTGGCGTCGCTCATCGAGACAAAACTGGCCCAGGAAATCAATCTCATCGGTTATAGGATGCTGCATTAGTTATTTCTGAATCGTTTCTCTTTGGTGCCTACGCGGTTATCCTCGCTCAGCTGGCAGCAAGCTCAACGCTTGGCCCTACGAAAATTGCAAGGGACTTGCTCGTAACTCTCTCCCGCTTGTCGGCGTGTTTCTCGTGCTTGGCGTTGGCCAAGCCTATTTGCGGCGCAAAGAGTAATGCACAGGCTGGAAACATCAAGGGGTGAGATTGAAAAGCTTCTAATTTCGATGCCGGGTCTATCGGGTCTATCTATACCTAACCTGGGAAATCGCTCACAGCGCGAACCACAACTGAAATGGACTATTCTGGTTGGCGACCTTCCACTGTCGTTTGTTCCAGGGTTGCTCTTTGTCGCATGGGTTGTGGCTTTACCTTTTACATTGTCTATCACGTCCCGTTGACGAAGAAAGACACGATATCCTGGGGCCGTTCAGATGCGTGTGATAATGTCCTTTATCACACCTTACTACAAAACGGGAGGGAAATGTTTCGGGCAATCGCGCCGGGTAGCTGACCCCTCCGCCCGCGCGGTATCGTGTTTTGCATGGCCGACCCGCAGCAACTCGACGTTATCCGGCGTGGAGCGGAGGCGTGGAATGCATGGAGAGAGGAGCATCCGGGGTTGAGAGAGCGAACCTCGTCGGGGCGGACCTCCGCGAGGCGCGTTCCCTCCTGCATCTCCTTGCATGATCGGGTCCGGGCCGCCTGCGGGGACGCGTGGTGGCAGTTGCTTCCTCCGGACATTTGGCGGATAATAATGGACAAATGGCGTACGCCGTCACTCCGGTCACCACAACCCAGGCGATCGGCGCGGTCCGCAAAGGCCTACCGACCGGGAAGCTGACCCAAATGGCGCAGCTTTTGGCTGTGGACCCGGCGCTCCTTTTGCATATCCTGGGTGTTTCCCAGCGGACCATTCAGCGCAAGCATGTGCTCTCGGAACGGCTAAGCCCGGCTGCTTCGGATCGTCTCTCCCGGATTGATCGAATCTATACGCTGGCTGTCGAGGTATTCGGCGACGGCGAAAAGGCCGCCCAATGGCTGAAGCGGCCCAGCCGGGCGCTCGCCAACGAGTTGCCCCTCAAGCTGCTTGATACCGACGCCGGTACCCAACAGGTGGAGCGGGAATTGCGCCAGATTCAGTACGGCTTTGTCTATTGATGCCGTCGCTGTGGAGGCTGTACCGAGCCCGGCACGGACCCGGTCTGGATGGACTCGGCGGCCTGTTTGCGGACGGACGCTGGCATACACTAGGTGAACGGGTGGTCTATTTTGGAGGATCGGCCGCCATCGTGGTGCTGGAACGCCTGGCACATACCGATTCCGATCTGCTGCCCGGCGATCTCCGGCTCGCCCGCTTCGAATTCCCCGAGCCGGTATTGGAAACCAAGATCGAAGAGTTTGCCACACTTCCAGCGAGCTGGAACCAGGATGAAAATGCCACGCGCCGCATTGGCGGCCGGTGGCGGCGGCAGGGATCTTCTTGTCTGTTAACGGTGCCCTCCGCGATCCTCCCCGAAGAAAGCAATTTTGTGCTCAACCCGGAACATCCCGACGCGAAGCGTTTGCGGCTGGTTCGCGAGCGTCCATTCACTTTCCACCCGCGCTTGATTTAGCCTGGAGGCGCCTGCCTGCATCCCCTAATTACACAACTCGACACCACGAGAATCCACTGAAAACAAACGCCCAACGCCAATCGCAAAGTCGGATCCCTTCCGCCACCGTGCTATGCTCGCATCGAGGAGTGAGTGTCTTCCAAAACTCAGCCGTTCGGTGCCCCGCCCGACAGCCCGCCGTTTAATTGAACAACAGAATTTCCTTGCCCGCCATCACCGCCCCACCGCCCTCCGTTTCGAGTTTTGTTCGCCCAATTCGCAATCCGCTGCCCGGACCAGTCGCAACCGGCTCTGCCCCACGGCCACCGGCCGGATTTAACTGGCTGTTGTCAACTACTTGATTGTAAAGGATAAATTGGCTTTGTTCGGTCAAATCTGGGCGCAGCGTCAAACGCACAACGGTGCACAATTCTGCACAATTCCGCCCAGTCGTGCACAACTGGAGTCGAACCACAGGCGTTCAAAGCATGCCGCACCGGCGCAAGATCCTGGAAACGCGATTCCCGTCGTCACAGCCCGCTGCGGTGTGCGGCGGCCTGTCTTAACGCCTATCCTTCGATCCCCCTAGTACCCGGATAGGCCGCTTCGTAGCCAGTTTGAAATGGATTAGCTGGCCCAAAAACGTTTATAATCTTTAGATACTGGTGCCGAAGGGTGTTCGGCCCCTATACTGAAAACTGGCGCCGACGCCCCCTTCCACGACGAAGCAGCGGTAGAGATTCTGCAATAATTCCGTCACAGCAGGCTGCTAGTAGGAAATCGAGAAAATGCCGGAGCAATTTGAATTTCTTATTTTGAACGCGCCGGAGCGTATCCGGCAGGGGGCCAGCCTGTTCGGCGTCAGGCTGGATTCCGGCCGCCCGGAGCTTGCCTCCCAAGCCGAATGCGCGATCATTGCCGCTGCCGGGCGCAAGCGGACCAAGGAACTGCTGAAGCTGGCGCGCGCGCACTCGCGCCGCGTTCTGTTGGAAGTTTCTACAGCGGAAGAGGCCGTCATGGCCGGCGATCTGGGCTTCGATGGCGTGGTATCGAAAACACCGCTGGCTTCCCCTGTCCCGGTGTGGGGACTGGGCGGCATTGGCTTGCATTCGGCGGCTGCCTGGTATGCGGGCGGCGCGGCGGGTGTGGTGCTGGACTTCGAGGATGCTACCTGGGCGGCGCTGGCGCAACGCTTCCGCACGCTGCCCGCCATCGTGCGCGGCTTGCGCGATGCCGTCCGCGAGCATGTCGAATTAGCGAAGAAACACGCCCGGCTGGAGTCTCTGGCCCAGGCGGATCCCGATACCCGCATCGTCGAAAACCTGTCCGATGCCGGCATCGCAGCGCTGCTCTCTGGCGGGGCAACGCGGGTGGCGTTCGCGGGCATCCACGACGGCCGCGCCGCGGCGATGGCGGCGGTGCTCGCGGCGCCGCTAGCGGAAAAGGGCGCAAGCATCGGTATCCTGGCCAGCGCGGAGATCGCCGAAGAAGGCGCCCGCATAGTCGCCGAGCTGGCCGTGCCATTCGCCAGCCCGCGCGTGGAGACCGCGCCGCCGCTCAAGCCTTTCGATGTCGCCATCGTGGGGATGGGCTGCCTGCTTCCGAAAGCGCCCAACGTGCGCGCCTTCTGGGCCAATATTCTGAACAAGGTCGATGCCATCGGCGATATTCCCAAGGAACGTTTCAACATCGACCTGTACTACGATCCCGACCGCAAGGCCAAAGACAAGATCCACTCACGCTGGGGCGGCTTCCTGGACCCCGTGCCGTTCGATCCCATGCGCTACGGCATTCCGCCCACCGCGCTGCCGTCGATCGACCCGTTGCAATTGCTGGCGCTGGTGACGGTAGACCAGGCGCTGCGCGATGCCGGCTATCACGATCGCGATTTCCCGCGCCAGAAGACTTCCGTGATTCTGGGCCTGAGCGGCGGGCTGGGCGATGTGGGCTTGCAATATGCGGTGCGCTCAATGCTCCAGCAGTTCATCAGCAAGCCGCCCGCCGAGCTGTTGCAGGAGCTGCCGGAGTGGACCGAAGATTCCTTCGCCGGCTTGCTGCTGAACGTAGCCGCGGGCCGCGTAGCCAACCGCTTCGACCTCGGCGGCGTGAACTTCAGTGTGGATGCGGCCTGCGCTTCTTCGCTGGCTGCCGTGTACCTGGCCGCGCGGGAACTGGCCGATCATTCGAGCGACATGGTCATCGTGGGCGGCGTGGATACGGCGCAGAGTCCGTTCGGCTTCCTGTGTTTCGCCAAGGCGCAGGCGCTCTCCGCCCGCGGCCGCTGCCGCACATTCGATGAATCCGCCGATGGCATCGCCATCAGCGAAGGCATCAGCATGATGGTGCTCAAGCGCCTGGAAGACGCCGAACGCGATGGCGACCGCATCTACGCGGTGATCAAAGGCGTGGCCGGATCGAGCGACGGCAAGGGCAAAAGCATGACTGCGCCGCGTCTGGAAGGCCAGATCCTGGCCTTGCAGCGGGCGTACGAGCGGGCGGGCGTTCGTCCTTCAACCGTCGGCCTGATCGAAGCCCACGGCACGGGCACCACCTTGGGCGACGCCAGCGAGTTGGCCGCTGTGGACAACGTGTTCCTGGCTGATGGAGCCACGCCGCAAAGCTGTGCGATCGGATCGGTGAAGTCCATGGTGGGCCACACCAAGTCCGCCGCTGGAATTACCGGATTGATGAAGGTGGCGCTCGCGCTTTATCACCAGACTCTGCCGCCTACCCTGCACGTGGAAAAGCCCAATCCGAAGCTGCTCGAACCGGGCACGCCCATGTTCGTGAACACGGAGACGCTGCCCTGGATTCCGCCGGCCGCCACACCGCGCCGCGCCGGCGTCAGCGCGTTCGGCTTTGGCGGGACCAATTTCCATGCGGTGCTGGAGGAGTTTCAGGGCGATCTGAGAGATCCGGCCGATGTGGCGCAAACTGAGAAGTGGCCCGCCGAGCTGTATGTCTGGAACGACCCTACGCCTGCGGATCTCCACGCAGGCACTCTTGGCCGCGCGGTCTCGGGGTCCGCGCAAACGCGCCTGGCAATCGTGGCGACCTCGCCCGAGGACCTCCGCGCCAAACTAACCAAAGCCAAAGCGGCACTCGAAGCCAAGCAACCGCTCAACGATCCGCAAGGCATCTACCTGGCCTTCGGTCCCCCGCGCGGAAAAGTCGCCTTCCTGTTCCCCGGCCAAGGTTCGCAAAAAACCCACATGCTGCGCGAACTGGCGCTCCACTTCCCCGAATTCCGCGCCAGTCTGGAACAAGCCGAGCAGTCGCTCGCCGGGCGCTTCCCCAAGAAGCTCAGCGCGTACATCTATCCGCCGCCCTCGTTCAGTTCCGAGCAGGAAAAGCAGCAGAACCTGGAACTGACCGACACGGTGGTCGCCCAACCCGCGCTGGGCGTGGTCGAGATCGGGCTATGCCACACGCTCGAACGGCTGGGTGTGCACCCCGATATGACCGCCGGCCACAGTTACGGCGAGTACGTGGCGCTGGCCGCCGCCGGCGTGATTTCCGACAGCGCCTTGTTCGACCTCTCCGAATCCCGTGGCCGCGCCATCAAAGATACGACGCACGACGAAGCCGGCACCATGGCCGCCGTATCCGCCGATGCGGATGCCATAGCGAAAGCCTTGGACGGCCTGGCTGATCATGGTCTAGGCATCACGCTGGCCAATCACAACAGCCCGCGCCAGACAGTCATTTCCGGAGCGAATGCCGCGGTGGGCGCAGCCATCAAGAAGCTGGAGGCGGCCGGGCTTGCCGCGCGTTTGATCCCGGTGGCCTGCGCTTTCCACTCGCCGCTGATGGAGCCGGCCCGCGAGCGCTTCGCCGAGGTGCTGGCCAAACAGACCTTCGCCAAACCCCGCGCGGCAGTGTTCTCCAATACGCTCGGCGGACAATATCCGGAAGACCCCAAGGAAATCGCCGCGCTGCTCGCCAGCCATTTGGTGCGGCCGGTAAAGTTCGTGGACGAGATCCGCGCCATGTACGAGCAAGGCGCGCGCGTGTTCGTGGAAGTGGGGCCCAAGGGCGTGCTCACTGGCCTGGCGCGCCAGATCCTGGAAGGCAAAGACGCGCGTTTCATTCAAATCGACAGTGACCGCAACGCACTCGTGCAATTGCTGAACGCGCTCGCGCAGTTGGCGGTCGAGGGCGTGCCTGTGGATACCGCGCAGCTCCTTCGCGGCCGCGTTCCGCAGCCGGAACCCGTGACCCGCGAAAGCGGTTGGATGGTGAACGGCCTGAGAGCGTTCCCGCGCAGCCAGCCCCCGCAGATCGTCAAACCGCTCGATTTGGTCGTGCGTTCCGCAGTTCCGCCGCCGGCGCCCGTGGTGGTTCAGGCACCGGCGCCTGTTCCGTCATCCACCACCAGCGACGCCGTAATGCTGCAATTCCAGCAGCTCATGAAACAGGTCCTGCAAACACAGACCACCATCATGACGGCATACCTGCAGGGCGCGCCGGCAGGTCCAGTTTCCGTCGCGCTGCCACCGCCGCCCGTCGCCGTTGCCGCGCCACCTCCGCCGCCTCCTGCACCGGTAGTGGCTGCACCGGTAGTGGCTGCGCCGCCAGCGGCGCCAGCCCAACGCAGCTTCGTCGAAGACCTGCGCCGCATCGCCGCCGAGCGCACCGGCTATCCGCCGGAGATGCTCGACCTGGACGCCGGCATTGAATCCGACCTGGGCATCGACTCCATCAAGCGCGTCGAAATCCTGACCGCCCTGCAGAAGCTCGGCACCCCCGCGCAACAGCAGAGCGTGCAGGGCATCATGAACAAGCTCACCAGCGCCCGCACGCTGCGTG
>PKYZ01000714.1 GCA_003132865.1 Bryobacterales bacterium
TTTGCGCCGCAAAGTAGCTAGGATTTTAGGAATGGACCCGCGGCCTGCCCGAGGAGGATGCCGAGGTTCGTCGACCACAGCGCCGGCACGCCGGTCCGCTGGGTCCCCGGTAAAGGCTGGCTGCCGCTTTCCTACTAACGTGGCCAGGAACCGGTTACAGGGCGGCGCGGTGGTGGCGCTCCTGTTCGCGTTTGTCTATCTGCTTTTTCCCACACGCAACTACTATTGGGATGGTGTGTCGTTCGCCATCGACATCGAGCACGCCCAGAGCTGGCGCGAGCTGTTCAACGTGCACCATCTGCTCTACAATTTTATCGGTTACGGAGAATACCAGTTGTTGGGCAGCCGCGTGCGCGCGCTCTACCTGATGCAGTGGACGAACTGCATCGCCGGCGCCCTGCTGATCTGGCTGGCAGACCGGCTGTTCCGGTCCCTCGGCGTCCCGCCGTGGAATAGCGCTGCGGGGGCCGCGATCCTGGGCGCGTCCGCCACATTCTGGAAGTTCACGACCGACGCCGACTCTTATATCCTGGCTAACGTTTTTCTGGCGGCGGCCTACCTGGCGCTGCGGCGTTCGGCGGCGCGAGGCGGGCTGCTGCACGTGTGCGCGACGATGATGCACCAATTGAGCGCGTTGTTTTATCCGGTTGGCCTGGCGCTTCTCTGGCGGCGCTCCAGGGAACGCTTCTGGCGGGACGCCGCCATTTACACGCTGGTTTCGGCGGGCGGGACGCTGGCTGTCTACGCGGCGGCATTCCGGCTTGCCGTGCATCGGGCTCCGACCTTTGCGGGCTGGCTGACTTTCCACGCCAAAATGCCCTTCTCCTTCGACGCGGCGCGCAACACGGGCTGGTTGCTGCTGGGCACCGGCAAACTGTTTGCCGGAGGAAAGCTCATTCCCACGGCATACTTCGCGGGGCCGGTGGCTGTAGCGCTGTCGGTGTTCGCCGTGGCAGGGCTGGCACACAATCGCCGGCGCCTCTTGCCTGTTGTGTCCGATTGGCCGCTGCTGGTTTGGGTGGGGGCCTATCTGTGCTTCCTGCTCGTTTGGGAGCCGTACAACACTTTCTACCGGCTGTTCTATCTGGCGCCGCTGCTGGCGTGCCTGGCGCTGGCGGCGCGGGCGACCGGCGCGCGTCCGCTCGCTTTTCTTGCGGCGGCGCTCGCGTGCTGGAACTTCTGGCAATTCATTTACCCAAAAACGCAGGCCGCGAGCAACGCGCCACTGGCTTTCGCGCTCAAACAGCGGACGCGCTGGCCCGAGGGCACCGGCGTCATCTTTGGCGAGTTCGTGCCCGATCTGTGGACTATCAGCTATTTCAACCCGCAGGTCTCCTGGATACCTGTGGAGCAGCCGGATGCCGCCCGCGTGTCGGATTACGCCGCGCAGTTTGCGCGCGACCGCCGCCAACTCTACGTGGACTGGACGTACCTGCAAAAGACCGGCCAGTCCGCCTCGCGATTCCACTTCCAGCTCGTAGAGCCGCATCCGCGCTGAATGGCGCGGGCGCCGCGCAGGGCGTCCTGGACCGATCGACAGAACGACATAAGTAATTGCGCATCCGCTCCCTGACGGGGCGCCCTCTAGGCCCGGCTCCGAATCGGTGCTGTACCGCGTAAGCAAGCGGTTATCGCGCAAGCAACAACGTCGCCATGTCGGCGCTCACTCGGCTACCCGGAAGGGGATCCCTGAAGCCGCTCGTAGACATCCCGCGCGGCCTTTTGCGCGGCGCTCTTTTTGGTATTGCCTTCGGCCTGTCCCACCCACTCGCGGCCCACGCGCGCCTCGACCGTAAAGGTCTTAGAGTGCTCGGGTCCGCGCTCGCCCACGATCACGTAACGCGGCGGCGGCAAGCGGCGCGCCTGCGCGAACTCCTGCAGCGCGCTCTTGTAGTCGGTAAGGTTCTGGGGAAGCTGCTCACAGGCGAGCCCGGCGGTGGAGATGCCCGGCTCCGCCACGAAGCGTTTGATGAACTCGCGGGCGGCCCCGATGCCGCCATCCAGGTAGATGGCGGCGATGAGCGCTTCCAATGCGTCCACCAGCAGCGTCTTCTTGGCCCGCCCGCCGCTCAGTTCCTCGCCGCGGCCGAGTTCCAGATATTCTCCGAGGCGCAGCCGCTGGGCGGCCTCGTGCAGCCAGACGGCGCTGACCAAGTGCGCCTTCAACTTGGACAGGCGCCCTTCGGCGGCTTCCGGATGGCGCTGGAGCAAATCCTCGCTGATCAGGAAACCCAACACGGAGTCGCCCAGGAACTCGAGCTGCTCGTTGTCGCGCGCCGTGGCCTGCCCGCCCGCGAGCGCTTGTTCGTGAACGTGCGAACTATGGGTCAGCGCGCGGCGGAGGATCTCGCGATCCGCGAACCGGTGGCCGGCGGCGACCTCCAGGGCGTCCAGATCCGCGCGCATAATGGGAATCTACGGCTTCGGGGCTTCCGGTTTTGGCGGCGCAGGGTTAGCGGGCGGCGCGGCGTCGGCCGGCTTGGCCGGGTTCTTCTTCTGGATCGCCCGCACCCGCTCGGCCTGCGCCACCTGTTTGACCTGCACATTGATATCCTGCATGGCCATCACTTTGTCGAACTGCGCAATCGCGTCGTCATACTTGCCGTCGTCGCTGTAGACTTTGCCCAGCCGCACCATAGTTGCCGGATCGGGCTTGTCCACACCGTCAATGGCAAATTTGAACTCGCTTTCGGCCACGTCGTACTTCTTGCGCGCCATGGCGCCCATGCCGAGCGCGGCGTGCGCCTGGGAGGCCAAGTCCTTTTTGGCCGCCGTCCACTGGTCGTCGGTGATGCTGGTGTTTGGCTTGGGGGCGTCTTTCAGCAACTCGATAGTGGTCTTGGCGTACTTTTCCACCTGGGCCAGCTTCTCCTCGCGATCCAGGTCGAATTCCTTGGTGTGCTGCGCGATAACCCCAGCCAGCAACAGCATGGCCTGATAGTACTTGGGATCCGCTTCGATGGCCCGCTCACCGAAGACCACGGTGTGCTCATAGTCGTGCTTCTGGTCGTAGGAGAGGGCCTCGAAGTAGAGCGCCACAGCTTTGAACTCCGTGTCCGCGAACTTGGTCAGCACATTCTCGCAGGCGGCGATGCGCGCATCCGCGTCTTGTGCGCCGAACATGGTTTTCAGCGCTTCAAGCTCCACGGCGGATTTCGGTTTGGGTTGCGCCAGCAGACCCGGCAGGGCGACCGCCAGCGCCAGTGCGCCGCTCAATATGATTCGTTTCATATAGACTCCTCTAATTTGACTTCTTCTCAAAACTTCGCTGGACGCCCTGCTCCGCGGCTTCACGAGCCGCCGGAGATGCGCCTTCCACTGCCAGTGCGTCCCGATAACGCCGGGTGGCCTGTTCGCGGTCGCCCGCCGCGTCCGAGAGCCGCGCCAGGTACACCAGCGCCCAGGCCTTCACCTGCGGCTCTGGCTGGGATTCGAGCGTCTTTTCGAACAGGCGCTCGGCCATATCCGGATTCTTTTCGAGAGCCGCGATGCGCGCCAGACCATAATAAGCTTGGGCATGCAGCGGCTGTTCCCCGGTTTCCTGCAGCGCCTTCAGGAAAAGCTGCCGGGCCGGCTCCAGGTTGCGATCCTTGTAAAGCTGTTCGGCTTGCGCCAGCGTTTTGTACGCGCCTTGCGGTTCCGGAGGCGGGGGCGGCGGCACGACTTTGGCCTGCCGCACCGGCGTCTGCGAAACAAACTCGATCTGCGAGAGGCGCGCGTCTTCACGCTTCAGGTCGATGGCCGCGATCATTTCCGGATAGTAGAACCGCATGGCCTGTTCCTGCTTCAGGTAAGCCTGCAAGTGTTCGGCGAAATACGCGGTCAGGATGTAACCCTCCAGCATGGCCTGGTTCGCCATGGCCGGCTGCTTGTCGAGCCGCGCTTCGATGGCCTTGATGAGCGACTCGGTCACCAGCAGCAAATAATCCGATTTGAACGATCGGTCGAGCACCGGAGCGCGTTGCGCGTGGTCGGCCAGTCCGCGCTTGCGCATGACGATTTCCTCGTGGCGGGCGGCCAGGGGATCGAGCAGATAGTGCAGATAGGCGTGCCGCACGTCGCGGATGCGCGGCTCGGCCGAGGGCGTAATCGCCACGTAGTAATTCTTGCCATAGCTGCGCGTCTGGATCTGATTGGGAGCGCCCAGCAAGTCGACGTAGATTTGGAACCATTTGGAGGACGTGCCGGAGGTTTCGTTGCGCAAGAAGCCGTTCACCTGCAGCACGGCCGCCGCCACCGGTTCGTGATAACGCTCGATGATCTGTTCGAAGGCCGGTTGCGACCGGTTCCAGAGGTCATCGATCGCGGCCTCGCGATAAAACTTCGCGAGCAGCGGGGCGAAACCATCCAGCGCCGCAACATCCGGCGGTGCTTCCACGGTGCGGCCTTTCAGCGCGAACGCCGGAGGGCCATCCACCGAGAGGGCGAACGAAATGTATTGGCTGAGATCCGCGGTGGCATCGTTTTGGCGGTGCTCGAGGTAGAAATCCTTGAGTGCTGGCAGGCTGGGGATATGCTTCGCCGCCAGTTCTTTGCGGATGGTTTCGCGGAGCGGACTGTTGTTGGGAGAGGCGATGTCCGCGTCGTAGCCCGCCGCGTTGATGGCCGCCATGACGGCAAACAGTGTGGGACTCGCATCGAGTTGGCCCCGTTCGGGTGTGGCGGCTTGGGCGACCTCGGCAAGCATGGCCACCAGGATGATGCCCGGTAAGACGAATCGGCTCAGAATATGACCAGTTTAGCTTATAGCGTGGCGGTGGGGCAGACCTCCAGGTCTGCGCGGGTCCTCCAGGACCCGCTCCGAGGCTGTGCCCCACGCTACATCGTCAGGGTTACCTTGGTGACGGTGCGAGGCTTGTCCGGGTCGAGGCCCTTTTGGTCCGCCAGGCAGGCCGCGAAGAATTGCGCGGGGATGATGTACGGAATCGGAGTGTACAGCTCCGGGAGTTTGTGCGACAGCCGGATCACACGCATGGCGCGCGCCGCCGCTTCGGTGTTGCTGGCGTCGGTGATGACTACGGTTTCGGCCTTGAGCTTTTGGAGCTTGTCCAGCGTTTCTGCGATGGAGTTCCAGGTTGGTCCGGAAGGGGCAAACGCGAACACCGGGAAATCGGGGTCCACCATGGCGATGGGGCCGTGCAGAAAGTCGGCCGAAGAAAACCGCTCGGCGACCACATAGCAGGTCTCCATCATCTTCAGCGCGAATTCGAAGGCGGTGGAATAATTCAGGCCGCGGCCCACCACCACCGCATGATCCATGAAGCGATAACGCCCGGAAAGCTCGGCGATGGAGGGCTCCAGATCCAGGGCCATTTGGGCGCGTTCCGGCAAGCGTTTCAGGTCGTCGATGCGGATGCGTCCGCCGAGCGCGTAGGCCAGCAGATAGAGCATCAGCACCTGGCCGGTGTAGGTCTTGGTGGCCGCCACGCTCCTCTCTTTGCCGGCGTGCACCAGAAAGGCGTGCTCGGCCAGGCGCGCCAGCGTGCTGGAGGACTCGTTGGTGATGCCGATGGTGAGCGCGCCCTGTTCGCGCGCGCGCTCGAGCACCAGGTTGGCGTCGGTGGATTCGCCGGATTGCGAGATGGCCACCACCAGGGCGTCGCGATAGTCGATGCGCGCGTTGTAGAGCGTATGGATAGCGGGCGCGGCCAGCGACACCGGGATGCCGGTTGTGATTTCCAAAAGATAGCGCCCGAACTGCGCGGCGTTGTCGGAGGTGCCGCGCGCGGCCAGCACGATCAAGCGCGGGCGGCGCTTCGAGACGCGCTGTTTGAAGCGTTCGATGCGGCGCAATTCGGAGGCCAGCGTACGCTCCAGGGCGTCGGGCTGTTGGCGGATTTCTTCGAGCATGCGGGACATGCGATCTAGAGCGACGTTGGTTTGACAGCCGGACCAGCTAGAGCCTGCTTAGCACCTCGAGGACGCCGCCGATCTTCTCGTCGACCCGGATAGCCTTTCGCCTTGCTGTCTCGTACAACTCCTGAATCTCGTTCGCGGAAATCTCCTGGTCGGTATCGGTGACCGTTGTCAGTTCGTCACCGTTCCGGTCACGTAGGACCAAGGCGTAACGAGGCTGTGGCACTTCTGCTAAGGGGGCTTCCACATCGTAAGCGGAAACGGATAATACATATTGGCCGCCGATCGTGGCTATGAAGTTCGAGTCTTCAGCAGTCGGCTTCCATGGAATCTTACCTGCCCTTGTTTTCGACAGGACACCGTTAAAAAACTCAATGGTTTGTTGGTCAGCCATTTAATCGCCCTTTAGTTCCGCAGCCTTCGCCGCCGTTCCACGTTCTTCGTTTGAATATCGAGCTGACTCGCTGAGCAGTCGTGGCCAAGCGAGCCTTCTGTCTCTCCGCCAAGCTACCGCGGACGCTTTTCGTTAGAACTCGGTGCATCGAGCGCAGTTCCTCGACACCATCCGACAGGTTGTTCCTTGATTTCTCGGACAGCCTTGTTTCCCACCGGGCGATGAGGTAGCTGGCCTGATTCATCAGATCCCCTATTCGAAGAAGAGCCATCTCGCCTTTGCCGTCCCTCAGGAACGTAACAATCTCTTGGGCGCTTCTGGAGGCGCCATGCATATCTTCACCAAGCGACTGGCGCATCGCGGCATCCCGCGCTTCCCGTGCTGCCGTCGACGCGCGCTTCGCGAAAACAAACGCCAGAATGCTGAAAACCAAGCCTGCTACCGAGGCCAGGTTTCCCCAGTTCCGACCTATGAAATCTGCCATCTGCCACTGGAAAGATTATGGCACGTCAGCGCAACGATTTCTGCACCCGATCGCGATACTCCCGCGCCTTCGCTTCGATCACCGCCGCGTTGAGCGTCAGCGGCTGCGCATCCTTCACCAGCAGTTTGCCGTTGACCATAACGTCCTCCACATCGCTGCCTTTCAGCGCGTAGACCATTTGCGAATAGACGTTGTAGAGCGGCACGGCGTTGGGGCGGTCCAGGCGGATGGAGATCAGGTCCGCGCGTTTGCCGGTTTCGAGCGAGCCGATGTCCTTCTCCATGCCCAATGCGCGCGCGCCGCGGATGGTGGCCATTTCGACGGCGGCTTCCGCCGGAAGGTTGCGCGGGTCGCCGGTCGCCACCTTCTGCAGCTTGGCCGCCAGATCCATCTCTTCAAACATGTTGAAGTCGTTGTTGCTGCCGGCGGGACCATCGGGGCCCAGGCCCACAGCTAGATCCAGCGCCAGCATGCGCGTGACCGGCGCGATGCCGCTGGCCAGCTTCATGTTGCTCGATGGGCAATGCGCGATCCCCACGCCGCGCGCCTTCAAGATCGCCAGATCGGCCTCGTCCACCCACACGGCGTGCGCCGCGACGGTGCGGCCGTTGAAGATGCCCAGCGCGTCGAGCGCCTGTGTGGGGGTCAGCTTGCGCTTGGCTAGGCACTCGTCGTTTTCGTGCTTGGTTTCCGAAAGGTGAATCACGAGCGGCGCGCCATGCCGGTTGGCGAGCGCGCGGCAGGCTTGCAGGGTCTCGTCCGAGTTGGTGTAGATGGCGTGCGGCGCCACGGCGGGTACGATCAGCGAATCGCCGTGAAAGCGGGTGAGGAACCGGCCGGTGAAGGCCAGCGCGTCGGCCGGAGTCTTGGCGTCGGGGGAAGGGAAGCCGATGATGGTTTCGCCCAGCACGCCGCGCATGCCTGCTTCTTTGGTCGCTTCGGCCACCACATCCTCGAAGTAATACATGTCGGTGTAAGTGGTTGTGCCGGAGAGCACCATTTCCAGGCAGCCGAGACGCGTCCCCCAGCGCACGAATTCGGGCGTCACGTTGCGCGCCTCGGCCGGGAAGATGTAGTGCTCCAGCCACTCCTGCAAGCGGAGGTCGTCGGCGATACCGCGGAACAGCGACATGGCCGCGTGTGTATGGGTGTCGATCAGACCTGGCGCCAGGATGGCATCGGGCCGGTCGAGGCGCTGGCGGGCCTGGTAGCGCTGCTCGATTTCGGATTTCGGGCCGGCGGCCAGGATGCGCTCGCCGCGGATGGCGATCGCGCCGTTGTCGATCACGCGCCGCTGCGGGTCCATGGTGACGACATAGCGGCCGGTCCAGATCCAATCGGCCGATTCGGCCGCCAGCGCCGAGATGAAAAGCAGGAAGCTACAAAAAAGACGCATCGAATGGCCTTGGGAAAAGATCTTTCAGGCGGAAGGTTTCCGTCTTGCCGTGGAGGTTGGCGAGCACCAGTTCCACATCGCCGCAGAACTCCCAGAGGATCTGGCGGCAAGCGCCGCAGGGCGGTGTGAGCGTATCGGTGTCCGCGACGACGGCCACGCGCCGGAACTGGCGTGCGCCTTCGGAGACCGCCTTGAAGACAGCCAGGCGCTCGGCGCAGAGAGTCAGGCCGTAAGTGGCGTTCTCCACGTTGCAGCCGGTGTGGATGCGGCCGGTGGAGTCTTCCAGCGCCGCGCCCACTTTGAACTTGGAGAACGGCGCATGGGCATTTTGCCTGGCGCTCAATGCGGCTTCTACTAGCGGGTCCATTTAATGGCCTCCACTTGTGGGGCAGACCTCCAGGTCTGTGCGGGTCGCGGGTCCTCCAGGACCCGCTCCTCGCGCAACGGAATCGGCCATATCCGGGCACGAAGAGGCCGGCGTGGACGCCGGCCG
>PKYZ01000476.1 GCA_003132865.1 Bryobacterales bacterium
AAAGTTCTTGACAAATTCCGAAACCCCACTGGTAGAAACTGTAACGAAACACTGCGCCCTCCGGCTTCTGTTCACGTTTAGGAGGTCCTAAGGTTTGAGTGACGCGCGCTCTGGTCTGGAGAGCCATTTTAGCAAAATCGACTTCAATCTCACCTGCGCTCCGCTCCTTGTGCACCTTTGTCGGTGACATGAGATTAGAGGCTCCCGCGAGTTGCTTAAAACCAACGGATATTACAGAGAAATCAGATGGGATCACAACGTTGTCCATCTCGAAACCACAGCAGACTAGCGGCCCTGTGGACGAGTTCCAATAGTAGGACAAGGGACCTTGATGTGGAGTCGACGTTTGCGTCAGCCCCACCTTCTCCAAAGCTTGTCACACACTGGTGGCCCGCGCCTTGAATTGATAATCGATCTGGTCCAGTCTTCCGTTCGTGTATCCGACAAACTCCCACGCATAGCCATCTTGATCTTCCGCCGCAACACTGCTCGGAGGCCCGACGACTTTGATGACCTCTGATCTTGGGCGAAGACCGACTTTTGTTATATCCAGCTCCGGCTGTTGCTGACCTTTGGCCACGGGCGAAAAGGGAACCACGAGGAGCCACAACGCCCTTATTGCGCGGTTGAATAGCATTCGTGAAGTGGTCCTAACCGCCAGTCGTAACGACAGGGTCGTCAGCGGATCGGTTCGCCGTTGCCTTTGGTGGAGCAGTCCGGATTGCTAAGGTGGCGGCGATAGATCTTGGTCACGCCTCGCCGCCGAATGTGTGCCGAAAGTCGATCACCGCAGACGCGGCAGGTCCCGTCGGGGCGAACATCGTTAGTTGGGTGCGGCATACGTGAGTCCTTTCTTATTCGTACTATATCCCTTGGAACCTCATCAATCCAGCGGCCATCAGTTTCCCGATCCAGCTCGATTGTGCGCTTCATGTCCCAAAGCTACCAAGGGCGGCTTTACAGGCTGAAGCCTGTCCCACCGTTACTGCTTAATCACGGTGCCATCGCGGCGGCGCACTTCGCCCCAACCGCCGTTGAGACGCTGGCGATCGCCTTGCTCGAAGCTGCCGTAGGGATATCTGGCTGCCAGCTTTTCGTCGACTTCGATGCCCCAGCCGGGGGCGTCGTTGGCGTAGAGGTAGCCGTTCTTCATCACCGGGCAGCCGCGGAAGACCTCCTGCAAGCGGTCGTTGAAAGGCGAATACTCCTGGATGCCGAAGTTGTAGCAGACCACGTCAAGCGTCACGTTGGCGGCGTGTCCGATGGGCGAGACGTCGCCGGGACCGTGCCAGGCGGTTTTGACGCCGTGGATCTCGGCCATGGCGGCGATCTTGCGCACTGGCGTCAGGCCGCCGGCCTGGCTCACGTGGATGCGGATGTAATCGATCAGGCGTCCGGTGATGAGCGGGGTCCACTCGTGCGGGCTGTTGAAGAGCTCGCCCATCGCAATCGGCGTGGCGCACTGGCTGCGGATCTGGTGGAAGTAGGCGATGTCTTCGGGCGAGAGCGGGTCTTCCATGAAGAACATCTTGAAGCGCTCGGCATCCTTGAGGAATTGGACGGCCTGGTTGGGTGAGACGCGCTCGTGCACGTCGTGCAGCAGTTCGATCTCATCGCCAAGCTGTTTGCGGCACTCTTCGAACAGCTTCAGCGCGCGGCGGACGTAGTAAGCCGGCTCGAAGACCGGTCCATCGTGCAGCGCGCCGGTAGCGGCCTCGCCGCGCGCCGCGCCATAGCCTGCCATGCCGGGCACGCCCACCTGCACGCGCACGTGGCGGAAGCCCTGGTCCATGAACTGGCGGGCTTGGTCGATGGTCTGCTGGATCTCGGCGCCGGCGGCGTGGGTGTAGCAAGCGGCGGCTTCGCGGCATTTGCCGCCGAGAAGCTGGTAGACCGGCATGCCGGCCTGGCGTCCTTTGATATCCCAGAGAGCCTGATCGACGCCGCTGATGGCATTGTTCAACACGGGGCCGTTGCGCCAATAGGAGCTGTTGTAGCAGGCCTGCCAGATGTCTTCGATGCGATCGGCGCGCTTGCCGATGAGGAACGGGCGCAGGTACTTCTCGACCGCGGCGTTGACCAGTTCGGCGCGCTGCGTGAAGGTGCCGCAGCCGTAGCCATAGAGGCCGTCCTGATCGGTCGCGATCTTGACGACGGAGAGGCGCAGACCGGCGGGCGCGGTGGCGATTACGGTGACGTCTTTGATGATGGGCGCCGGCATGCCGCGAGTAGCGGTTTGGGCGCGGGCGGGCAGCAGCGCTGCGGGCGCCGCGGCCAGGAAGTTGCGCCTATTGATCCTCCCGCTCATTCTAGTAGGCCCGCATCGTGGAGGTCGATGTGGCGACCCATCGTGCGCTTGTTCTTCAAAAGGTCCTCCCGGCTGATGAACCAAGCCGGCTGTGCGCCGAGATGCGATTGCCTGCGCTTGGGCCAGGCTTCCTCGAACTTGACGCCGTCAATCGACATCAGAATATCAACCCGCACGGGAGGCTGGCCAATCTGGTAAAAGAAGCCTTCGTGGGCAAAATCATCCGGGCATAGGCCGGCGAGCGGCGCGCCAAACTCAGCGAGCGCCCGCCAAACCTTCGCGGCGTTCTCCAGATTGGCCAGGACCCACACATCGAGATCCTTGGTGTAGCGAGGCTCCGTGTACAGCATCACGGCGTATCCACCCACTTTCGTTGCCGTTGAAAATTCTTCAACAGTTCTTCGAAGTCTGAGATCATCAGGACCGCCGAGCGGGAGCCCTTGTGCATCGACGACCATTTGCCAGGCAGCCTCGAATATCGCCGCCGGGCCGAGGCGCTGCCAATAAGCTATGTCAAACGAGCGGTCCATGTCCGGCAGCCGGCCATAGCGCTCCATCGTGAATGCAGCCGTCTTGTGCACTTTAATCATTTTAGCGTGTGCGACGGCCGGCGTCTGCCCCCAAGGGTGCGTAAGCGTTTTGGGGAATGCAACCGCTCGCTTACGCTCGCGGCTCAGTAAACCTTGCGATATCAACGCGACTGTTACCGAGCTGCGACCGTCAGGGAGCGGTTTCCGTCAGAAATCCCCAAAGGGGTTAAGCACCCTGCCCCCAAGGCGAGACGCGAACGGCACTGTGCGCCTCGCCGAAGCGTTACTTGCGGTCCTTATCGTCGAGCAGGCCTTTCAGACCCTTGAGCTGCTCGGTGATCTTGCGCTCGCGCGAGACCAGCGAGAGCACGTAGACGACCAGGATCAGCCAAGCGGCCAGGAAGCCGTAAAACATGAATGTGAAATTGCGTGTGTCCATTTGATATCCGTTAAATAGCGTGGGCGTAGCGGCGAAGGGAATCGATTTCGCGCTGTACTTCCTCCTGGCGGAGGCGGATCAGCGACAGCACGACGGCCAATAGAATGAGCGCGACGAGGTTGAGCACTGCGGTCAGGTACATGGCCGGATCGATGCTGCCGCCGCCCCAGAAGACGGGCTGCGGATGCTGGGTGCGCCACCACTTGATGGAGAAGATGACGATGGGGACGTCGGCGAAAGCGAAGATGTTGAAGACGGCCGAGATGCGCGCGCGCGCGGTAGGCTCTTCGATGGCGCGGCGCAGCATCAGGTATCCGGCATAGAGCAGCCAGCAGACCAGCGCGGAGGTGAGCCGCGCATCCCAGGTCCACCAGATGCCCCAGATGATGCGTCCCCAGATGGACCCGGTGACCAGGTTGGCAGCCAGGAAGGCCAAGCCGACTTCGGTCACCGCGACGGAGATGGCGTCGTACCGCAGGCTCTTGGTGAGGAGGTACGCCGCGCTGGTGACGAAGGTGACACCGGCGCACAGCATGGCGGTGATGGCGGCGGGCACGTGGAAGAAGATGATGCGGTAGATCATCCCTTGGGAGGCTTCGTCGGGAAGCTGCATGAAGATGGAATAGAGATCGCGGGCCAGGAGGACGGCGGCGATCGCGCCCAGGCCGTAGATTAGCTTCTCGCGCATAACGAGTCTCCTGGACAGGCCAGAGGCCCGTCCTACTGCACGTAACAACGGGACAGGCCAGGAGGCCTATCCTACTAGCACGGTCTCCAATAAGACTAGAGACAGGGCTGTAAAAATCACATCGAAAGCCACCAGCAGGCGCAGCCAGACCTCGTTTTCGCCGCCCAGCGGCTTTCCGGCAATCAACTGCATGGTCAACTGCATGGCGCTCATCAGAGCCGGAATCAGCATGGGATAAACCAGCAACGGGGCCATCAATTCGCGCAACCGGATATTCACGGTCAGCGCGCTGAAGATCGTCCCGATCACGGTGAGTCCCCAGGTGCCCAGCGCCAACACCAACAACAAAGACCAGATCTGACTGGTCCAGTGCACATTATAGAAGATGCCGAAGACCGGCAAAGAGACCAGCTCGACGGAGATGACCAGCACGAAATTGGCGAGGGCTTTGCCCAGGAACAGCGCGGCTCCGGAGATGGGCGCGGCAATCAGGGCATCCAGGCAATCGTTGGGCACCTCGCGCGCGAAGCTGCGGTTCAACACCAGCGTGCCGGCGAAGGCGAACACGATCCACAGCAAGCCGCCGGACATTTCGACGGTCTCCTGTTCCCCGGGATCGAAGGCGAAACTGAACAGGACCAGTATGACCAGCGAGAAGGCGAGCGAAGCGTTGATGGCTTCCTTGGTGCGGAGCTCCGCGCGCAGGTCTTTTCTGGCGATCACCAGCGTTTGCCGGAAGAAGTCCATTAGGCCTCGTCGTAGTGCGCGTAGACCCAGCCGGGGTCGGCCACCATCTGCGCGGTGCGTTCGCCGTGGAAGGCGACTCTGCCGCGATTCAGAAGGGCCACGTGGGTGGCCAGTTCCAGGGCCTCGCGCAACTGGTGGGTGGACATGACCACGGTGCGGCCCTCGGCCAAGGCTTCGCGCAGGAGGCGTTGGAGGACGGCGATGGCGCGGTCGTCGAGCGCGGTGAATGGCTCGTCGAGCAGCAGCACGGAAGGCTGATGCAGGAACGCGCGGGCCACGGCCAGGCGTTGCCGCATGCCGCGGGAGAACTCGCGCACTAGGCCGTCTTTGACGCGGTCGAGGCCAGTGCGCTCCAGCCATTCCATGGCGGACTTGTGGGGATTGGGCAGATTGTAAAGCCGCCCGAACAGGCTCAGATTTTCGAGGGCGGACAGCTCGTCGTAGACGGAGATGCCGTGGCCGATCCATCCGACGCGCCGGCGCGTGTCGGTTTCGCGCGGGTCGTTGCCGAAGATGCGGACCTGTCCGCGGCCGGCTTTGGAAAAGCCGCCGATGATGCGCAGCAGGGTGGTCTTCCCGGCCCCGTTGCGGCCGATCAAGGCCAGGCAGGCGCCGGGCTCGGCGTGCAGGATCACGTCGCGCAGCGCGGGGTAGTCGCCGTAGAACTTCCAGATACCCTCAGCGGCGACCGCGCTCATTCTTTCCTTTCGCGGTGGGGCCTGGGGACGCGGCGGCCGGCTGGGCGCGGTAGAGCACGATGAAGCCGAGGGCCAGGATGCCGAGGGCCAGCGCCAGAATCCACTTCATGTTCTGCTGGAGGATCTTGGGCGAAACTTCTTCGAGGGAGGGGCCGCTATCGCCGGAATCCGCATCGGCGGCGGCAGCGGCGGGCATGGAGCCGGCTATCTCTACTTTGTAATTGGCGGATGCCACGCTGTAGATGGAGGCTTGCGAGCGTGGCTCCTGGCCCTTGTTTTCGACCCCTTCGCCCTTCAGCGTGACGCCGTTGGGGACCACCAGCAGGGTCGGTTCTTCGGTCTTGCCAACGGTCTTGCCTTCGAACACGGCGCCTGAGCTATAAGGGACCAAGTAAGTCACCTGAATGCTGGTTTCGCCGGGCTTGATCGGAAAATCGAGTTTGTAGATATCCTTCCGATTGGTCTTGTCGGCGGCGCGATCGATGGGCATGCCTTGCGGCGCGGTGGCCTTGACCTGCACGATACCTTTGGCCGCGGTGGGGAGATAGAACTTGAGCGTGCCGCCATCGGGATCGTTGTAAGTGGTTGTACCGTTGTTAGTGAATATGAAGCCTTCATTTACGGACATCTGCGCGCCGCCGGGCTGGAAGATCACAAAATGGCGCGAGATGCGGGCGCCGCCGGGCTGCTTCGAGGAGTTATAGACGTCGAGAGACACGCCGGCGGTGGCGGAGCCGGGCGGCAACATGTGATTGTAAGTGACGCCGTCGAAGGCGGTCTGGATAAGGTGCGGGCCTTGCGGAGTCTGATCGATGTGGAACTTACCCTGCGCGCCGGACTTGACGCTTTCGACCGATTCCATGCCGGCCTGGCCGAGCTTATACAGGGTTACCGTGGCGCCGGACTGGGGCTGGCCGGTAGTTTTGTTGACGACCGTGCCATCGACAGCGGCAAGCAATGGAACCACAAGAAGCAATAGAGCCGCAGATGCACGCAGATTCACGCAGATGGCTTTTGTCTGGTCTGGGAACGTCGGGCTGCCCGACAACACGATGTGTTTTGTTTTATCCGCGTGCATCTGCGTGCATCTGCGGCTGATTAATCCTTTCATGCTTGCACTTTCATGGGCTTGCCGCATTGGCCGCAGAATTTTAGCGGCTGGGCGAATTTTGCTCCACAGTGCGGGCAGGCCAGCGGATCGATGGGCTGGGGCTCGGGTCGGGCCGGCGGTGCGGCGCCGTTGGGGCTTAATTGCAGCTTGAGGCGGTCCACTTCGGCCATTACTCCGGCAAGCTCGCGTTGCAGGTCCTTCTTAGTCTGCTGGTAATCGTTGTCGGAGAGTTTGCCGACACGGTACTCGAACTGGAGGTCGCGCAGGTTTTCGTAGATAGCAGCTTTGCGCTCATCCAAATGTTGGAAGGGGGAAACCGGCTCGGGCTCGGGCAGGTCCTTGGCCCGCACCGTCAGGATGAAGACGATCGCCCCGACAGCGATCAGCGCTGCTATGACGATAATCATTTATTCGAGGTGCGCCAAATCCTTCTCGATCTGCTCGCGATACTTGGCCAGTTCGGAATCGTCCGGGGCGGGTCCAATTTCGGGAATGGGCCGGGGCTTCCGATAGCGCCGCACGAACCACCAGATGAGCGCCAGACCGGGCGCGATCAGCAGATACGGAACGAGCCAGCCATAGGCGCTGGGATCGCCGCGATAGACGGCGGGCCCGAATTCGGCGACAAACTGGTCGAGGATGGTTTTGTCGGTCATGCCGGCCGCCTGTAACTTGGCGATCTTCTCCTTGGCGGGCTTCGAAAAGCTACACTCCAACATGGCGCAGGTGGCCACGGTATCCTTGCAACCGCACTGGCAGCCGATGTGGGCACCCACGCGGCGGACGTCCACGCTGGGTTTTTCGGCGGCAGTTTCGGCGAGGGCGAGGGGGCACCCAGTCAGCACCAAGACAATGAGGCTATTTCGGAACTTCCGCATATTTCCTAGTTATCCCGACCACTTCGGTGCGGGCGTATTGCATCTTGACTTTACTTGGCACCAGGCACACCAGCGTGCCGACGATCAGGACCAGGCCGCCGATCCAGATCCAGGAGACCAGCGGGAAAACGTAAGCCTGGATCACGGCGCGGACGCCGTCGTCGGACATGCCGCCGAAGTTGAGATACAAGTCTTCGTTGAGGCGGGGGCGCACGCCTACTTCCGAAGTACCCTGGCGGCTGGCTTTATAGAAACGCTTCTCGGGCTCGAGGGTGCCGAGTAAAACGCCGCCGCGCGAGACATCGACATTGGCGCGATGATAACTGTAGACGTCGTTTTCGCCTTCCTTCAGATCGACGACCTTGAGATCGTAGTGGCCTAGCTTCAGGGTATCGCCGACGTTCATTTCCTTGACGTCCGCCTTATTGAAGGCCGCGCCGGTAAAGCCGATGAAAATGAGCACGATGCCCATGTGGACCAGATATCCGCCGTAGCGGCGGGTATTGCGATGAGTCAGCTCGACGGTGGCGCGGAGCAGGTTCATGTTGTTCTTGACCGCGATGGCGCGCCCGCCTTTGTAGAACTCCATGAGCACCGTGAGGGCGACGAAAAGGCAGAAGCCGAAGGAGATCAGCGCGTAGAAGCTGCGAACGCCGGCGGCCAGTAGCGCGCCCGCCAGAACCAGGGAGGCAATGCCGGGCCACTGGAAGTTACGGCGCAGGCTTTCCAAGGAGGTGCGGCGCCAGGCGAACAAGGGACCGACTCCAGTGAGGATCAGAAGGAACAGCCCAATGGGGATCATGAGCTTGTTGAACCAGACCGCATCCAGACTGATCTTCTCGCCGGAGACCGCTTCGGAGATCACCGGGAACAGCGTGCCCCACAGCACCGCGAAGCAGCTTGCCAGCAGGATCAGGTTATTGAACAGGAAGCTGGATTCGCGGGAGATCACACTTTCCAGCTCGGCTCCGCTCTTCAGATACTCGAGGCGGTCGAGGATCAGATAAGCGACGCCCGCAATGCAGATAGCTAGGAAAGAGAAGAAGTACTTACCGAGGGGACCTTGCGCGAAGGCGTGCACGGAGCTGACCAGTCCGGTGCGGGTAAGCGAGGTACCGAAGATACACAGGAGGAAGGTTGTGGAAATCAGCACGATGTTCCAGACCTTCATCATGCCTTTTTTCTCCTGCATCATGACGGAGTGGAGGAAAGCCGTGCCGCTGAGCCAGGGCAGCAGGGAAGCGTTCTCGACAGAGTCCCAACCCCAATAACCGCCCCATCCAAGCACGTGATATGCCCAAGCCATGCCGAGCATAACACCGGTGCTCTGGAACAGCCAGGTAATAAGTGTCCAGCGGCGGGTGGTGTGGATCCAGGCGTCGCCCGGCTGGCGGGTAATCAGCGACGCGATGGCGAAGGCGAAGGGCACCGTGAAGCCGACATAGCCGAGGTAGAGCATCGGCGGGTGGATGGCCATGGCCGGATACTGTAACAGCGGGTTCAAACCGTTGCCATCCGGGACCGCGGTGATGAAGCCTTCCATCGACAACATCTTAAAGGGGCTGGCCACGAAGTTACTCAGGAGCAGGAAGAAAGTCTGCACGAACATGAGCACGCCGACGACGTAAGGCATCATGTCGCGGTGCTTGCGGCGGTTGGTGAAGACGACCACGGAGGAGTAAGTGGAGAGCAGCCAGCTCCAGAAGAGCAGCGAACCTTCCTGTCCGCCCCACCAGGCGGCGAACTTATAAAGCAGCGGCATGCTGCGATTACTGTGCTGGGCCACATAGGAGAAACGGAAATCGCCCGTGACGAGACCGTAGACCAGGATGCCGGAGGCGATGGAGATGAGCGCCCAAACGGAATAGACCGCGCGCTCGCCACTAACTACTAGAAATGGCTTGCGTTGGATACGGCCGACAACGGATGCGAGCAGGGCGTAGATAGCGGCGCAAAAAGCCAGAAGTACAGCCAGGGATGCCACGTTTTCCATAGGTCGGCCTTTCTAAGTCGTCTTATTGATAGGGAGCGCCGGGGCGGCACGCAACTGACCCGGCTTGGCTTCGTATTTGGAAGCGCATTTCGCCTGAATTTTGCTGGCATGGAAGACGCCATCGCGGCCCATGCGGCCGTCGGCGAGAGCCTGCGCGCCGTCGCGGAAGGTATCCGGGAGGGGATCGGCGCCGGTGTAGGCCACTTTCAGTTGAAGCTTGTCCTGGGTGAGAGTGAAGGCGACCTGTCCATGGGCGTGTTGGATGGAGCCGCTTTCGACGTCGCCCGCGACGCGGAGGCGCTCCGTGAAGGCGCGGTCGCCCATTTGGCCGACCTCGGCAATGGTTTTGTAGTAGGTTTTGGTTTCGCTGACTCCGGTGCTGGCGAGCCAGACCAGAGCGGCGATTACAACCGCGATCAGCACGGCAAATTTCCCGTATTTTCTCATACCATCCCTCTGAAGCTCTAGTATATCTGAAAGTGGGGCGGATAGCTGGGTGGGTGCTGGGTACTGGTTCTGGGGGTTGGGGGCTAGGGGTTGGCGGCTAGGGGTTGGGGGCTATTTCATAGTGGGGTGGGCTTATTTTTCGGCATCCGGCGGGGCCTGAGCGGGGGTGGGGGCGGCGGAAGCG
>PKYZ01000561.1 GCA_003132865.1 Bryobacterales bacterium
ACGTCCTCGATGAGCACGTGACAGCTCAGCGCGTGGATGCTCGATCCCAGGCTCCAAATGTGCAGATCGTGCACGTCCAGCACGCCTTCGACCTGGCCCATGGAGGCGATCACCGATTGCAGTTCGAGGCGCCTTGCAGGTTGCCAATGTTGACGACCTGGGTGGTGGCGCAACGTTGCGTTGCATGATTATTCATCAGCTAACCTCTTTTGAATCAGCCTGGTTATCAACGCCGTCGGTTTATCGCTTTTGCGTTTCGTGTTTGCGATGAACCGCTGTCTTGATATCATCGGACGAGGAGTCCGTTCATGTCAACTTCAAAAACCAAAAAGGACAGCTTCACGTTAGAGAATCTGTTCGGTATCGGCGGTCACCATAAGACCACGATATCGGACGGCAAGCACAAGGTCGAAGGACTCGGCAGGACCCCTAAGAAATCCCAGGAGGTAGCCAGCAAAAAGTGGGATAAGGTCAAGGGAAAATGACCGAAGCGGCGGCGTGAAATTCCGCAGACGAGATCACGCCGCCATCAGCAGTCTCCGCCAACGAATTGGAACTTCGTGGATCACGCTACCCCAACCAAGAATTAGCTCTCCAAGCCCGGTCTCCTTTCTCTATTTCAGCGAGGCGCTCGCTCCATTCGAGATCGGGATATCGCGCGCCCTCCATGACGCATTTCATGAAGATGCTAAGAAGCACCGGCTTGAGACCAGGGCCGATCCCGGATGTTCGGTCAAAAGCCGACGTCATTCCAAGCGCATCTCGATACAGACTCTCCTGCCAACCGCACATTGCAGCAAGGAAAGGCCGAAACCAATCCTTGTCTGATGTGTCGCAGTCGTCCGAAACGAAGCGTATGAAAAATGTGGGTCCAGGCGTGACACAAGCGGTATCGAAGCAGGACAGGATTCCACACGTCATCCCAGTTCTTAGGGGTCTCCCCTGACCCATGAAAGAGCTGTCTTAATCCTTCGTCGGCCTGATAAAGCTCAAACAGTGTTGGTTTGAGTTCTCCTGTAATTCCCACCTGACCACGTAAGCCCGATTGCTCTTTAGCAGAAGGCGGGTCAATAACGAGAACTTGAAACCGGGACATTTCCCAAAGACAATCCCTGAGCTTCGAACGATTAGCCATTCGGGGGTCTGGGCTGAGGGAAACTTTGATAATCTCCTGCATCATGCTTTCGGCCTGTTGTTTGACGAACTCCGGTGATAAGTCTTTGATGGCCTCTTCGTTATCCGTCCAGTATTCGTTGATTGCCAGCCGGCCCCCATCAACCGCTAACTTTCTCATCTTCCGAACAGCAAGGGTGGACTTGATAAGCTTAAACATGTGGTTCAATGTGGTTCAACCTTCGTGTTTCGAACTCCCACACCGCCAGGGCGTCTCCAGTACTTTCATATTCTCCCGGCCATTCTCCTTGAACTTCGTCTTTAGTGCGGCTAATTTTCCAGCCGCCCATCTCGGCAATCGGAGCCCATCTTTCGCCAAGCGGTATTTCAAAATTCGACCCTGGTAACGTCGGTCCAATTCGTAGCTCCTTACCGCTGCCAGAATAATTAGTTGATCGTAACGTCATGTACCTTTCATCCTAATTAGCCTTCCGCTCTTAGGCTCACTCAAGGACAACCTTGATTTTCTTAACTCCGTTCTTCAGCTTTGTGTCTGTCATGTACGTCTCGCCAGCCGCGATCAATTCAGCATCGGTGATTTTGGCCTCTGCGAATTGCTTACACTGTTCGGCGGGCACCACCACGATGATTGACTCTACATCCGGCATGCCGAACTGTTCTAAGAAGTCTTTGCTTCCGTAAGTGACGAGCATCCCATAGAATTTTATGCCTGAGCCGCCGAACGCTCGATCGAAGACTGCTAGTTGGGACGCAACGACTTCTCGCACCACCATTGCGGCTCTTACGCTCTCAGTGGTTCTAAGGGTATTGAATACATTTGTCGAGACAATACCGGTGACAAGGACCGAAAGACTCCCCTCCCGAATTGCGAAGCGGACGGGCAGGTCATCGCTGTCCTTCCCGCCGAAAAACCTTATTTCGTGGTCGAAACCGGCGAATAAATGTTCTATCGCAGATCGGTACTTTGCGCCATACTTACGCTGCTCGATGTCTCTGGCATCTTGGGACGCCTTTGAGAGCCAAGCAGGTAATCCGGCTGCGACCTCATCGCTAGTTCGGAATTGGAGTGCCTTGTCCTTCATTTCGGCCTGAAGCATCGCGGTCAATCCATGAATCGACGCAAGAGTGCTTTCGACCGAGATCACTTCGAGCAGCGGTGGCAACTCTGACGACGGAGCGCCCTTGACGCCAGAAGTCCTGGCGGGGGCTACTTCCGGCGTTTTCTTCGCTTGTCCAGCGAACGAACTCCGCAACAAAGCTCCGAGAGCTACACCTGATAACAGGCAGAATCCGACCTTCCCAACCGTGAGCATGCGATTCTTCTCCCATCCGTCGAACTTTACGGGCGTGTATGGATTAATGCAGAGGATAGTGCCAAGGCCGTGCTGTGATTCTCCCATTTTTTCTTGAGAATGGGTTCGTCAGCCGGGTGAGCTGTCGAACAGCCATGCCGATGTTGAAGTTCTGGCGCTCAATGTGCGACGTGCAAATTCGTTTTGGATTGGGGTCTCCGTGAACGCTCTTGCGCCACTACGCAACCTGCCCCACACAACAAACGGTCAGTGTGGGTGCGAGCGTGAGTGAGAGTGGGGCTCTTCGGCGGGGATCACGCAGCCGTTCTCCGCAACGGCGCAGCCCACGTGCTCGAACTGCACAGTGGAGTGACGAATATGAAACTCGTGCGCCAGCATGTCGTTGATGCGCGCGAGAATGCAGTTGCTGGCGGACGGGGGC
>PKYZ01000484.1 GCA_003132865.1 Bryobacterales bacterium
CATCGGCGAGCTTGGGATTGAGCGGATCGTCCTCGTTGAAGGCGTTGCCCCACATGGCGGGCCAGAGATAGTTGCCCTTCAGGCGAAGTAGAAGCTCGAAGACCTTCACGTAGAAGTTATGGGTGAAGCCGCCGTACTTCTCCTTCGTCCAGCCGGATAGCGAGGGCGCTTCGTCGTTGAGAAAAATGCCCCGATATTTGACGGCGGGTTCGCCTTCGACGAATCTGCCGGGCTTCACGAACAGCGCGTCCTTATGGGCCACGGGAACGTCCGCCCACCAATACCACGGCGAGACACCGATCTGCTCGGAGAGATCGTAGATACCGTAAATGGTTCCCCGCTTGTCGCTTCCCGCGATGACCAGGGCGCTGGCAACGCCGGGCAGCGGTTTCGGTACAGCCTGGATCAGAAACGATTCCCACTTACCTGCGATGGCGGCCGTGTCGGTCAGGCGCTTGACGATCGGGCTTCTTTCAACTGAGCCGATGACGATGGGGTGTGCGCCAACGCCGCCGGTGTCGTGTGTGATAACCGGCGTGCAGCCAGTGACATGGGCTATGTCCGCCTGGAGATCGCCGGCGGCGCGGATGACTCCTGCGTAGTCGCCTGCATCTACATAAATGGCGGCACAAGTTTTGGCTTGTGCGATGGGAAAGCTACCGGACCGCGCTACTGTTTCCACGTAGCGAGCCTGGCCGAGTGCCAGGGCGGCGGTTGGCAGGAGGAGTGACAGGAATGGTTTGAAGGAGGGCATTGGTTCTTATTGCTTCTTAAAGTGCCGGTCAGCGAAGTTTAGATATTGGTCCCAATCGTATTCGTTTTGACCGTGCTCTCCCGTCCGATTGTGGTAGCCGGTGAAGTCACCCACCGGCGTTTCCACAGGCGGCATGTCATCGACGCCCAGACCCACCTCTCCGAACAACTTATAAACCGGATCGGCGTTCTTCGCGGCCAGGAACGAACCTCGCGGATCGCCCCAGTAATCCTCTTCCGCGGTGGCGATATACACCGGCCGCGGGGCGTATAAAGCTATTAGTTCGTGCCAGTCGACTGGCAGGCTATTGACATTGCCGGCGTAATCCTTCAGTGTTTTGTTAAACCAGTAACTGAACCTGCCGTTAGCCAGGGCGCCAATGGTCTCGCCATACCCGCGGCGGACGATGACGGCGCCGCCGCAGCCGGCTTCCCCGGAAAATGTGATGGCGAAGCGCTGGTCCTGCGCGCCGGCCCACATAGCGACCTTGGCGTATCGCGAAAAGCCATTGAGACTGACCTTCTTCGCGTCGATGTCCTTGTCTGTCTCGATATAGTCCATGGCCCGGCTTAAGCCCCAGGCCCACGCGCCGATGGCGCCCCATTCCTCGACGCCCGGCTCGGTCTGGCCCGGAGGCGCGAAGTAACCGCGAATGCCCTTTGCATACCCTGTGGGTGCGTCGGCCTGGATCTGATCGATGCGGCAGGCGATTATGCCGTAGCCGCGACCCAAGACCGTTTTTGGGTCGAACCGGGCATTGCCCGCGATCAGGAAGGCTGGCACGGGCTTGCCGGTATGGGGCAGCGTGAAAACCAGTTCCATCGACGGCCCGTCCTTCTTGCCTGCGAAGTATAACTTGACAGTCTTGGTGACCGCCTTGCCGCCCATGCCATGCCGGTCTTCGGCGACTACTTCCCAGGTCATGTCTTTGGGCCGCCCCACCATGGTGCGGCCGTAGACGTAAGTCTCGAAAAGCCGAATCAGCTCCGGCCGGCGCTGTTGCGTCCAGGTTTGGATATTAGTAACCTTCTTACCGTTGAGCAGCGTGAGGGGATCAGGCAAGATGTATTTGGGCACCTTGGATTCGTCGTACTGCGCGGCCGGGTAATCCGCGGGAAGTTGTGGCGGCTGAGCAAACAGAGGGCAAGTAAGCGAGACAGCCAGCATAGCGAAATAGACCTTAACAACCAGCAGCCGCCACATAGTCCCGCTTACTTCAGTTTGTCCAGAAACTCGTAACGCCCGCGGCGATCGTCGGGAGCCGCATGCGAGCTCGCGTCCAGGTGCATCACCGGATAGTTTGCCTGGCTGTTGTAAGCGGGCCATTGCGGTAAACCCGCACCGTTGGGATCGCCGTTCCTGGCGAAGTTCGCCCAATAGGAAGACATCAGATCCGACAGCGCTTTGTCTTCCGGCCGCCAGGGCAGGTTCTTCGAAGCCAGCGCGCCGAACACAAACTCGATCTCAGCCGAATGGTACGCGCCGCGTGGAGCAGCCTCGCCGCCGGTTGCCTCCGCATTCGCCGGCGCGGGCGGAGCATCGTCGAACTCATAACGGTAGAGCGTCGAGTTTCCCGTGGCGCCCTGCATCTCGATCCACTTCCAGGTGGAGAACGCGATGAACTGGTCGCCCGCCAGGTCCTGCGCGGATCGTTTAGCCTGCTCGCCGCTGTCTGCCGGATAGAGTTTCAGGAACTCGCCGGCCTTGTCAGAGAAGTGCTTGTGCGCGTACGCCACGAAATTCGGCGCGGTCGGCTCGTCTTTTTCGAAGATGCCTCGATAGCTCCCTTCATCGCGATTCCATCCTGCCAGCAGCGGCACGTGACTCTGTTTACCGCTCGCGAAGATCTCACGCACACTCTGCGGGAGGAAATACCCATCGATGTTCGGCGCGAACCGGATGGCTTTCTGCTTGACGGCCGCGTCGAGGAGTTCTGCGGCGGGTTTGGCACGCAACTCGGCGAGAGAATGCGCGCCGATGGACTCCGCGAATTTCGCGTCCGCCTCTTCGCTCTGAGACAGCGGCTTCAGGTCGAGCACGCTGCCGAAGAACGCGCCGCTCTCGCCGATGGCGCGGTGAAAGAGGCCCTGCGCGAGCGGCGACGCCATGAGCGCGCTGACGGAGAACGAGCCGGCGGATTCGCCGAAGATGGTCACCTTGGCGGGGTCGCCGCCGAAACCAGAAATGTTTTTGTGCACCCATTCGAGGGCCGCCACCTGGTCGAGCAGTCCGTAATTGCCCGCGGAGTCATGGCCCGACTCTTTGGCAAGCTCGGCATGCGCGAAGAATCCAAATACGTTTAGGCGGTAGTTCATGCTGACTACCACCACGCCCTTCTTCGCCAGGTTCTCGCCATCCTGGCGCGGCTCGGAGGCGGCGCCCGCCGCGAAGCCGCCGCCGTAGATCCACAGCATCACCGGCAGGCGCGCCTTCGCGGATGTGGCGGGTGTCCACACGTTGAGGTAGAGGCAGTCTTCGCTGGGCCCTTTGTCGCGGAAAACCATGTCGTTATAGATATTCCCCTGCATGCAGCGCGGGCCGAACTCCACGGCTTCGCGGACGCCTTTCCAGGGCGGCGCGGGTCGGGGCGCCTGCCAACGGAGCGCGCCCACGGGCGGCGCGGCGAACGGGATGCCTTTGAACGCCGCTACGTCATTGTTCACCGTGCCCTTCACACGGCCCGTATCTACTTTTACGAGGTCTGGGACGGCGGCCGGCGAGATGGCCATGGCCAGGCAGAGCAGAATCAGGTTGCGATGCATGCTTAATACTGTAACGCGGCCCTCGGCCGCGCGTGGCTGGTGGTCGGGGACCGGGGGGCGGGATTGTGCCGATGCGCTCGGCTTCGCCTCGCATTCGCCCCCATTCTTTGGGTTCGTTCGGTAATTTTCATGGGTTGTTGTGCNNGCCATGATTGGCTGCCCCACAAGAATGAGTAGTAACAAGCCCACTTTTTTTTGGCGAGGCATTGTCCATCATCTTCGGGAGAGCATACGACTGGGCGGAGAATGCACCCGCAAGACGGCAAGAGACTCAGGAGTAAGGAGATATTTTGCGATGACCCGTGTCACCGCCTGCCGTCAGTAGATCACTTTTAAGGAGAACTGGATCTGTCTGGAGTTGCCCGCTGTGCGGCTGATCTCGCCGAAGCCCGGTCCCAGCACGATATTCGAGGGCAGGCCGAAGTTCACGATGTTGAACACGTTGAAGAACTCCGCGCGGAATTGCAGGGATGCCCGCGCGACTCCGGCCCGCTCCGCCAGAGGCGTGTCCTTGATCAGGGCGAGGTCGAAGTTGTGAAAAGCCGGACCGCGGAACGTGTTGCGGCCGAGCGCGCCGAAGACGCCGCTATTCGGGCCGGTCCCGCCCGCTACGTCAATAGGAATCGAGAAGAACGAGGCGTTATTGGCGCCGAGTCCGAAGTAGTCCTCGCGCACCTTGCGGCTGGTGGAGAGGACCGGCGTGCCAATCTGATCGGGCCGGTCGGTGCCCATCGAGCCTGCACCCGTCTGTTGGATCCCCGAATAGATGGTAAATGGGGAGCCGCTGAGCAGGGTCCCGATACCGAGCAGTTGCCACCCGGCGGTGAGGGTCTTGCCCAATGGCCGCAGGAACGGAACGCGGTCGGCATGCAAGTCCTGGAAGAGGCTGAACGCCAGCGCATGCTTGACGTCGAAGTTGGATGGTCCCTTGTCCGCGCGGGCGTCGAGCGGGTTTTCAGGCGCGGTCTGCGCCACCGCGCCGGACGCCCCGGTGATGAATCCGCCGATGACCGCGCTCGAATCGTCAATCGATTTCGAAAACGTGTAGCTGGCCTGAAAGCCGAGTCCCGATGCGGTGAGGTTCTGTTGCACGGATACTTGCAGGGCGTGATAGGAGGAATGCGAACGGTTGGTCATCACGGTGGCCGGTCCGTAGCCGCCAGTTATGCGGCCCGACGAATCGAACTGCGTGTACGGCGCGAAGGCCGCGTCCGCCCCGGAAAATCCGTTTGGAAAATCCATGGCGGGCAGCTTGATTCCGGCGGTGCCCACATATCCCGCGGTGAGGTTGGCGCCGCCTAGCTTCTGCTCGACGCCCGCGGTCCAGGTCGCGATGTAGCCGTTCCGGAAGCCAGGCGAGATGCCCGTCACGCTCAGCGGTGTGATCTGGTGGCCGGGTGAGAGGGCCGCCAGATCCTGCTCGTAGCGGAGCACGTCCATGATGGTATTGCCCGGCACCTGCTTGGAATCCCCTGAGGCGAACACCGGCGCTCCGCCGATTGTGTAGACCGTGGGCAACTGCTCCGGCGTGATGGTCATGCCGAAGCGTATGGCCTCGCCGGGCGCCGCAGTGAGGTGCGGATACACGACGAACGGCGTGCTGCCCGTCAGGAAGTTGTCCTGCCACAGGTTGACCAGCAGCGTGGTGATGGCTCCGCCGACGTGCACGGTGGTATTGGCGGCCGCGCGCCAGTCGAGCGACAGCCGCGGTCCCCAGCCGTTCGGGTCGAGCTTGTACGCCGGGTCCGGGTTGATCAGCAATTCGGACCCGGGCGCGACGCCCGTGCCTAGACCGAGCACCGGCGCCGACGTGCGCCTGGCCGTCTCGCGGATGCGCGACTCAATCTCATAGCGCAGGCCGTAGTTCAGCGTGAGCCGATCCGACACCTTCCACGTGTCCTGCAAGTAGAAGTTGTACGCGTCGCGATGGATGGCGGAATCGCCGATGCTGGCTCCTTGCGAGAACATGGGGGGCGCGACCGCTTCCGCGTACGAAAATGCGCTGGCCGTCAGCAGGCCGGTGAGCGCGTCGGGCAGCGGATCGCCAATAGCGATGTCGTGCGCGCCGCTGGCCGAGCGGATGGGGACCGGGGCATAGGCCGTTCCGCCGCCGAACTGGTAAGCGCCATTGGGACTGATCCCGAAGATGGTGGTATCGCGGTTCCCGCGCACCTCTCCGCCGGCCTTGAAGGTGTGCTTTCCGCGTGTCCACTGGAAGCTCTGGCGAATCTGAAACAAGTTGCCGTAGGCCGCCATCACAGAACCGGCGGCGGCATTGAAGGCCTCATAGGAGCCGTCGCCGAAGCTCAGCGCCGGGTCCGTGCGATCGAGCGTGGGGAACGAGGGCGTGGTACGAGTAAAGCTGATGCCGGACTCCATCGTGAAGGTAGGCGATGGCGCGCGCGTGTAGGCGATGGCGGCGTTGCGCTGGCGGTCGAGAAACCCCACCGCGAACTGGGGATCGAGCGCGGTCTGGCTGGGGTTGGTGGTGGGCCCGGTGGTGTTGGCCATGGTGAAGCGGCCGAACAATCGCGATTTATCCGAGATGTGGTGATCGATGCGCGCGGAGAACTGATCCGAGACCGTGGTGACCTTCGATGAAGTCGCAAAAGTGCGCGCGCCATAGGGGCCCGACGGGTCGTTGGGCAGCGGATAGCGCGCCAGGATCTTGGCGATGCGCGGGTCCACCGGGACGATCAAGGTGTCGCCCGGATAGGCGGTGGTGTCCAGGCCGGAGCGTTCGGCGGCGGTTGGAACGGGAATCACCTCGGTGTCGCCGAGCACCTGGCGGAAGCCTTGATATTCCGCGAAATAGAAAGTGCGATTGCGGCCGTTGTACAAGCCTGGAATAACGACGGGGCCGCCATTGGTCACGCCGAATTCGTTACGGATGAACGGCGGAATGCGGCGCGGCTGCGCGAAGGATTGCCGGTCGAAGAAGTTGCGCGCATCGAGGGCGGCATTGCGGAGGAACTCGAACACCGAGCCGTGGACGGCGTTGGTTCCGGAGCGGGTGATGATGTCGGTGAAGCCGGCCGCGCCGCGCCCGATTTCGGCGGGCATCCAGCCGGAGCTGGAGCGGATTTCTTCGACCGCATCGACATTGAAGTTCGTGAAAGTTGCGCCACCCATTTCGGGGTCGCTCGAATCGGCGCCATCCATGGCAAACACGGCCGCTGTGCCGCGCTGGCCGTTGATGGCGAATTGCTGCGTGAAATTCGCGGCGCCGTTGGTGTCGGTCATGGTGCCCGCGGCGAGGAGCAGTAGTTGGCTGAAATCGCGTTTGTTCAGGGGCAATTCGGAAACGGCTTTGGCGGATAGTTTCTCGCCACCGGTGGCCTCGCGCGTCTGGGCTTCTTCGATGAGCGAGAGCGCGTGGCCAGCGGACAGTTCGAGTGTGGCTCCGGAATCGCGCGGCAGTTGAACCGGATGCGGGCAAGTGGCCGTGACGCCCTGGTGTTCGACCGCGATGAAGTACTCACCCGGGGCTAACGCGGCGAAGGCGAAGGTGCCGTCCTTGGCGGTGGTGGCGGTTTCGTGGCGGCCGCCGGATTGCAGGCGCACCACGGCGCCGGCGATGGGCTGGCGATGGTCGTCGCGCAGGATGCCGGTCCACGGTTTGGCTTCGGGCGGGGCGGCGGGCGCTAATGCGCAGGACAGGATGGCAAGGCCGGCGATCATGGCCAGTTGTCTGGGGGGCACACATCAGGATAACGCGATGCGTTTGTCCAGTTGGGTTCGGCCGCGCTAAGGAGTGCGCGACGTCCGCGGGCGGCCCCAGATCGCCCGTCCACGCTCGACCATCGATAGTCACAGGCTTCCCTCACCAGCCCCGTGCGCACGAGTATTAGAATAGGCTCTCGCATCGGTCTCGCATGGGCGGTACACAATCGCTCGGCAACGGCAGACGCGGTGGACCGGACCAGAGTGCAACATAAAGGACGTTGATCGGCA
>PKYZ01000243.1 GCA_003132865.1 Bryobacterales bacterium
TGCCATCAACCCAGCATAGCAGGAAACAAAACTGTATGGATATGTTTACTTGAAACGTTATACTAGTCCTGCGGCCGACGTCCACGTCGGTCTGCCCCACTATACAATGACCCTGAGGATTCTCAGGGATGCACAGTGTATTTCGTTCATTCGCTACCTGCGTTTCATACGCTCTTCTGCTTGGGCCGGCGCTGAACGCGCAACCGTCCGGAGGGCGCAGCCAAGCCCCCGAACACATACCCAGCATCGAAGAGCGCACCGCCGTCATGCACAAGCTGGACGGCTATTTCCCGCTGTATTGGGATGAGCGCACCGGCAATCTCTGGCTGGAGATTCCGCGCCTCGACAACGATTTCCTGCTGGCCACCGGCCTCGCCGCCGGACTGGGGTCGAACGACATCGGTCTCGACCGCGGGCAGGAGGACGGCGGCAAGATCGTCTCGTTCCAGCGCGTCGGCCCCAAGGTGCTGCTGGTGCAGGGGAACGAGTCGTTCCGCTCGTCCAGCGCCAATCCCGCCGAGCGGCGTGCGGTGGAGGATTCATTCGCCAAGTCCGTCCTTTGGGGTTTCACGGTGGGGGCCGAGACTAACGGCCGGGTGCTGGTGGATGCCACCGATTTCTTCGCCCGCGACGGCACGGGCGCTGGCAACGTGCTCTCCGGCGGCGTCACTTACAAGGTCGACCGCACGCGCAGCGCCGTCTACCTGTCGCGCACCAAGCCTTCCCCAAGAATACCGAGATCGAAGTCACTCTGACCTTCACCTTTGAGGTTTCGGGCGCACGCGGCGGCGCGGGCTTCGCACCTACGCAAGGCCCGCCCCCGATCCAGGTCCCCGCTCCAGGGGCTTCATTACGCCCCGCGGCCCCCGGTGGCGGGCGGGGCTTCGGCGGAGGACTGTTCTCCGGCACCGTCGCCAGCGTCACCCCCACCGCCGAAGCGGTCACGCTTCGCGAGCACTATTCGCTGGTCGAATTGCCGGACAACAACTACCGGCCGCGCCTGGACGATCCGCGCGCCGGCTACGGCGGCCCCAACTTTGTGGACTACAGCACGCCCATTGGCGAACCCATGGTCCGGCGGTACATCCACCGCCATCGCCTGGAGAAAAAAGACCCCACCGCCGCCATCGGCGATCCGGTGAAGCCCATCGAGTATTGGGTGGATCCGGGCGCGCCGCAAGACGTGCGGAATGCCCTCATCGAGGGCGCAAGCTGGTGGAACCAGGCGTTTGAAGCCGCCGGTTTCCGGAACGCCTTCAAGGTGGCCGTGCTGCCAGACGGCGCCGATCCCATGGACATCCGCTACAACATGATCAACTGGGTGCACCGCTCCACGCGCGGCTGGAGCTTCGGCGGCACGGTCGGCGATCCGCGCACCGGCGAGATCATCAAGGGCACGGTCACGCTCGGCTCGCTGCGCGACCGTCAGGACTATCTCATCTTCGAAGGCCTGCTGTCGCCATACACGACGGGCGGCGAGAAGCCCGATATCCTCTATCGGGCGGCCCTTGCCCGCATACGGCAGCTCGCCGCGCATGAAGTGGGCCACACGCTGGGGCTCGGCCACAATTACTACGACAGCACGCAGGGATGGATCTCCGTGATGGATTACCCGCATCCGCAAGAGAAGCTGCTGCCGGACGGCACCATCGATCTGTCGCAGGCATATCCGGCGCGCATCGGCGAATGGGACAAGATATCCATCAAGTACGGCTACAGCCAGCTTCCGCAGGGCGACGAATCCGCGGCGCTCGCCCGCATCCTCGACGAAGCGTGGGCCAAGGATCTGCGCTACATGACGAAGCAGGACACGGGCATTCACCCGCGCGTGGATCAGTGGTCGAACGGCGTGAACCAAGCCGACGAGCTGAATCGCATCATGAGGATTCGCCGCGCCGCGCTCGACCGCCTGGGCGAGCATACCATCCGCACCGGTGCGCCGATGGCCACCATCGAAGATCCGCTGGTGCCCATCTTCATGTATCATCGCTACTCGGTGGAATCGGCCGCGTCCAGCATTGGCGGCCAGGACTACATCTACGGCATGCGCGGCGATGGCCGCACGCCCGTGAAGTGGGAATCGGCCGCCAATCAGCGCAAGGCGCTGGAAGCGCTGGCCAATACGCTGAAGCCCGCCGAGCTGGCGGTGCCCAAGCAGGTGCTGGACGCGATTCCGCCGCGGCCTCCGGGCTTTGGCCGTCATCGGGAGCTGTTTCCGCGCACCACTGGCGACGGTTTCGATCCGCTCAGTCCCGCTACGGTGGCCGCGGATGTGACCATCGGCTTCGTGCTGCAGTTGGACCGCGCGGCCCGCCTGGTCGCGCAGCACGCCGTCGATCCTGCGTTGCCGGGCCTGGAAGAAGTCATCGACCGCCTGACGAAAGCCACCTTCGACGCGCCGGCCGCCTCACCCTACGAAGCCGAGATTCGCCGCGCCGAGGAGCGCGTGCTGGTGGATCGCGTGATGTGGCTGGCTACGGGTGCGTCCAATGGGCAGGTACGCGCCATCGCGGCGTGGAAGCTGGCGAAGCTGGCCACGCGCTTGAAGGCTGAAGCCGCCACCGGCGAGGCCGAACAGGCGCAACACGCGCTGCTCGCCGCGGATATCAAGCGCTTCCTGGATCGGCCGGCGGACCCGGCGCAGCCCATGCCCGCCCCCGCCGCGCCGCCGGGCGCTCCCATCGGCGGCGACTCGGGAACGGATTGGCTGGCCCCGGCGCCCGTGTGTAATTGGCGCGCGGAGCATCCCGATTGGTGGTACACGGCGGATGGGCCGCTGTAGACAGACAGAATGGCCGCCGATAACTTCCGGATGTGCCGTGATCCAGGCACAATCGCGAGAGACGGCGGTTACCCATGCAAATGGACAAACGTAGTTACCGTCAACCCCATCGTCCATGCGCCGCCTGGTCGGCCTCTTCGGGATGAAGATGCTCGGTGGTAGTCCCGAGGGTCTGATCAGCGCTCGCAGCCCTAGCCAAAGCAGTACACCCATTACTCCAACTACTGGAGAAGTGATCCGGCCCGGGCCGTCCGAGGCGTTCCCGGCAGGCTTGCCAGTATTCATCGTCCGGCGTCAGCCGCCACGCCAAGAACATAATCCGGAAATTGGAATCTAGGGCCGGAAAGCAACTACTGCTTCTCGGCGACGGACGTCGATGTTCGGCCGGTCAGCTTATTCGTAGATACCACCGTCATTTTCTTCCCATCGGGCGCGACGGTCATTTTCGATACTCCGATTACCTTGCCATCACGCTTGCGAGTCTCCTCTATCGTGCGTTCATCAACGCGCTTCAGAGAGACAGAGTTGTAGGTATACGATCCCTTGACCGGGTAGTCTTTGCTGTCCAGCTTCGCAGTGTAGCTCTCGCCTGTCGGTGCGGACATACTCAGCTCATCGCCGCTGCTCTTGTAAGTCGTCGTGAGGCCATTTTCACTCTCTTTAACCTTGCCCATTCGCCACGAGCCAGAAGTCGCATGCGCTCCAGCAGGTGCCTTTCCTACCCGCGTGTACGTAACTTCCACGCTCACCGTTTGGTCGCTGTTCTCCGGATGGCTGGTAATCTTCACCGTCAGAGTGTTGCCGTCGTCCGACACGGTCCGAGTCTGCTCCGTCACCGTCTTGCCGTTCTTTTTGGTCGTGGTTGCAATCGACTTGGGATCAACTTCACGCACACTGACCGTGTCATAAGACTGGCCGGTAACGGACTGGTCCTGCCCATCGGCCTTCACGTCGACCTTGGGGCTGCAACTAGAACAGTTATACATGCCTTTGTTCACCGAAAAGACGTTAGGCTTCGGTGATGGCTTGTATTGGTCCATGTCGGTGCGCCATGTGCCGTCCAACGGGCTTTGCGCAAGCGATGATGCGGGGGCCCACAACACCGGCACGAGAAACAGCGCGTAAGCAACGAGCCGCTCGATTTTGTTCATCTGAATTCTCCTCAACCAGGATTTCGAATTTTGGCATTCTGGGCAGGGGTAGCATCCCTGGATTTCCGTTTTGCCATGCTGGCCGGGAAGGCGCCAGTTGGCCGTTTTGTCTCGGAGAACTGCCGCCCGGCCCACGCCCAGTATTCACGCAACTCCCCCGAAACAGGGCCCTGGGAAGCGGCGGATCGAACTCCGGCTGGATGGTCGGGCATCCGGAAGGAATCCCACGGCACGGCATCAACAGCCGATCGAATCCAGGTCTTCCTCCGGCAAACGGCGAGGGCTTTTCAAATCGGCCCACTACCGGGTTCCGCATCAGTGACCGCCTGCGAGAGAGGGTTCCCCATATCATTGCCATCCAGTCTTCTCCAGAACCTCCTTAGCCACACGCGCGGTATTGGCATGAATGGTCACCGTATCCTGCACATTCACCGCATAGCCGCCCGCCAGCACGATCGCCACCGGGATGTGGGTGTGTAGCGCGGTCCAGATGATCAGCCGGTCGCGCTCGCGCAAGCCTTCAAAACTCAGCGACAGCCCGCCGAGTTGATCCTCGCAATAAGGGTCCGCTCCCGCTACGTAGATCAGCAGCTCCGGATGAAACATGGTCATCGCCGTGCGATATCCATTACCGAGCCGGTGCAGATATTCTTCGTCGCCCACGCCATCCGGCAAGTGAATGTCGAGGCTGGAAGGCGGCTTTTCCGTGGGGTAGTTGTTGAACTGGTGAATCGACAGTGTGAACACGGAGGCGTCGCCCGCGAAAATACCCGCGGTTCCGTTTCCGTGGTGCACATCGCAATCCACCACCATGGCGCGCTGGATGGAGCGATCGCCGCCGCCGCGCTGCAGGCTGCGGATGGCCACCGCGATGTCGTTGATCGCGCAAAAACCCTCTCCATGTCCCGCAAAGGCGTGATGGAATCCGCCGCCCACGTTGAACCCGATCCCCTGCTCCAGCGCCAGGCGCGCGGCCAGCATGGTGCCACCGGCCGCCAGCCAGAACGCCTCCACCAACTCCCGGCTGTACGGCACTTCCAGTTGCATGATTTCCTGGTAGCTCAGCGTTCCGGTCTGCAGCCGCTTCACCCAGCCAGGTTCGTGGACCGCCAGCATGTCCGCATCGGTGGCGGGTTCCGGCCGGACGAAATCCTCCGCCGTGGCGAATCGATCGCGCATTAGCCGATCGTGGATATAGCGGAATTTCTGGGATGGGAACACATGGTCTCCCAGCCTCAGGTCGTAGCCTTCGTGGTAGACAAGGCGATATGGCAGCATAGGATGGCGGGCCTCGGCCTCGGGGGCTTCAGATGTATGCGATCACATCCATCTCCACCAGCGAGTCGCCCGGAATCCCGCCCGCCGCGGCGATGGTAGTGCGCACCGGCGGATTCTCGCCGAACCGGCCCTGAAACACTTCGTTCATTCCCTTGTAGTCCTTCAGGTCGTTCAGGAAGACGCTGCATTTCAGCACCTTGTCCATGGACGAGCCGGCGTTTTCCAGCTCCTTCTGAATCTCATCCAGCACGTGGGCCGTATGCGCCTTGATGTCGCCCTGAAAATGCGCGCCCTTTCCGGCTATGAAGAGCAGATTGCCGTAGGAAACCGCACCGCTGAACAGCGGCGTCGTCTTGGGCTTCTCACCCCTGTAGTAGACCTTCTTCTGCGGTCCGGATTGCGCTTTGGCGGCTCCGCCCGCGGCCGCCGCCAGGGCGCCTCCACGAATGAATGCCCGCCGGTTTGAGTTGCTCATATTCCTCCAGTCACACGTCGAGAAATTACCTCGCGATTTTCGCAAGGCCAGCGTTGAGTGTAACTTAGCGCGCAGGGTGCGTGTTTGATAGGGCTTCGGTGCGAGGCATTGCGGTTAAACTATAGGCGTTAGGTGTTTGCGTGTGGGATTCCGTTTGACTCTCCCCCCGGGCTCGTTTCTGAGCCCGGGGTTTTTTTTGAGGAAGGTAAAAATGTCTGCCCGGAAACTTGTATTGGCGGCGCTGGCCGTCTGCTTGGCGGTTCCGCTGCTGGCCGGCCCGATCCTGACCACCATCCAGGACGTTATCTATAACGCCGACGGCACTCCTTACAACGGAATTGCCGTCATTAAGTGGACGCCCTTCGTGGCGGGAGACACATCCCAGATATTCACCCAGTCGGTAACGGTGAACATAATCGGCGGCAATCTGATGGTGCAACTTGTGCCCACTACCAACGCCACGCCCGCGGGATACTATACGGTCACCTTCACCAGCGCCGGCAACGACCAGTTCACCGAGACCTGGGCAGTTCCGCCGAGCACCACGTCACTGCGCGTGCAAGCCGTGCTCACGTCGCCGGGTACGGCTCCATCGTCGCTGGTCACTGGAAGCGCTCCCGTACCGGAATCGGGTGTGATCGGGTTGTTGGCGGATCTCGCCGCGCGCCCCATGGAAGGAGCTGCATATGCCGCTGGGCACGCGGCCATGATCGATTCGACTGGCGCGCTGGATGCCGTCTCGGGCAACGTTTCCGATTGCGTACACGTGGACGGTTCGTCCGGACCTTGCGGCACCGCCGGTTCCGGCGCGGCTGGGCCGAACTTCACGGATGCGGAAGTGCCCGCTGGTACGCTGAATGGCTCGAACGCCGCTTTCACCCTTAGCGCGGTTCCCGCACCCACCTCCAGCTTGTACCTCTACCGGAACGGTGTGCTGCAGAAGGCGGGTCTCGACTACAATCTGTCCGGCAATATCGTTCAGTTTTTGGCGGGTTCCACTCCGCAGCCCGGCGATACGCTGCTGGCGTCTTACCGCGTGACCCCTACAGGCACGCCACAGGGTCCGCCCGCGCCTCAAATTCTGTGTTCGGGCATGGGCACCGCGACATCTTCGACGACGCTTTCCAGCCTGGGCACCTGCACGATTCCGGCGGGCACACTGCAGCCGGGCGATCGCGTCAAGATCGGCTTCGACTATTCGCATGAAGGCTCGCTTACCGGTTTCACGTTCGCCGTCAATTGGGGGAATACGGTGCTGCTGCAGCGCAATGGGGCCGTGAGCGACGCGTTCATTTCCGGGTGGGCCGAAGCGGGCGCCAACACTTCCGCTTGCCAGTTGTCAGTCCAAAGTTGGGGTACGGTGCTGGGCCTCGCCGTCGGCGTCGAGAATGCATACGACTCGCTGTCGTACACCATCCTGCTGGCTTTCCAGGGCCAGATGGCCGCCACCACTACCGATACCGTCACGTTGCGCAATTTCAGCGTGGTGCGATACCCCGCGACGCAGTAACGCTCAGCCCCTATCCACTAACCACCAGCCACCAACCACCGCAAATGTACTATCATGCCTCTTTATCCAAGGAGTCATGAAATACCTCATCACGATGCTGCTGGCCGCGGCATCCTTAACCTACGCCCAAGCGCCCGGCCCCATCGCGCTTCGCGGCGCCCGCGTCGTCACCGTCAGTGGTCCCGTGCTGGAAAAGGGCACTGTGCTGCTGCGCAATGGCCTCATCGAGGCCGTCGGCGAAAACGTCGATTTACCGAAAGACGCCTGGATCATCGATGCCCAGGGCGTCACCGTCTATCCGGGCCTGATCGATGCCCTGAGCACCGTAGGCTTGCCCGAGACTCCCGCACAGCCGGCCACCCCCCGCACGGAAGCGCCTGCCACGCCGAGATTCGGCGCTCAGGAGCCTGCCATGCCGGTCGAGCAAGGTCCGGAGTTCCGCCCGTTCACGACCACCTGGGTGCGCGCGGCCGATCTTCTGAATCCGGCCGACCGGCGCATCGAGGAGACCCGCAGCGCCGGATTCAGTTCCGTGGTCACATTCCCGTCGAGCGGTATCTTTGCGGGTGAAGGCGCGTTTCTCAACCTCTCCGGCGAAAAGCAAGGCCGCATGGTGGTCGCTTCGCCGGCCGGACAGTACGTCACCCTGAGTTCGCACGGCTTCGGCACATACCCCGGCTCGCTGATGGGGGTGATCGCCTATATTCGGCAGGTATCCTTCGATGCGGATCACTACAAGCTCGAGATGCAGGCCTACGCCAGCCATCCCGCCGGCCAAAAACGCCCGAATTACGATCGCGCCGTGGAAGGCTTGCTCGAATCGCCGCGCCTGCTGCTGCCCGCCGACAACGCCAAGCAACTCGACCGTATGATACGCTTCGCGGCGGAGCTGAAGCGCCCGGCCGTGTTGTACGGCGGCCACGAGGCGTATAAGATTGCGGACCGCGTGGCGAAATCCGGCGTTCCCCTACTCGTCAACCTGAAGTGGCCCGAGAAGCCCAAAGACGCCGACCCGGACCAGGAGGAAAGCTTCCGCACGCTGGAATTGCGCAATCGCGCGCCCTCCACCCCGGCCGCTCTCGAAAAGGCGGGCGCGCGCTTCGCATTCTACTCCGGCGGTACGGCTGCCAAAGACGTGCGGAAAGCGCTGAAACGCGCGGTTGACGCGGGCCTGACCGAAGCCGCCGCCGTGCGCGCACTGACCCTCAGCGCCGCTGAAATCTATGGCATGGCCGACCGGGTGGGGTCCATCGAGCCAGGTAAGATCGCCAATCTACTGGTGGTGAAAGGCAACTTGTTCGACGAGAAAGCCAAGATCCAATTCGTGTTCATCGATGGCGTGAAGTACGAGCCAGTACCAGAGACGCCTCCGGCGGACCGAGAAGGGCGCGCCGCGCCGGGAGGTGTCGAATGAACCGCTTCGCTCTCTTCCTGCTGGCACTGCTTCAAGCAACGCCGCTGGCGGCCGGCCAGATCACCGTCATCCGCAACGCCACGGTCCTCACCGTGACCAAGGGAACTTTCCAAGGCTCCATCCTGATTCGCGACGGTAAGATCGTGGAAGCCGGCGAAAAGGTGCTGGTCCCGGATGGCGCGCGCGTCATCGACGCGGGCGGCCAATACGTGATGCCCGGCATCATCGACTGCCACTCGCACATCGCGGCCGACAGCATCAACGAAGGCGCGGTCGCCGTGTCGTCCATGGTGGGCATCGAGGACGTCATCAACCCGGACGACATCGATATCTATCGCGCGCTGGCCGGCGGCGTGACTACGGCCAATGTCCTGCATGGCAGCGCCAACCCCATCGGCGGTAAGTGCCAGGTGATGAAGATGCGCTGGGGCAAAGACGCCCAAGGGCTGATCTTCGAAGGCGCCATGCCTGGCATCAAGTTTGCCTTGGGCGAAAACGTGAAGCGCTCGGGATCGGCCGGTGGCGGCTTCGGAGCGACTCCCGGCCTGCGCTATCCGGCCACCCGCATGGGCGTGGAGGATGTCATTCGCGAGGCGTTTACCGAGGCGCGCGCTTACCAGAAGGAATGGCGCGATTACCAGGCCAAGCTTCGCCGTCAAGAGCAGGCCATCCCGCCGCGCCGCGACCTGAAACTGGAGCCCTTGGTGGAAGTGCTGGAAGGCAAGCGCTACGTGCATGCGCATTGTTACCGCGCCGATGAAATCCTGATGCTGCTGCGCGTGGCCGACGACTTCGGATTCAAAATCCGCACGCTGCAGCACGTGCTGGAAGGCTATAAAGTGGCCAAAGAGATCGCGGCGCATGGCGCGGGAGCCTCCACCTTCAGCGATTGGTGGGCTTACAAAGCCGAAGCTTTCGATGCCATCCCCTACAACGCCGCGATCATGGTGCGAAAAGGAGTGCTGGTTTCGCTGAATTCCGATTCCGCGGAGTTGATGCGGCACCTCAACACGGAAGCGGCCAAGGCCATGAAGTACGGCGGCCTCAACGAGACGGAGGCTCTCTCACTGGTTACCATCAATCCCGCCAAACAACTGGGCATCGAAAGCCGCGTCGGTTCCATCGAGCCGGGCAAAGACGCCGATCTGGCGATTTTCGACAAGCATCCGCTTTCCAATTACGCCAAAGTCGAGAAGGTATTCATCGACGGCGAGCTGTATTTCGACCGCGAAAAGGATCTGGAAGAGCGTCCCGGCAAGGAGGCGCGCAAGAAAGTGTTGATCGACAAGCAGAAGGCGCAGGAGAAGAAGGAGCGCAAGAAACCCGAACCAACCGAAGACAAGAAGAGCGAAGAACCCGGAGGTGTCCAATGAAAACCGGCGTGGCTATCTTGGCCCTCTTCCTCACTCTCGTCTCTCTGCGCGCCGCCGGCCCCGATACCATCCTGCTGCGCGGGGCGACCGTGCATCCGGTGTCCGGTCCGGATATTGCCGATGGCGCGGTGCTGGTGCGTGACGGTAAGATCGCCGAGGTCGGCGCGCGCATCGCCGTGCCCAAGGGCGCACACGTGATCGAGCTGAAGGGTCTGCACATCTACCCTGGTATGATCGACTCGGCCACCGAGATCGGCCTGTCCGAGATCGGCGCCGTGCGGGAGATGAACGACATCTCCGACATCGGCCTGTTCAAGCCACAGTTGCGCGCCGCCACCGCCGTAAATCCGGCCAGCGAGCATATTCCGGTCACCCGCGCCAACGGCATCACCAGCGTAATTACAAGTCCCGGCGGCGGGATTATCGCGGGCCAAAGCGTCCTGATGCACCTCAGCGGCTGGACCATGGAGGACATGGCCGTGCGCGCGCCCGCCGCCATGCGCCTGGAATTTCCGCGCATCCAAACGCCTAATCGTTTTGGCGCTGCCGAGGCGCCCGGCCGGGCGTCGGCTTACGCGGACGCGAAGAAAAAATACGAGCAACAGTTACGCGAGTTGAACGACTTCATGGAGTCGGCGCGGCGCTACCGGCAAGCCAAAGCGGCCGCCGGTCCGGACTTCGAGACCGACCTGAAGCTGGAAGCCATGTTGCCGGTTTTGGACGGCAAGCTCCCCATGTTGATTCGCGCGGAGAACGAAAAGGCCATCAAGGAAGCCATCGCCTTTGCGGACAAACAGAAGGTGCACATGATCCTGGAGCGGGGCGCGGAAGCCTGGAAAGTGGCAGCCGAGCTGAAGGCGCATAACATCCCCGTGGTGCTGCCGCCCACATTGCGTTTGCCGGAAGAAGAGGACGACCCGTACGACAAGCCGTTCAGCATCCCGGGCGAGTTATCGAAGGCGGGCGTCAAATTTGCTTTCGCGAGCTTCGGGCCGGGATCGGAAGATAATCCCCGCAACCTGCCTTATGAAGCGGCGGCGGCGGTGGGTTTCGGCCTGCCTTACGACGAAGCTCTCAAGGCCGTCACGCTCTATGCGGCCCAAATCTGGGGTGTAGGCGACGAGCTCGGATCCATCGAAAAAGGCAAGTGGGCCGATCTGATTGTTACCGACGGAGACCCGCTGGAGTCGCGCACCCAGATCAAGCAGATGTTTATCAAGGGAGCGCCGGTGGATCTGGACAACAAGCACCACCGCCTCTACGAGAAGTATCTGGCGCGATAGGAAATGCGAGTGTCCTGAGTTAGAGATGTGGGCAGCCTTTCAGGCTGCGGTCCCGCTTTCCAGCGGGTCCAACCGGCCGGAAGGCCGGCTTGCGGGCAGGATTGCCCGCCCCACTCACGCGGTCATACCGGCGAGTCGCAGATAATAGTCACCGGACCGTCGTTCACCAGATGCACCTGCATCGACGCCTGAAAGACGCCGGTCTCCACCGGAACGGGGCTTTTGCGGGCCGTATTCACAAAGTATTCGTAAAGCCGGGCGGCTTGCTGGGGGCTCGCCGCTAAGTCGAAACTTGGCCGGCGGCCCTTCCGGCAATCGCCGTATAACGTGAACTGCGATACTACCAGCAGGCTTCCCCCGGCCTCCGCGACGTTCAGGTTCATCTTGCCGTCGCTATCGGGAAAGATCCTGAGGTGTAGTACTTTCTCCACAAGGTACTCCGCGTCCCCCTCGGAATCTGCCTTGGCGATTCCCAGCAGCACTAGCAAGCCCGGTCCGATAGCGCCGGTTACTTGCCCGTCCACTTCGACGCGCGCCTGTTTGACGCGNNNGAAACCAATGCCAAGAGGCAAACCATTACCAAAACCGGACCACACAACCCTGCAGATGGCTCTCGTAGGGTATGAAATCGAAAAAGAACGCATCGCAGGCAAGATACGCGAGATCCAATCGCAGCTAGGCGCCGGAAAGTCGGCAGGCGGATGGGCGGCGGCTACGAGCGAAGCTGCGCCTAAGAAACGGGTGCTTAGCGTGGCGGCGCGCAAACGCATAGCCGCNNCGCGCGCGGCTCATTAATCCCGTGTTGAAACAGCAGCCCTTATGAGCCGCGACCGCTAGGGAGCGGTCTTTGGCGGCTAGAGTATGCGCCCCAACCCGCAGGCGCGCGGGGCTGGAAGTGCGTAGCCTGTCTCATGACATGATCGGTATCCTGGCTTGCCGCGGGCCTTCCGAAAGCTGAGCCGGCGGCATCGCCAGGATACCTGTCACAATGGGGTAGGGAGTCGAGATGATTGTGGGCACGGGAGTGGATCTGGCCGAAGTTCCGCGGATTCGGGCGGCCATCGAGCGCCATGGCCGGCGCTTCATTGAGCGGATTTACACGCCCGCGGAGATCGCCTACGTCGAGCGGAAGGCTAACCGTTACGAACGTTTTGCCGCTCGATTCGCGGCCAAGGAGGCGGGCATGAAAGCCATCGGCACGGGCTGGCGGCGGGGCGTGCGGTGGCAGGATTTCGAAGTGGCCAACCTGCCGTCGGGCAAGCCCACGCTCCGGCTCCATGGGCAGGCTGCCCGTTTCGCCGAGGCCTTAGGCGTGAAGTCCATCGCCCTGTCGCTCACGCATACGGCGGAACTGGGGATGGCGCACGTGATTCTGGAGAGCTAGGTGGGACAGGCCTTCTGGCCTG
>PKYZ01000877.1:0-3165 GCA_003132865.1 Bryobacterales bacterium
ATTCTCATCGAGGCGCTCCAGCTTCGTCGTGCCGGGTATCGGGACAATCCACGGCTTCTGTGCGAGCAGCCATGCGAGCGCGATTTGGGCCGCTGTCGCCTGCTTCCGTTCAGCGATCTTGCCCAGCAGATCAACCAAGGCCTGATTCGCCTTTCGAGCCTCCGGCGTAAAGCGTGGGAGGGTGTTGCGAAAGTCAGAACTGTCGAACTTCGTGTCTTCGGTGATCTTTCCCGTGAGGAAGCCCTTCCCCAGAGGGCTNNCACAGCGAGTATTCGCTCTGGACGGCTGTGACCGGCTGGACTGCGTGTGCGCGACGAATCGTTCGAGGCGCGGCTTCCGAAAGGCCGAAGTGCTTCACCTTACCTTCCTGAATGAGGTCCTTCACCGCTCCCGCCACGTCTTCGATTGGCACGTCCGGGTCGACGCGGTGTTGATAGAACAGATCGATGGCGTCGGCCTTGAGTCGCTTGAGCGAGGTCTCGGCGACCCGCTTGATGTGGTCTGGCCGGCTGTCCAGGCCCACCCAACCCGGCGCCCCGTCGGGACGAAGTTTGAACCCGAACTTCGTGGCGGTCACCACTTGTCCACGGAACGGAGCGAGGGCTTCGCCCACGAGTTCTTCGTTTGTGAACGGGCCGTACACTTCGGCGGTATCGAAGAATGTGACGCCGCGTTCCACGGCTGCCCGGAGAAGAGAGGTCATCTCCTGCTTGTCTTTGGGCGGACCGTAAGAAAAGCTCATTCCCATGCAGCCGAGCCCGAGAGCCGAAACTTCCAGGCCGCTCTTTCCAAGTTTGCGCTTCTGCATTGTTTCTCCTTCGAAACCGTTTCTCTCATCTCCAGGTTAGAGTCGAGCGCCCTGGAAGCGGTATCCTGATCCTTCCGATTTATTGCCCATTCCTCTCGCACTTGTTGACCCATGCACAGAGCCAGCGGTTATCCTAGGGTAGAGGAGAGCGAAACGTGACCACCAGGAACCGCAGTGGAGAGGCGTCTCTGTTACGAGATCCTGCACACGAATTGCGGACGGAGCTGGCTCGCAAGATTGCATTGTTCATTGGCTCCGCAGAGAACCGGGCAACGGATATCCCCGGGCTGACGCTCCACCGGCGGACCGCCCCGACCGCTCCGTGCTCAATGACTTACGAGCCGAGCGTGACCGTGATCGCCCAAGGGCGAAAGCGCGTAGAACTCGGCCGAAACGTTTTCATCTACGATGCGTCGCGATTCTTGCTGACGTCGGTCGATTTGCCGGTCGTCAGCCGAGTGATCGAGGCAAGTGAAGAGGTGCCCTGCCTGGCCTTGTCGCTCAAACTCGAAATGCCCGCAGTCCGGGAACTTCTCAGCCGGGAGGAGATTCAGGTGGCTGAGACGCCGTCTGACAGTCCTGGCATGGCGACCGGTGAGACCACGGTACCATTTCTCAGTGCATGCTGCCGGCTCGTGGACCTGCTGGACACACCGCAGGACATTCCCTTTCTCGGTGGCCTGATTCAACGCGAGATCATCTACCGGATCCTTGGCAGTGCGGAGGGAGCACGCCTTCGAGCGATTGCAACGCTAGGAGAGCAGAGCCACCGAACGGCAAAAGCGATCGCCTGGATCAGGGCGAATTATGCGAAGCCGCTACGGGTGGAAGATCTCGCAGAAATCGCGGGCATGGGCGTATCCACGCTGCACCATCATTTCCGGGTGCTGACCGCCATGAGTCCTCTTCAGTATCAGAAACAGTTTCGGTTGCAGGCAGCGCGGGGACGCATGCTCATGGATGGTCTGGACGCCGCAAGTGCGGCCTTCGAGGTCGGATACGAAAGCGCCAGCCAATTCAACCGCGAATACAGCCGTTTCTTCGGCCAGCCACCGATGCGGGATATTCGGACCCTTCGCTCGCCAAGCGCTCCGCCGTTGGAGTCGGTCAACAATGGGCAAAAACGCTATCTGGTCGTGACAGTTTCCGTGAAGCGCCGTTGAAGTCCGGCTACCGGAATGTGGCCGTTCCTGGGCGTTAGGCCATCCGGAAGCAATCCACATGAGCGAGAAGTCGCCATGTCGGACTTTGGCGGACCGCGGCGTCGAACAGATGTTCCAGCGATAGATCCTCGCTTGTCGCGTAGCGTTTACTATCGTTAGGCCGCCGGTGGATACGCGAACGCCCTTCTCTATCCACTGCGGAATCATTCGCGGGTACTGTGAGTTGAGGGGGGTCGATGTGGTACGAAGATTTTCGTTGACTTACGATTTAAATCGTAGTACCATCGGTTCAGATGACTTCTTTACGCCGCAACCGACCGCCTATGGCGATTCCAACCGCCGCTGAGCTCGACATTCTTTCCGTCCTCTGGACGCTGGGAACGGCGACCGTGCGGGAGGTCCACGACGAGCTCGGCAACGACAACCGCTACACCACGACGCTGAAAACAATGCAATTGATGACCGAAAAGCGCCTGCTTATCCGCACCGAGCGCTACGGATCCCACGTCTACGAGGCTAGCGTCCCCAAAGAGCAAACGCAGCAGCAGATCGCGGGAGACATCCTGAAACGGGCTTTCGGCGGTTCGGCCCGGAGCCTGGTGATGGGAGCCCTGGCGGCACAGCCCGCCTCGCGCAAAGAATTGGACGAGATCCGCGTTATGCTCGACGCCTTCGACAAAGAGAAAGGACGCTCGCGATGAACACCATGCAGGTACTTGCCTCGCAACCTTGGTTGGAACGCGTCGGCTGGACGCTAGTGCACTTCCTATGGCAGGGCTTGTCGATTGCGGTTCTGTATGCGATCGCGCGCCACACTGCGGCGCGCAGGTGGAGCCCGCACGCGCGATACTTGCTCGCATGCGCGGCACTGGCAGTCATGGTGTCGGCCCCACTGGTTACCTTGTGTGTGATGCGGCCATCAGGCGCACGTCCAGACGCCTATCGCATCCCAAGCACTCCGCTGGCCGCTACCACCACTCTCAACGCCCCTACCACCATCCCGTTGCCCGCCTCCGTCCGCACCACGGTATCCGGCGTTGAGCCGGCGCAATTCCTGCTTTGGGTCGTGATGGTCTGGCTCACCGGTGCGGTGGTGTTCTGGGTGCGTCTGGTGGGAGGCTGGGTGGTGGCTGCGCGTATGCAGTCGACGCGGGTCCGGCCTGCGCCTTCGGAATGGCAGGAGATCCTCGGCAA
>PKYZ01000877.1:3183-8485 GCA_003132865.1 Bryobacterales bacterium
GGGGCGCTCGGCGGTCTGCCTGCCGAGCATCTGGAGGCGTTGCTGCTGCATGAGCTGGCGCACATCCGGCGACACGATTATTTGGTCAACATTCTGCAAAGCATCGCCGAAGCTCTGCTTTTTTACCACCCCGCAGTCTGGTGGGTCTCGGGACACATCCGCGCTGAACGCGAAGCGTGCTGCGACGATTTGGCAGTGTCGGTCAGCGGCGATGCGCTCACGTATGCGCACGCGCTGACGCAATTGGAATTGTACCGCCCGGCGCATTTCAGCGCCGCGGTCGCCGCCAGTGGTGGACGTCTGGCCGATCGCATTGCAAGGCTGCTGGGCCAGTCGCGGCCAGCCGTCCACACCCGAATGGGGCCGGGCATCCTCGCGGTCACCATCCTGCTGATGGTCGCAACATACGGATTGTTCGGCCAGTCCGACGCGCGTCCCGCGTTTCAATCGGTGTCGATCAAACAAAATACTTCGAATTGGAGTGAACGCTTCCAACACCCGATGGGTATGAGCAATAACGCATCCTTGATGCTTCTCATCCAGTTTGCGTACGCGCCCCACGAAAACCCTATGGCAGGCCACTCCCTCCCGCTGCCCGCTTCTCAGGTGATCGGAGGTCCGGCCTGGATCAATTCCGAGGGCTACGATATCAAAGCCAAACCAGGGGCCAATGCCGATCCGAAGCAGGTGTGGCTGATGTGGCAAAGGCTCCTGGCCGACCAGTTCAAGCTGAGGCTTCATCGCGAGACGAGAGAGCTTCCCATTTATATTTTGACTGCAGCGAAGAACGGCTTCAAACTGCCCGCACCGCCGAAGGACGTAGGCTGCGTCTCGTTTCCGCCCGGTACGGAGCCGCGATACGTCGCGGGGAGGGTCGACTGTGGCTATGTCTCCGGGCCCTTCGGGGATTCGGACCGCCTGCAAATAAAAGGGAGCAAGGTCCGCATGGCTGATTTCATAAGAGAGCTTGCATCAGTACTGGACCGGCAGGTTTTGGATGGAACCGGATTCGCGGGCGAATTCGATCTCGATCTGAGTTTCACTACGGACCAGTCACTAAGCGGATCTCCGGGTTTCGGGCCGGGCGATCCAGGCGATTCCAGGCTCCCGACAGACCGCACCCTCCCAAACATCTTCGCCGCGTTGGAGGAACAGCTCGGGTTGCAGCTCGTGCCGTCAGAGGGTCCGGTCGAAGTTCTCGTCATTGATCACGCGGAGAGACCTACCGCAAATTAAGTTGAGCAGTTGGGTTGTCTAGCTGGCAACGCATGATCGCTTCAAATTGGCTGTCTCCTCAGGAAGGTTCTCGCCAGCCTGACAGGACGGATGCTCGGATGAGAAGTGCCATCTTGGACTTTCGCCCGGCATGGTCTCGAATCCGGTGTTCTGGGCGCTAGATCCTCCGTAGTCGCGAAGCGTTTACCGATTGTGGCGATGATTTGCCATACAAGCGGAATCAGCGTTATTTTAACGCCTATGAACGCGTCCAGCCACCCACCTCCATCCGGCTGACGCAATGTACAGCATGCATGTATCCAGCAGAAGGTTGAATAGGTACATGTGCTTGATCACGTCGAATGCGTCGCCGTACACGGCGCTGAACAACGCCGCCAGGCAGCACACGGGAAGAAGCGTGAGCAGCTCCAAGCGCCGACGGCGCACGATGTCCCGGCTGCGGACCCATCTCCAGGCGGCCAGCAGCGGCCAGCCGGCAAGCCCAAATACGACCCACTGATTCACGGGCGGCAAGACGCGTTCGTGAAAACCGCTCCATAGGGTGAATTCACGGCTCTGTGCAGCCGGAGGCAACCCCGCGGATGGCTCGAAATTCCCATACCAGTCCCGCCGCAGGAACGTGATATTGGGTAGCAGCCCGTGCAGGCGCCGCCACATCCGCGCCGGCCGCAGCAGGTAGAAGTGCATCACGGTAAACGTGTTCACGCGTTTCAGCACTCCGGAGGCGGCCATCTGCGGAAAGTAGGTTCCAGGAGTCCAGGCGCCGGTTCCCGAGTATCTGGCGAGTTGCGGATCGAGCCCCAGCGCGCGCAGGTCCGCCTCTGGGTTCTTCGAATCCGCGAGGATGCCCGAGAAGACCACGCCGTAGGTATTTGCCTGGCGCCCGTAAATCGGCATGGCGAGCACGTTGAAAGCCGCGCACGCGAACATGGCGCAGCTACCCACTGCCGCCACTACCCGGGCCGGCTTCGACTCCGTCCACATCGCCAGCCGGAAAGTAAACAGGCCCAGAAGCAGCCCCATCGGCGCGTTTTGAGGCTTCGCCAATATCCAAAGGACCGACCATAACGACCACCGGACGATACCTGGCAGGCCGGTCTCGCCCGCTCTGCCGATCTCCACGGCTTCGGCCAGCAACAGCAGGAAGAAGATGCAGGAAGCCGGCTCGGCGTAGAACGAATTCCAATAAACGGCGTGGCCGGCATCCGTCAACGCCACCAGCGCGCCGATCCAGACGAGGGCGTGCGCCCGGTCGTGCCGCATGACCCACAGCAGCCGCGCGAAAGCCGCTAGAAAAGCCAGCGCGTGTACGAATCCCGCGACGGTGATATCCAGAGCGCCATCCTTGGAGACCAGCTTATTCAGCAACAGCGCGGCGCCCACGAATAAGTACTCGCTGTTGGCCTGCTCCCAGTAAGGCGAACGATAGCTCGGATCGGGGATGTACTTAGGCTCGACGTAGACGTATTCGAGGCTGCCGTGGTGCTGCGGCCCGTAGCCGAACCGGCCGATGGTGCGGACGAAGTCGCCCTGATCGGCCAAGCCTACGATTGGCGGAATGAAGAGTTGGTAGGTGAGAATAGCGCCCGCGGCGGCCAGCACCGCCGTGTACAGTCTTCCGCCGTTGGACATGCTTCAGGCAGCAGTATAGCAGGCGCGAAACGGTGATAGACTTGAGAGGCTTGTGGGGCAGCCAAACTGAAACGCGGATGCGGCGCCACTCTCTCGCCATCGACTGCGGCATTCTAGCGTCTCTGGTTATCCTCAACCTGCTAACGATTGCGCCCTTCCTGACGATGGACTTCTCATCGCAGCCGTGGAACAACGACTACACCTACATTGGCATGTCCCGTATGTTCCGCGACAGGCCATGGTCCTGGAATTCCCTGCAGTATGGCGGCGCGCCGTTCCGTTATCTGTACCCGCCACTGTTCCACATCATCGTCACGGCCCTTCCCGTGCGTTCGCTGGGCCGAGCCTACCATCTAGTCAGCGGCGCCGGTTATGCGCTGGTGCCCGCGGCGTTCTACATCGCCGCCCTGCAGCTCTTCCGCTCGCGGCGGCTGGCCGCGTCCTTGGCATTGGTGCAGAGCTTCTCGCCCACGGTGCTCTATTACCTGCTTCCAGCTTTCGGCAGATTCGCGGGCAGTTACAGCCATGGACCATGGAACTTTGTCGCCCTGATCGCTGCGAACGAGTCCGCGCATACCCTGTCATTGGCGCTGGTCCTGCTGGTGCTGGCCGCGGCGTGGCGGGACCGCTGGATCGCGGCCTCCCTCTGCGCCGCGGCCGTTTTCCTGATGAACTGGGCGGGCATCATTGGCCTGCTGATGGTCTTAACCGCCGTCGCGGTGGCCCGATCGCGGGATCTGGGGTACCGTCAAGCAGCACTACGGGTCGTGGGCGTGGCCGGCACGGGTTACGGGCTGGCGGCCTTCTGGATCACACCGGATTGCATCTACACGACCAAGCTGCTCGACCGTGTCGTGCTGCGGCACATTCAGCCGTCCACACCGTGGAGTGCGGTTACGGGGATGGTGCTGGCAGGCGCGGCGGTGCTTCTTGCCATCGGCCTGTGGCCTCGAATTAAGCCGGCCGTCGCGTTCGTGCTGGCGTTGCTGGCGATTTCGGGCGCGGTTGTCATTGCTTACAGTGCAACGGGCAACTACCTTCTGCCGCTCCCCCACCGCTACGTGCAGGAGTTCAACGTTGGACTGGTTCTGGCAATCGGATGCCTGGCAGGCGCGGCGTGGAAGTGGCGCCGGCCACTCGCAGTGCTGGTGCTCGTATTGAGCGCAGTGCCGGCTGTGCGGTTTCTCCCTGGGGCATGGACGGTGCAGCGGGGCGTTGACCCAAGCATTGATCCGCGCACAACCAGCGCCTTTCAGATCTCCCACTGGCTGGCTCACAACGCGGGTTCCTCGCGCGTCCTCGTCGCCGGTGAATTGGAAGGCTCTCTGAACATTTGGGCGGATGTCTCCCAGGTGGGAGGCAGCGCACAGGGCATCTCCAATTACCTGGTTCCCGCCGCGCACAGGCAGGTCATCCTGGGGTGCGGAGAGCCGCAAGCCCCGGCGCGAATTGCCGAGCTGTGGCTGCGGGCGCTGGACGTGCGTTACCTGGTCGTCGATGGCCCCGGGTCGGCGGAATACTTCCACTGGTTCGTGCAGCCGGAACGCTTCGCGGCGTGGCCGGCAGTCTGGACGAACGGAGCGGATACCATTTACCGGCTGCCGCCTCCGGACGAGCAGCCCGCCGTAGTCGTCGATCTGGCGCAGATGAAGCAACTCGGGCAGTTGCGCGCGACCGATGACGTGAAGTTTCTGGAAGGCTACGTTGCCTGGGCGCGCGGCAAGCGGGAGGCCCACATCCGTTGGTTGTCGCCGGATCGGGCCGAGCTGCGGGCGGATGCGGGCCCGAACGAGGCGGTTCTCGTAAAGGTGAACCACGACGCTGGATGGATCTCGTCGGAAGGCGCTATCGGCAAAGACCCCATCGGGTTTCTCTTAGTGACGGGAACGTCCAAGGGTCCGGTTAGCCTGCGATTCGGCGCTTCCTGGAGTGCATGGCTGGGGCGCGCCATCACCGTCGCCACGATTTTGCTGCTTCTTGTGTGGGGCAGGCTCCCAGCCTGCGGCGGCCTCCCAGCCCGCCCTGAGTGGCATGGGATCACCGCCGCCGTGGCGCTCTTCCCCGCCATATTCGCGTACGGGATCTTGCAGTTCCACACCCCGGCCAATGTGGCCGTCGCCGAGCAAGCCTACCGCAACTTGCGGCCGCCGCTCATCAGCCCCACGGGGATTGTGGATGGCATCACCTATGCGCAACCGCCGTTGGCACGCGGGAGCGTGATCTCGGTCTTCGGATCTGGTTTTGGTTCTCCATCGGATGCCGTGCGCGTCCGGATCGGCCAGCGGTTAGGGGAGATTCTCTATCGTGGTCCGAGTCTCGTGAACGTGCGCATGCCTGCGGATGCTCCGCCGGTGGTGGATGTGAGCGTGGAAGTGAACGGGTGCCGTGGAAATTCTTTCTCGGTCTCGACGCGCTAAACACGGCGACGCTATTG
>PKYZ01000061.1 GCA_003132865.1 Bryobacterales bacterium
TACTTTACCGGACACTAGTGAGAAGAGCTATACCCCCGCATCTGTGCGCGCTCTGCCTGGGTTACAATGCAGGATTTACCCTACAGGAAGTGCGCCATCCTTGGGCCTTACAGTGTTCACCGACGATGACGGATACGCCCGGTTCCATGCGGTGCGGGCAGCCGCCGGCGACGCGGTTCAGCGGCTTACGCTGGATTGCACGGACCTTGCCGGTAACTTTTCCTCCTATTCAGCCGATCTAACTTCAGCCGACACGTTCGAACCGCGTCCGCTCAACCTCGCGAATGAGCGCGGCACCGATCGGCCCGCACTTGAAGGCGATCCGCTCAGTTACACACAGTCGGAGCTGATCCAGGCCGGCTACGGGCTGCGGCCGGACCCCCAAAAAGACGCGGCCGCGTATTCCCGCTGGCTGGCCGCTGCGCTGGTGCCGGGCCGGATGCTGGAAATCAAACGTCCCAGTTCGCATTCACATACCGTAACCACGACGGAAGCGGCCCCCTGGACCGGCTCTGCTTTGACCGGCGCTCCGAATTACATTTCCACCGAGGCAAACTTCAACGTACCTACGGCGGCTCCCGGCGGAGACGAAACCACTGGCACGGAAATAGCCATATGGAACGGCCTGGGCGGGTTTGGCACCGGCTCAGGTCTCATCCAAGGCGGCGTGAATGTAGCTACGAACTCAACCAGCGCTAGTTACGGGAGCTGGAGGGAGTATTGCTGCGGAGACGGGGATAGCAATGGATACGGAGGCGCTTTCGTTCCCAGTCCCGGCGACGAGATCTACTCGCAGGAATGGTACTGCGACTCAAAGGGCAAATCGAATATAGGCGGAGGATATGGCTGCACTTACCTCGTGGACAAAACCACGGGTGCGATCCTCAGTTGCACGTCGGCAACAGGCTCGCCCTGCTGGTCGGTCCAGGCGCTTCCGCTCTGTTCCGTCAGCCCTGGAACTCCTAATTGCATGACGCTCGGCCTGGCGGCTGAGTTTGTGATTGAAAACCAAACTCCGCAATGCTGTTCCCCGGCAACCGCATTCACCGATTTGACCTCCACGGTGAATATGTTTGGGTCGGCCTACTCATCGACGACAAACAGCTATTCACAAACAATCAGTACCGATCCTATCGTGGACGTGCTCGAGGATTTTACGAACACCACATCGCACATGGGAATCGCTCTCGGGAAAACGGACCAGACCTATTTCACCGTTTCTCAATTTAAGCGGGTGGGGGGCGCGGCACTCAGCTTCCTTGTCCCTTGCCCCACGTCCGGCAACGATTGCGATCCCCAGTCCATTGCGGTGGGCCCGAATGCAAATGGGTCGACGATCGGAGATCCTTGGGTCCTTGGAACCGGCAAGACAAGCGCCGGCGACTATTACGTCTACCAATGGCGGAACTCGAGTTGGGTGAGGACAGTTGGCGCCGGACTTCAGATCGCCGTGTCGCCCCAAGGGTATGCGTGGGTGATCACCCATCTTGGGACGATGTACTACTGGAATGGGAGCACTTTTGTACTGGCCCCCGGCAATGGGTGCGCGACGTCGATTGGCGTAGGTCCCAACGCGTACGGGTCGCAGTACGGCGACCCTTGGATCATCGGATGCGATGGTTCCGACATCTTTAATGGCAGCATCTACCAACTGCAGGGATCGGCGTGGGTGAAACAGCCGGGCGCCGCGAATCAGATCGCGGTGTCGCCCCAGGGCGTTCCGTGGGTACTCACCTCAAGCGGAAGCATATTCTACTGGAATGGGTCTTACTTTACAGGGGCTCCGGCAGGCTGCGCGAGCAGTATTGCAGTAGGTCCTGTGACGGCCCCACTGGCAGGGCCGTATGGCGACGTTTGGATCACCGGCTGCGGTGACGTGACCAACGCGGGGGCGAAGATTTTCCAATTGCAGAACGGAACATCATGGGTGCAGATCCCCGGGGTAGCATCGCAGATCTCTGTGTCGCCCGACCTGGGCGTTCCGTGGGTGGTCACCCTGACGGGGCAAATCTTCGAATAGGGGCAGGCACCAAGGACCGAGCGGGATCGGGGGCGCTGCCCCCGGTCCCGTTACCAGCGCTGTCGTTTGCGATTTCACAGACCGAAAGTAAACTATGTTACTCAACAAACTAACGAAAGCCATCCGCTTCGAAAGATTCTTCGTGGGTCAAGCTTTACCGCTAGCTCGTTGCGTGCTCGTCGTCGTCTCCGCGCTCGTAGCGCCTGCCGTCCACGCAGCCACGCCGCTCACCCTTGATGGTTTTAAGGCGGGACACTACGTCGTATCCCTGACAGCCGCCCAATCGCAGGACGTCCATTTTGCAGCGTTGGCCCCTGGCAGTCCGCTAGGCCCGGCCCGCGAAACAGTCTTTGTAATCGGGTCGAATCCGTACGGGCAACGGAGTATACTCGACATTGGCAAAGGCATTTGGATACTCGACGGTGGTTTCGGCGTCGTCCCCGGCGTGCAGATTTACTATGGGTTCGCTAACGCAACCACGCCCGCACCGTTGGGACTGAACCTCAGCGCGTATTCCGCTTTCCAGTTGACCTTTGCCGGCATTTCCACCGAGGACGTCCTAGGTGTGGATATAACTGTATGGACGCACAGCGGCGGGGTGTATGCCGCGAACACATTTCTGAGGCCCGATGTAAATGTCCTCTCCGTGGATTTTCAGTTTTCGAGCTTTCAACCAGGCCCCCTCGACGCCAGTGATATTGACTACATCGGGATCGTTACGTGGGGCGGCGGCACCAATAGTTACGGAATCACATCCTTTCAGGCGGTCCCATAACCAATCGAGGGCGTAAATGTGGGGCGGCCTCCTGGCAGGCTGCGGGCAAGATTGCCCGC
>PKYZ01000631.1 GCA_003132865.1 Bryobacterales bacterium
ACACGTGAAAGATGCCGTTGTGTACCGGCTGCTCCCCGGCCATATCCGTGGAGAGGTGCGCGTAGTCGAAGTGGGCCGGATCACGATAAGCCAAGACGATTATCAATGAGCGGCCTAGCGGCATCACATCTGCCTCAACGGTCAGGCGGTCATAATTCGGGACGTCGGTCAGTGCGAACTGGATCGGGCGACGCGGTCCGGGCAGAGGCCCGCGGCCAGTGACCAGGCGCAGTGTACCCTCCTCGACTTTCCAATCGGTAGCCGCCGGGACCGCCCAAGTGCGGCCCAAGATTTCGAGGGTATCAGCAGCGTTTGCGTGGAATGCGACCAAGGCAGCCAGTACGACGAGTTTCATTGTATTGACGATGTTCTTTGTCCGTCTCAGAACCAATCCTATCACTGTGCTTTGGTAGACTCCGCAGACACAAAAGGCTTGGCCGCGCGGCGGCCTTAATTCGTCTTATCGGCTATCCAGCACAGCGCAACAGAGTAGCGATCTGCAGGCGCGGCCACACGAGGATGACGGCCCGTCCGGGTGAGGCAAAGACCACGTTGGTCACCAGCGGGGTCGCCTGGAGTTGTGTAGCTGGCTTCCAGTGGCTCCAACCGCCGGAAGGCAGCGTTCTCTTGGCGCGCCGGATGCTTCAAATGGCACCGACTACCAATCTACTGCCGCGCCGTCATCGGCGTCGTAGGCTTCAGGATTCCGCCAGTCATGGCCAATCTTGTCGGCCATCGCGTTTTCGTCCAGTTCGATGCCGAGTCCGGGACCCGTTGGCAGGTCCAGAAACCCACTCTTCACGGTGAATGGTTTCTTGAGATAGCCCTCGCCAAGGGACACTTGCTCCTGGCATAAGAAGTTTGGGATGGAGGCTGCTATTTGCACTCCAGCAGCGAGGTTGATCGGACCCAGCGGATTGTGCGGCGCAATCGTGGCGTAGTAGGCTTCCGCCATGCCAGCAATCAGCCGCACTTCCGTGATGCCGCCGGCGTGAGAAATGTCTGGCTGCAATACGGTCGCGGCGCGCTTCTCCAATACCTCGCGGAAGCCCCACTTCGTGAAAACTCGTTCGCCGGTGGCGATGGGGAGAAAAGTTCCTCGGGCAATCTCGGCCATCACGTCATGTTCCTGGCAGTTGATGGGTTCTTCGACGAACATGGGTTGATACGGTTCGAGCGCTTTGATGAGCAGCTTGGCTGTGGCCGGACTGATGGCGCCGTGAAAATCAATCGCGATATCGACTTCGTTACCCGCCACGCGCCGCAGCTCGGCGAACTGCTCGGCGGCATACTGGACAGCCGCCGGAGTCTCAATGTACCGCGCGGCCCGCTTCTTGGCCGGACCTGTCTTAAAGGCGGTGAAGCCTCGCGCCAGATCAACCCGCAAAGCCTCTGGCGACCCGGCGTGCGCGTAAACGCGAACCCGCTCGCGCGTGGGTCCGCCGAGCAACTCGTAAATAGGCACTCCCAGCGCCTTGCCCTTGATGTCCCAGAGCGCTTGGTCGATGCCGCTCAAAGCGCTGGTCAGGATCGGTCCACCGCGATAGAACGCATGCCGGTAGATCGCTTGCCAGTGGTGCGCTACGCGACGCGGATCTTTTCCAATCAGGTACGGCTCGATCTCCTTCACGGCCTCAGCGCACGTGAGAGCGCGGCCTTCGGTGATCGGCTCGCCCAAGCCGACGATACCGGCATTCGTGTGCACTTTGAGGAACAACCACCGTGGCTTCACCAGAAAGGTTTCCAGCTTGGTGACCTTGAGGTTGTCCTTCGGAGAAATGGGCGCGTCGTTTCCAGCGCGCTGTTGTGCAACGGCAGCGGCGCGGTCGAAAGCAGCCAGCCCAACGCTTGCGAACGCACCGGAGACGAGAGAACGGCGATTCAGGGGTTTCATCGATGCTCCTGTTGCTGTTTTAAAGGTCGCGATTTCTCGCCCAATGTATCGCGATTCCACACGGCGGAAACTGAGGCGTCCTGAAACGATGGACCTGCGTCGTCAGTCGCAACGGCGACGCGCCCGCGGGCGCCATGTCAAGGCAGTTTCGCCATTTGAACATCACGGCTGCGGTGGCGCACGGATCAAGCGACGAAGGCCTGGCCCACCGCCACGTTGTGCGGCGATATCGGGAGCTATTGAGTCGCGGAGGCGCGATAACATATTAGCAATGCTTAAGAGACTGCTGATCGCCCTGTCGCTGTTGTGCGTGCCCCTGCCCGCCCAGGCTCCGCCCGACGATCTGCGGTTCACCGGCGACGGCCAGCTCATGCGGCCGGACAATTATCGCGAATGGATCTATCTGAGTTCGGGGCTGGGGATGACCTATGGCCCTATCGACTCCGCCGCCGCCCCCTCTGCCGAGCGCTTCGACAATGTCTTCGTTACGCCCCTGGCCTACAAAGCATTTCTTCAAACCGGCTCCTGGCCGGACAAGACCATGTTTGCTTTGGAGGTCCGCTACTCCGCCAGCAAAGGCTCAATCAACAACGGTGGCCATTACCAGGAAGGCTTCGCCGGATTGGAGATCCACCTCAAAGACGCGGAGCGTTTCCCAACAAAATGGGCGTTCTTCGAATTCGGCAACTCTCAACGGACAGCCAAGCCGTTTCCGGCCAACTCAAGCTGCCAGGCGTGCCATGCCAAGAACGGCGCCGTGGACGAAACGTTCGTTCAGTTCTATCCGACTCTAATCCCGGTGGCCAAAGCCAAAAGGACGTTGAAGCCATAGGAGGCTGGTCGAATCGATCATGCGATCTCGGACATACTTTTCGTCCTGCGCCACTCAGATCCTTGAAAACGCGCACCAAGGTACCAAAGCGCCGCCTGTCAACATTTGGTGCCAGTCCTTGGCGGGTCGCTAAACCGGCCTGCGCGCCATGCAGAAGTGGTCGAACACTTCCGTGAGGAGGCCGGCGATTTCTGCGGGCTCGCGGCGTTCGATCTCGCTGCGGTGCAGCATGTAGACCGGCTTTCCATCCTGGAACAGCGCCATCGACGGAGAGGAAGGCGGGTAATCGGACAACCGGGCGCGCAAGTGAGCCACCGCAGCTTCGTCGCCGCCGGCAAAAACGGTAGCCACCTTCGAAGGACGCACCGCATGTTGCAGGGCGAGCCCGATTGCCGGTCGGGCCCTCCCGGCGGCACAGCCGCAAACGGAATTCACGATCATCAACACGGCGCCGCTGTCCGGTCCCAGCAGGCGGTCCACATCTTGAGGAGTTCTCGCCTCTTCTACACCGTATCGGGTGAGATCCTGGCGCATTGCGGCGATGAGTGGTTCAGGGTAGGGCACAGTCCGATTGTACCGCCCGTTCAGGAGCCGCCGACAAAGCGGCGTTGTCGTTCATTGTCGGTAGCTATTCGCGCCGCGCGAAGGCGCCGCATTCCATGACTTTCGCCGCGCGGGCCGTCGCGGATGGGCTTCATAGTACCCCTAATGTACCGCTGCAAGACAAGAATCTCGCCGACCAGCAGGTTCGCTAGTGTTTCCGAGCCGTCTGCCGAAACAGCAACAGATCCAGACTGAACGTCACTCGCATCGCCTTGGCCGGCTGCGGTTGCTTTGGCCGGTAAATCGAATGCAGGACATCTTGAACACCGGCAGCGTCCAGATCTGCCGCGGTGGCGACGCAACGCTGATTGACCAGTGTGAAGCCGTGTGCCAATGTATCGACGGCTCGGGCCACGCGGTCGCGGCCCACGCCGCGCAACTCGACGAGATCCTCACGGGCGGGAAGGACGACGAGGAGGCGCCCGTCGTCGCGCAGGACACGCTGGAATTCGCGCGTATTCATCCGCGCCGTGATCGACATGACGATAGAGAACGAGCAGTCGGCATATGGCACGAAGCGATCCGCATTGGCCACGATCCACTCGCATCCGGGGTAGCGCCGGGCCGCCGCATCAACCGCCGGAATCGAGATGTCGACGCCATGCGCCACGAAGCCCGTCCGCCGCGCGATGGTGCCGAGGTAGAAACCTTCACCGCAGCCGGCATCGAGAACGATGTCGCCCGGCGATGCGGCCATAATCTCCGCGACCGCCTGCAGCAGCGGTTGGGTTACGCCGCTATCGTGCAATCGCCTCCGGCCAGCGATTGCAGCCGCGGTGTCGCCCGGCTGCTTTGATCGCCGCTCCTGCGGCTGGAGTAGGTTGATGTATCCGCTGCGCGCGACATCGAATGAATGTCCGCGCGGGCAGAACAAGCGCCGCTCCGCACGCACGAGCGCCAAGTGGCAACCGCGAACCGGGCAGAGCAGCATAAGTCGAGTGTAGCGGATGGGAGACCCGGTACCCAGTGGTGGCGCAAGGTCACGCTCACAGGCACAGGCACAGGGCGAATCCCATCAACGTTAGCGGATTCCGCTGAACATTGCCAGGGCCGTGCGGGTGCGCTTGCGCATCATGGATTCGAAGGAAATGCGTGGTACGTCGATAATCTTGCGCAGTTCGGCACCGCGGAGCAAACGCTGCGCGGCGTTGGGCATGCGCGCGGCCGCGCGGTCGAACGCGCCCGAGGAGGCGGTGCGCATGCCGGAGATTGCGCGGTAATAGCCTTGCTGGCCCTTTACCTTGTGACAACCGCTCACCAGCCCTGCCAGCACTTCGTGGCTCTCTTCGAGTTGCGCCACCACGCCGCCCCACTCGTCCAGAATCGGGCACAGCGGCAGCAGCGTAGCTGGCGAGCGGCGCAGCACCTTCACCGCGCGCAGGGGATAGTGCCGGTGACCTTCGGCCGAGAGGCCGGTGAATTCATACATCCGAACGGCGCGGGAGAAGCGGCCGCGCTGGGAGAGATGTTCCATGACGGGCGCGGTGAGCGCGGTGCGCTTCCAGAAACCCATCCCTTGAGTTAAGTCGCCGCGGTTGTGCGCCAGGGTCATCGAGAGGCGCAACAGATCGAGTTCGGCGTCGCGCTCTGCGGCGCATTCATCAAAGACCGCTTGTTCCCGGTCGATCTCGGCTTCGATGGCGGCTTGCGCTTCCTCGGCGGAAACTGTATCACCGAGTTCGAGCAGGTAGCCCAAGCCGCCCGCAATGGCGCTCCACTGTTCGCCGTTGTGGCCGCTAACGCCGCGGATGGCGCGGATGGAGATGCCATCTTCGGTCCAGGCGCGCGAGGCGAGAGCCAAACGCAGCATGGGCCGCAGTACATCGGGGTCGCGGGATTCGCGCCATACGATGCCGCGGATTTTGGTATCTACGTCGGTAGGCACGAACGTGGCGACGGTAGCGTGATGACAGGCCAGGCAGAAGGCGAAGTAGTCCTGCAACTGCTCCTCGATGTTGAGGCCGGGGCGCAGGATGTTCTCCCAATTGGCGAGAATGCGTAGGAAGCCGTCGGGCGAGTGGCCGAGTTCGATCAGGCGGCCGGGTTCGGGCAGCCGCGGTTCAAGGAATGGGGCTGTGCTGCGGACCTGCGAGATGAGCGTCTCCGGGCCGATCCACGGAGCCCACGCGTGCCGGCGTGGTTTGATATGAGGGGCGGACAAACTACCAGTATGACGCGGCCGCGTAGTGGCCGCGGCGGAATCCCGGCGTCGGCGGTCTTAACAGGCAATATCGGCCTCAACCTCTTTCCGAATGGCCGCAATTGTAATAGGGCCGAGCTTAGGCGACCGCCTCCGCTGGCGCGCCGGACGGGCGCCGGACCATCCGCATGGGCTGCCTCTTCCAATATGTCAGCGACCGCCAGCACCATTCGAGGGGCCCAAACCGGTAATGCTGCAGCCAAATGGGGCTTGCCGCCAAAGACATGGCCCAGCATCCCGCGACCACGTAGTACAACTGATACCGCTCCAGCCGCCCGTACAAGCCGAACCCGCAGCCGTTAAATACGAGCGTGCAAACCACCGACTGCAAGATGTAGTTACTCAGCGCCATCTGCCCGATGGCGGCCAGACGGCTGGTCAGCCACCGGAGCGCGCCGGCCTTGCACAAGATCATCAGCAGCGCCATGTCCGCCAGGGCCACCGGTAGCCGCTCGATATCGTAAGCCACGTGGGTGAACGCGAAAGTGACGCGGTCGAAATTGCCCTTCACTGCGAGCCAGGCTGTGTACGAGTTCAACGGAATCCCGATCAGGTACCCGATGATTGCGATCCAGGCGTAAAAGCGGTACGATCTGGCCGCGCTGAAGACTCCGAGTTTGAACAAGCCCATGCCGATGAACATCATG
>PKYZ01000639.1:0-20302 GCA_003132865.1 Bryobacterales bacterium
CGAGCTAAAAATGCTCTGCATTGTCGTCTACCAAACGCCGGCCCGTCCTCCCCTTGCTTTCAAAACGGTTTAGATACATCGTCGATTCTGAATCGCTCAGGGCGCGCTTTACGCCGGACACCGTGGGTACTATGGTCTTTCAAAGAGCCGTTCATCAAAATGGAAGATCGCCGGTGGTTCGATCTGTATCCGCGCAAATTCCGAGTGGACTGGATTGAGCGGGAAGTTATGTTCCCCCCGCGATCACAAAAGACGGGACCTGCAGGACGGCACTCGTTCGGGAATCGGGCCACCAGTCGCCCAACTGTTCGGTACTCTGGTCTTGGAGCGCCGGGTGTTTGCGTAGATCCTTCTCGTGGATCATGCTCATTCCATCGGGGAGCGCAGCGGCCACACAAACGTAGCCGCGCGGGAAGTCTTGTCTGGTCATGTGCACCAGATTCTCAAGGACGGCCAAGGCGATGCTCTCGGCCATGTAGACGACGGCTCGCCCGGACGAATTCCAGCGGCCGCCGACGCGCCGGGCCCCCTGTGCCGTCGAGACGCGCATAACGCGCCCGGCATACGCGGAAAACGCGACGGCCGGCCAAGACGGCCATCAGGAAGGAATGTTGTGTTCGATGCGGGTGAGCGTGCGCTCGACGAGCTCGATGCCCTCGCTAGTGGCTAACAGCTCCGTGGGGGTTTGATTATCGAACAGGGCGAGGGGAGTCGACAGCCAGTGCGTGGCCTTCTGCTCATCGCCGAACACGGCTACCGCGTGCGCGATGACGGGCACCAGGCGAGTGAGAGGAAGTGCAGAGGTCATCCGCTCTTTATTCTACCCCGGTGACGGCTTCTGGAAAACGTCTGCGATACTCCCTCCGGCTCCTGTACAATTGAAGGCCCGGCGGCGGTGGCATTCTCCAGAAACAGCCTGCCCTCCCGGATGTACCTGCGTAGGGTCGCGAGCGAGCGGTTCGGCGGATTGTCCACCTGGACGCGAAAAGTCGACAACCCGGGGAACTGGCCAGCAGGGGCATGTTTGGGATGAACGCACGCTGTTGGGGGATGCGCTCCAGCGGCGACCTTGTTTAACCTAATCCGGCAGTCCGGGACTTTCGAGTCGCCCGGAAGGCGTTTGTTCGCAGCGACTTCCAACTGCTCCGCAGGTACACCTCCGGGTGAGAACTGCGGGCGCCTGCTGCGCAGGCGGGCAGACCACAAAAAACGATGGTCTGCCCCACGGAGCAACTGCCGGATTTCGGTTTAATTTAACGCCTATGGGGGATCGCGGTCTCCACCACACGCCCGTCCCGGACCAGTGCGAACGGGATGCCGCAGCCTTCGGCGAGCAGCCGGTCGCGCTCGCCATCGCCGATTAGCAGCGAAGCGGAGAGATCGATGTCCCATTTCTGTTGCGCCTGGATCACCATCCCAGGCAGCGGCTTGCGGCAATTGCAGGCGCCTTCCGCATGGGGGCAATAGAGAATATCGTCGAGAATGGCGCCTTGCGCAGCCAGTTGGGCGCGCATTTTTTCGTGCAGAGCCAGCAGATCGGCCTCCGAGTATTGGCCTAGCGCGATGCCGCGCTGATTGGTGAGCACGACGGCGAGGAAGCCGGCGGCTTTGAACAAACGGATCCAGGAGACCACTTCGGGCAGCAGCCGGAACTCATCCCAACGCCGGATATATTCGCCCGCTGGCGGCGCGGCGTTGACGACCCCGTCGCGGTCCAGGAAGAGGCAGCACCGCATCACCAGATAACCCGCAAACCCTTGTAGTGGGCAAACTGGCGGTCGCCGCCAACCAAAGGCACGTCTTCAACGAGTGCGGTGGCAACGATCATCCGGTGGAATGGGTCCCCGTGATGCGTGGGGAGAGTGAATAGTCGATAAGCATGCCGCGGCTCGAAAGCGATCACGGTCAGGCCGAGATCTTGTACTGCCTGTTGCACGAGCGCTTCCGGCATGTCGATCTTCTTGCGCGCGTGCTTCAAAGCGATCTCCAGGATGGAAGTGGAGCTGAGGAGCAGTTCGTTATCCAGGCCGACGAGCAGGGACTGCACTCTCTTGGAAAACTGCGCCCCGGTTGCCGCCATGAAAAGGACCTGTGTGTCGAGAAGGACGCGCACAGCCTAGTAGCGCCCCTCGATGAACGCATCCGCTTCGGCGACGGTCATGGGCGCGGCCCAGTTCGGATCGATGATCTTCACCTTGCCCTTGAGCGTGCCGAATCTCCGCGCGGGCTTCAGGGCTTGTTTCGACGGCGCCAGATCCGCAATCGGCCGATCATAGCGCGAGATTGTAACGGTCTTGCCCCGTTGGACGGCTTTCAGCAACTCGGGCAAGTGTGCCCGCGCATAGGAGGCGGTGACATTCACCCCATTATTGTACAACAGTGTTGTACGATCATGATTCCCCGGTTGCGCGGCAGGCGGCGGCATAATCCGCCTGAGCTCTGTAGTAATTCTCCAGAGTGCCTATATCCACGAAGTAGCCTCTGATGGGCAGTCCCATGGCCCGGCCGACCAGCGCCGGCATCAAAGACCGGCCAATGTCTGCTGGAAGACCGGCGGGAACCTCCATGGGCAAATATGGCCGCACCTGGCGGCGAAAAACGTAGAGACCAGCGTTGACCAGATTGCCGGGCGGATTCTCCGGCTTCTCCCAGAACCCCGTAACAAGGCCGGAGTCGTCCATCTCCACCACCCCGCAGGCGGACGGATTTGGGGAGCGGAACAGGGCCATTGAGGCGATCCGGTCGTGAGTAGCATGGAACGCGATCAACTCGGACAGCGGGAAGGTCGTGAGATTGTCGGCGTATATGACTAGGAAAGATTCGCCGGAGTCCACAAAATCCCAATTCGCCGCGATGGTTCCGGCGCTGCCGAGCAGCGCAGGCTCAAAGGCCAGAGTTACCGGTATGCCGCGGCGCGCCGCGACAAATTCCTCGACGCGTTCAGCCAAATGGTGGGTGTTCACGAGCACGCCTTCCACGCCGGCGCGCTCGCAGTCGCGTAGCCACAGTTCCAGCAACGGCACGCCGTTAATCGGTACCAGACACTTGGGGGTCGTGGATGTGACGGGGCGCAAGCGGGTCCCCAGCCCCGCCGCCAGGATGATCGCCTTCATGGGGCAAGATCAATATTATCAAGGGACATGGTCTGGTGAGCGGGTTGTCGCCGCACCAGTACCATGACGCCAGGCAAACTGCATGGAGTGAGTGTCGGCTTCGATTGGCAGTCCGGATCCGGCTGGAAGACGAAGCCTGCGCGAATTGGGCTATATCGAGTAAATCCGCCGGGGCCCTCCACAACGTATGGCGCGGCCTGACGGCGCCCGCTTTGAATTCCGGCCGTAGCGCCAGCACCCGATAGTTCTTCTCGTTGTAGATCACCCGATACTGGGCTAACCTTTCCTGTAACCTGGCGAACTGTGCCGGATTCTTCAGAAGCACGGTATCGAACCGCCCTTGATAGATCTCCTCGACGAAGAATTGTTCCGGAAGCCTATGGTAAATCCCAACTCGTGACTGCCCATGATGCCCATGATCAAATCGCCCGGCTGGGCGCGGGCGCGTAAGAAATCGGCCGCCGGGAGATACTCCCGATGATACGGGTCGCGCCGGATGCGGTAAACCACGCCGCCCAACTGGATTACGAACATACCTGCCAGGCTCAGTACCACTAACGGGCGTGTGCGGACCGAGTTTCGCCAGCACCAGCGGACAAATACCACCACCGCCGCCGTGAACGGATAGACCAAGAAAATGAGGTAGTAGGCCGGCGAGCAGTCCGGCGATGCCGACCGCATACGCAACGAAAATCAGGGATTTCAAAAATTGGGTCCGTAGCTGCCCGGAGAATGCCCGCCCAGGCCCATATTCATGAGATACCGCTTCACCAGTTCATCCCGCAGAGCCATCCAGGGCGCCCGTCGGGATCTGGGAGCGCGTAGCGATTTGATAACCGTACTGGGATACAAAGGCCCCCGGGTCTTGCGCGATGTAAGCGCCCCAACCGAGCGCGCCGGCGGCGTAAGGAATGGCAGCAATGGCAACGTGAGCCGGACGGATGCGGCGGCGATCGAAATAGAGCACCCGCCAGAGGCCGCCCAGAAACGAGAGCATGCCGCCATTCGGGTGGGTGAGCCCGCTGGCGGCCACCAGCGTTTGGCTGAGCAGAATAGCCAGACGCAGGTTCTTCTCCCGCCAATGACCATGAACAGCAACGCGCCGAAGGTGTCCTCGGTCAGGCGGCGGAAAACGAGCGGCCAGGCCACCAATCCAAGTAAATCCAAGTAATCCGCAGAAGATCGACAGCGCGCGCAGGGACGCCAGACTGAAACTGAATAGCCGGTACCAAATGGCCTGTGCCACCGGGTAAATCGGCATGATCCAGTAGGTATAACGATCGATGTCCTTGAGTCCAGCCTCCGCAAAGCCGGGCGTGCCCATGTAACCCCGGAACGCTAACGACCAGGCGGGCGCTCCGTGCCAGCCCTCGTCAACCCAGGGAAGCAAAGCATGCGCGGTGCCGGCGCTAAGTGCGGCGTACGCTGCCGCTGGAGTCCGTGAAGCTGTGCTATTCTGCAAGTCGTGTGGGAGACGGAAACAGCCGGAATGGCCCCCTTGGTCAGCGTAATCATTCCCGCCTATCGGGCTGCCGAAACCATCGCCGACACCTTGGATTCGGTGCTGGCACAGACTTTCAAAGATTATGAAATCATCGTGGTGAACGACGGCTCGCCTGACCGCGAGGATCTGGAGAAGGCTCTGGAACCCTACCGCGAGCGCATCATTTACTTGCGCCAGGAGAATCAAGGCCCGGGCGGGGCCCGCAACACCGGTATCCGGACAGCGCGGGGCCAATATATTGCGCCGCTCGATGCCGACGACATATGGGCCCCCGAGCACCTGGCAGCGCAACTCGCGGTGCTCGAAGCCGATCCGTCCATCGATGTGGTGTATGCCGACGCCCGTATTTTCGGGGATGTACCGGAAGCGGGCAGAACCGTCATGGAGTTATGTCCCTCCGCGGGCGACGTCACTTTCGAACGGCTGGTCTCGCGTCAGTGCACGGTGCACATTTGTGTTAGCGTCTGCCGCCGGGAGGCGCTGCTGCGCGCCGGACTGTTCGATCCCGCGTTTCGGGGGACCGAGGACATCGACATGTGGCTGCGCATCGCCAGGCAGGGGGGCCGGATTGCCTACCAGCGCCGGGTGCTGGGACGCTATCGCCGACACGCGGGCAGCCTGTCTTCCGACGGGGTTTCCATGCTGGAAGGGTTTCTCGCCGTGCTGGCGAAAGCCGCGCGCGATCCCCATCTCACAGCCGCACAGCGGGAAGTCCTGGAACACGAGCGTGTCGTGCATCACGCCAGCCTGGAACTACAAAAAGGCAAGAACGCTTTCCTCGCCGGTGATGCCGTAGCAGCCGCCAGTCATCTGACGCGGGCGAACGCGCAACAGAAATCTTTGAAACTCGCCACTGTGCTGATGCTGTTGCGCGTGGCGCCCGGCTTCCTGCGAGCGCTCTATCAGTGGCGCGACCGCCACATCTACAAGCTGAAGACACAATCGTGAAAGGCTCTTCTCCGAGTCAGCCGGCCCCCGCGAAAGGCGCATCTCTCACAGCACACGTTTCCTGGCTGATGTTTGCCAAGACGATGGCGTTTGCATTCAATCTGGCACTGCCGATGCTACTTGTCCGCCGGCTCGATCAGGCGCAGTTCGGCGTATACAAACAGCTCTTCCTGATCATCGGAACCTCGGTCACGGTGCTGCCGCTGGGCTTCGCCATGAGCGCCTATTACTTTCTGCCGCGCGAGCCGGACCGGCAGCAGGAAACGGTTCTGAACATCCTGATTTACAACATGGTCGTGGGGTGCCTGGCCTGCGGCGCGTTTCTGCTCTGGCCGGTGCTGTTGGCTCTCATCTTCCATCAACCTGGGCTGACCGGCTACGCCCACCCGATCGGCTTAGTGATCCTGCTCTGGATTGTGTCACAGACCCTGGAGATTATTCCCATCGCCCACGGGGAAATGAAAATGGCCAGCGCCCTGATTATGGGCGTGCAGCTTACGCGAACGGTTATCTACCTGGCGGCGGTGATTGTGTTCGGATCGGTGCGGGCACTGCTCTGGGCGGCGGTAGTGCAGGGGGTCCTGCAAACAGGGGTTCTGTGGTGGTATTTGCAGTCCCGTTTCAGCGGTTTCTGGCAGCGTTTCGATGGGAGCCTCATGCGCAGCCAGTTGTCCTACGCCGTGCCGCTCGGCCTGGCCGGCATACTCTATACGGTACAGACCGATCTGCATAGTTATTTCGTCTCCAACCGGTTGGGAGCCGTGGCTTACGCCATCTACGGAGTGGGGACGGTGCAGGTGCCCCTGATGGGCATGTTGCAGGAAGCCACCAATGCCGTGGTGATCCCCCGCGTCAGCGCCTTGCAGCAACAAAACGACACACGCGAAATCATCCAGTTAATGGCGCGCGCCATGCGTAAGCTGGCTGCCGTGTACTTCCCGGTGTACGCTCTGCTGGTAGTGGTCGCCCATGAGTTCATCGGCTTTCTCTTCACCCGGCGTTACCTGGCGAGCGTTCCGGTGTTCTTGATCAATCTGACCCTATTGCTGCTGGGCATCCTGCTGCAGGATCCACTGTTCCGCGCATATGTGGAGCAGCGCTTCTTTCTTATCCGGCTGCGGGTCGTCTTATGCGTGCTGTTGATCGCCGGTCTCTGGTTTGGGACGACCCGTTTTGGCATGGTGGGCGCGATTTCGGCCGTGGTCCTGATCGGCGTAATCGAACGGATCGTTATGGCCGTTAGGTTCGGGCGCGTCCTGGGCGTTAGCCGGAAGGACCTCGTGCTTCTGAAGGATATCGGGAAACTGGCAACTGCCGCGGCGGCGGCGGGCCTGGTTGCGGAAGGCGTCCGGCTCCTGCTGCGGGATGCCAAGCCGCTCGTCATTCTGATTATCTGCGGTGTGGTGTTTTCCCTGGTTTATCTTTGCGCCGTCTTGTTGGCGGGAATTCTGACGCCGGAAGAAAAGGATCTTGTCCAGCGGAAGATTGCCGGGCTGCTGCCGCAGACTTAGACCGCCCGCACGGAATCCCAGGGCGCCGCACCGGCTATGTCCACTATCGGAAGACCGCTACGCTGAATTAACCCGGCGGCCGCCGCTGCAGGCCGCTGCGTGACGATGACATGGTCGGCCCATTCCAGCATGTTCTCCAGCCTGGATTCGAGCAGATTGGCGATGTGCGGGATGGCAGCCAGCACGAATCGCTGGTTGCTGCCGTAAATCTCCTCCAGGCGGATATGCGGATCGTAGACCCGGACCTGGCGCCCTTTGCCGATCAGGTGCTCCAGTAAGGCAACCACCGGACTTTCGCGCAAGTCGTCGGTGTTTTCCTTGAAAGCCAGACCGAATACGCCGAGCCGAGCGGCCGGCAGATCCATCACCTTCTGGATCGCCCGCCGCAGGTGTTGGTCGTTGCTGGGCAGGACAGTCTCGAGTAACGGCACTTTCAAATCCAGCCGGCCGGCGCGGTATACAAGCGCCCGCAGGTCTTTTGGCAGGCACGATCCGCCGAACGCGAAGCCGGGCTTGAGATATGCCGGCGAGATATTCAGCTTGGAATCCCGGCACAAAGTATCCATGACTTCCGCGCCGGAAATGCCCAACGCGCCGCTGAGCGCGCCCATCTCGTTGGCGAAGGCCACTTTCAGTGCGTGGAAGGTGTTGCATGCGTACTTGATCATCTCCGCCGTTCGCAGAGACACCAGACAGGCTTCCACTCCGAGTGGCTGGTACAGTCCCGCCACTTTTTCCACGGCGCTGCGGTTGGCGCCGCCCACCACCAGCAGAGAGGGCTCCAGAAAGTCGCTCACGGCGTTGCCTTCGCGCAGGAACTCCGGGTTCGACACTACCGCAAAGCGATCGGAGCCGCCCAGACACTCGGCGGTCAGTTCCTCGCAAGTGCCGGGGAAAACCGTGCTGCGCACCGCCACAATCAGCCGGCGGCTTTCCCCCTTCCAGGCTGTGGCGATCTGGCTGCAGACCCGCCGCAGTTGATCCAGCCCCAGGTTTCCGTTCCGCTCGGAGGGCGTGCCCACGCAGATCAGAGCAATCTCGGCTTGCTCGATGGCCGGTTCCAGCAGCGTGGTTGCCGTTAGCCGGCCGTTCGCGCGGCCTTCCTGAATCAACTCCGCCAGCCCGGGCTCGTAGAAAGGGGCCCGCCCGGTCTCGATACTCTCGACCTTGTGCGCATCCCGGTCGACGCCGGTTACGCAGTGACCCAGATGCGCCAAGCAGGCAGCCGTGACTGACCCGACATATCCTAGCCCGAGCACCGCAACCCGGGTTTCACCAGTGGACGCGTTCACGTCCCCAGTATGACATGCGGACCGCAAGGCTCTGCGCGGTGCGCGCGGCTGCCCGGTCGGGCCTGGCGGCCAGTAAGGGCAACGAATAGAAAACTGTGGGGTTCAATCCCCCAATTCCGGATGGGCATTTGCCCACCCTATGGCGGCATCTCGCGGCCATATGGCGAAGCCGTACCTGTACTGGACTCTCCCGGCCAGGTAATCCGCACTCCGCTGAGCGTTCCCCACTAATACGCCGGACGAGGGCGGAGCGGGCCCCAACAACGTAATCAGGCCGCCATGGTCGACGTACGGCCGGCTCAGCACCTCCAGGTGCGGGTGATCCCGCACGGCGGCCGGGTCGTGAAACCACGCGTGAGCCAGCAAACCGCGCACGCCGGGCTGCAGTTGCAGGGATCGAGCCATGCGGTAGTATGACCGAAGCACCTCCTTCGGCACGCTCAGCGCCCGGTTGCGGGGAGGCGGCGCAAGATGCACAAAGAAGCACGGCACCCGCCCTCCCAGGCGGAAGATCACAAATGCCAGGAAACGCAGGTTCGCCGGAAATGCCGCCTGCAAGAAGTAGGAGCGCGGGACGCCCGATATTTCCCATTCCATCGGTCCGGCCGGGAAGCGCCGCAGGGTGGCCATCTTGGCGGCGCGCTCGAAATGGTACGAGCCTGCCGGCATTGAGACACTCATAGCGTGCAGTTGGCGGAGGTCCCGATCCAGCCGTTCGCGGATCGACTTGTCGACAGGCAGAGAAGATACGCCCGGCAGAGCTTGCCGCGCGGCATTCCAGAGAAGAAGCCTTTCCACCTCATCGCCCTCCAGTCCAGCTTCCTTTTTGAGGGCTGCCACCGGCTCGATATTCGCTTCGTTGTTGAGCAATGTCCACGCCACGTCCTCGGCGCGCGTGCCGATGCGCCGCAGAGCCAAGTCCGCCCGCTGCAGAGTTTCGGGCATCTCGGAGGGTGGAGACATTTGGCCCAGACATCGAGTATAATTCAAATTCTCAGGCTCCAATTTGCAGATGGGACGGCCTCCACAAGCATTGCTCCTTCCGTACTGTAAGTCGTTTGCATTTCAAGGGCGCGGCCCCTGGTTAGAGGTACGATGACACGGTCGGGCTTTCTGCGTGCAATGGCGGAGATCCTTGGCGTTGCCGCGCGGACGCTGCGGGAAGAGGACACGCGTCACACCGTCGCTCAATGGACTTCATTGGCCGACGTTCAGATCTTCTCCCTGATTACCAGCGAATTCGGCATCGAGCCCGACGACGAAACGATCGAAGCGGAAACGGTGGGAGATCTGCTCATGGTCCTGCAGAGCAGGGGCGCCTTCCGTGAGTGATGCCCTATGCTGAAGCAGGCCAAGATGGGCGTTTTGCGGCTGGCGGAGACAACGGGCGCCTCAGGTCTGCTTTCCGGCAGCGCCTGGCGGCGGCATCGCTTGCTAATCCTGTGCTATCACGGCGTCTCCATGTACGATGAGCACGAGTGGGCAGACCTGTATATCTCACCTGAGACCCTCCGCCGGCGCATGGAATTAGTGGCTCGGGCTCGCTGCCATGTGATTCCGTTGTCCGAGGCCGTCGACCGGCTTCAGAAAGGCACCCTGCCGGATCGCGCAGTGGCCCTTACCTTCGACGATGGCCTCCACGATTTTTTCAGCGTAGCCTTCCCGATCGTCGAATGGTTCGGTTACCCGGTCACGTTGTACTTGACCACCTACTACGTTGAATTCAATCGTCCGGTGTTCGATCCGATGTGCTCCTATTTGCTGTGGAAGGGGCGCCATAAGCAAAAGTTGGAATGGCCGGAGGTGTTCCCTGCCCCGGTTGCGCTGGGCGGCGACGGCCACCAACGCGCGGCTGCGGCGATCGGGCAGTTTGCGCTATCGCGCAAGCTCTCCGGCCGGGAGAAAGACGACCTGCTGGCCCGGCTTGCGGGGCGCCTCGACATCGATTACCAGGAACTCTGCCGGAAGCGTGTGATGCATCTGATCACGCCGGAGGAGGCGAGGGAATTGGCGGCTCGAGGGGCTGACCTGCAGTATCACACCCACCGTCATCGCGCCTACCGGAGCCGCGAACGCATGTTTGCGGAACTCCAGGACAACCGCCGCCGGATTGTCACGTTCACCTCGAACGAGCCGCGCCACTTTTGCTACACGGGCGGCTTCCACTTGCCCGAGTATTCGGTTTACCTGAAGGAGTACGGCATGTTGTCCGCTACCACCTGTAAAGCGGGTCTGTGCACCGCCCGGACCGATCCGCTATTGCTGCCTCGGCTGGTAGACTTTACGGGACTCTCGGATCTGGAGTTTCGCGCGTGGCTGGAGGGCACGGCGGATCTGCTTCCCAGGCGGCCCCACGAAATGAGCGAAGACCAACTGGTGGAAGAAGAGGAACTGGCGGCCACGTGAGCGTCGTGCTTGTGCACAATTATGGCCCATGAGGATATGGATCGGGTCTTGTCCCGGCGCCTGCGGGCACTCGACCACCCGGCACGCCTGGAACTGGCCCGTGAGACGCTGGAGCGGCTGGGAAGCCGGTTTGATTCCAATGTCTGTTCTCTCCTGGCAGAGGAGTTGGACAGAGCCGGCGGTCCGCTTCCGCAGGCTTGGCTCGACACGCTGCCGGACACCCCGAACGGAGCTTGGCTGCGGACACAATTGCTATCGGACAACGCCGCCCTGGTCCCCGCCTGGGAGCGCTTTATTTCTTTTCAAGCCCGGCGCGATCCGCTCGATCTGCTGGCTTGGTCGCGGGCTTTGGCCGCTACTGGCGCGTATGAGGAGGCCGCCCAGAAACTGCGCCTGGCGCTGGCCCAGGACGTCCGTCATACCTTCTTCGCGCGAGCTGAAAAACTCGTGCGCGAGCTGGCCGGTTCTGTCCGGTCGAACTTACGGCAATGCAGGATCGCCGTGCTTGGTTCCAGCACCACGCATCTGATGGTGCCCGTTCTGCGGGCGCTATGCCTGCGCGACCGGATCGGAGGTGAGATCTACGAGGGTCCCTATGGCTCGATCGAACAGGAGATATGGGATGCCAACAGTGGGCTGGCGCGCTTCCGGCCCGGCATCGTCATGCTTGTCACGCACTGGCGGGATCTCCACCTGGAGGCTGTGACGCAAAACGAGCAGGCCTGGATCGGCCAGTTTGTCGAGGAGCGGAAAGCGGGCTGGAATCGCTTGTCGGATTCCTACGCCTGCCACATCGTCCAGCCGTCATTCGACTATCCGGCCAGCGAGGCTTTCGGGCATCTGGCCGGCGTGCTTCCGGGCGGCCGGACCCGAGTGATCGATCTGTTAAACCTTCGCCTCCGCGAGGAGGCTCCGGCGAACGTCTCGATCCTCAATATGGCCGCGGTCGAGCGCGAAGCCGGGACAAAACGGTGGGAGGATGAAGTGGCCTGGACACGTTACCGGCAGCATCCTGCGACAGAAGCGTTGCCGGAACTCGCCGAGGCATACATGTCTCACGCGCGGGCAATACTCGGGCTGTCGCGGAAGGTGCTCGTCACAGACCTGGACAATACGCTCTGGAAGGGCGTCATCGGCGAAGACGGCCTGGACGGTATCGGCATCGGACCGGGCAGCCCTGAAGGAGAGGCGCACCTCGACCTGCAAAGGTATATGCTGGACCTGAAGCGCCGCGGAATCCTGCTGGCCGTGTGCTCCAAGAATAACCTCGACGACGCTCAACTGCCCTTCCTCCAACACCCTCACATGGCTCTGCGGCTGGAAGATTTCGCCGCTTTTCGCGCGAACTGGGAAGATAAGGCCGCCAATCTGCGGGCGGTGGCGCGCGACTTGTCTTTGGGCCTGGACAGCTTCGTATTCCTCGACGACAACCAGCTCGAACGCGAGTGGGTCCGTTCCCAGCTTCCAGAAGTTGCCATCGTCGAACTGGGATCTTCGCCGTTTCACTACCTGCATCAGTTGGACCGCGGCCACTACTTCGAGGCGCTGTCCCTGTCGCGCGAGGATTTGGCTCGCGCCGATCAGTACCGCGTGGAAGCACAGCGCGAGAGCCTGCATGCCTCATCCGCTTCGCTGGACGACTTTCTGCAGAATCTCCAACTGGAGGCCGCTGCGGAGGCAATCACCGGGAAGAACCTGGCGCGGGTCACGCAGTTGGTGAATAAAACCAACCAGTTCAACCTTACCACCCGCCGCTACACCGAAGCCCATTTGAGCGCCATCGCAGAAGACCCGCAAGGGTGGGCCAGAGCCTTTCAGATGTCCGACCGCATGGGCAGCTACGGCTTGATCGGAGTGCTGTGCTGCCGGCCGGCCGGCCGCGGCACATGGGAAATCGATACGTGGCTGATGAGTTGCCGCACGCTGGGCAGGCAGATGGAAAAATTCATGTTCGACCGGCTCGTCGAAGCCGCGGCCGAGCGGCGCGTCGGCCGTATCGTGGGCGTGTACCGGCCCACGGCGAGGAACGGCTTGGTTCAGGAACTGTATGATCGGATGGGCTTCCGGCGCATCGGCGAAAGTGGCGAGGAGGTGCGCTACGAACTCGATGTGCGGGCAACGCCGGTGGTTACGGCGACCCACGTTCGCAACCTGACCAGGCCATGACCGGCAGCCAGGCGGCCAAGCGATACGAATCGGAGCGGCAGACAGCGCCGTGACGGCGGATTGTTTATCCGGAGGGCGGTCTCTTCCACGCCATAGCCCTGCTGCCACCCAGCCTTCCCGGCCGGAACTGCGCTACAGCCTTGGCCGCTTGTGGCATGGTATAGGGTTGCTCCGATGCGGGCGCCATTTGGGACGAGAATAGCTCCGCGGCGGCCCGGTCCAGGGCCACGCAGAAAGCCGCCAGCATCGGAAAGTAATACGCATAGGCATTACTGGAGAACAGGGAGGTCCCGATGAACGCGATGAGCGCCAGCCGAAGAGCAAACGCCATGTGCCGCACCGAGGACAAGGCAGGATCCCGACGAGCCCGCTTTTCGACCGAGCGCACAATTTTGAAACAGAACAGCAGCGTCAGGCAATACAGAAACAATCCGGGCAGGCCGTCTTCGCAGGACACTTGCGTGAACGTATTGTGCGTTTCGTGCCACGCGTTAAAGCTGGCCCGTCCCGTAGTTTCCTCAGTATAGTCTGCATTGGCGACCGCGAACATCCCCGGACCGACGCCCAGCAAGGGATGCCGCAGGGTCAACTGCAAACTGGAGCGTAACAGCTCTTTCCGCAGCCCCGAGGATTCTAACGCGGATCGCTCCGACTCCGACGATTGCGCTTGATCGGACGAAGAAAAAATAGCTTTATACCGATCCAACGCGCTGCGGGTCGACCACGTGATAGCAAATACCGCAAGCATCAGAGCGCCAACGGCCACCCCAATCTTCTGGGTGGCCGGCAACGGTAGAAAATACAGGATGAACATGAGTGCCATGGTCACCAGCCCGCCGCGTGAGCCGGTCGTAGCCACAGTCGCCGGAATGAAAAGGATAGCCGCCAGACAAGCCAGCTTGAAAAACGACTTTCCAGGCCTGGTGCGGACGACAAACAGACAAAATGGCACGCCCATGAGCAGCATCATGGCCAGATCGTTGGCATTCCCTAGCGTGCCTCCCAGCAGGGCCATACGGCCCTGCTGTACTCGCCCCATTATGAGTGCCAAAGATTCGATGAAAATGGTGGCCGCGGCAAAACTGTACAGGATCTTGCGGCACTGCTCCAGTCCTTGCACGGAGGATGCGATGATCACGAAAGACAAAAGCGATACCGCCCAGGACTCCCGAAGCATTCGGAAGCTGCCGCCGCGCCATACGCTGAATGGAGTGCAGACACACAACCAAACGGTAAACGCCAGTATGCAAATACCAACTCTGGAGAAGACCGGACGTATTGCGCCGCCGAACAGCAGCGCCGCCAAGAGAGCGAGAACCATGATGATCCGCACCGAGTGAATCGCGGACCCCGTAACCATGTCCACGATCTCCGGAAACCGGCCATAGACTACAAACACAAAGAGCATCGTGAGATAGAACGCCGGGCGGGGCGCAGCCGTAGAACTGGCCGGCCAGACGGGCACTGCCGGCTTGGCGAAGTTACTCTCGCGTGACGCCTGTGTATGGGGCGGAGTCATGGCCTCGGTCTGCCGCGGTCCCTCGTGGTTTCAGTGTAGCATCCCAGCAAACGTCGCCCGGCGCCGATAGAAGAATTGGAATGCCGCCAGCGTTCTCTCGTAGAAGTCTGCATCCGGATGCACGAACGAGAAAAGGCGGTCGCTCAGCGCATCCGCAGTGGCCGGAAACAGACCAGGATGATAATGCACCCGCTCCGTTCCGATGTACCGGCGCACGTCCCTCGATCGAGGTTCGACTCGAATTCTCCGGCGTGGAAGCGCACGCCGTCGGCCGCGGTGCCCCGAGGAAGTCCTTTGAAGGTATCGAACAGGTGCAGATGTTTTCCCGCGGGCAGGCGCATCGACAGCAGTTTTGCCGAGGCGCCGAAGGCTACGCCCAACTCCGCGACATCGCCTGCCACCCGACTCGAAGTCTCAAGACAGGCCAAGAGCTGGCATGCTTCGCCGGGGCTCAGCAGCAGCGTCCGCTCTTCCGCCACATGAGAATCCCCCTGCGCGCGGCTGCGGCCTTCACGGCGTTTGTCAGGCGGTCTCGCAACTGCATCATCGGGGAAGAGAACAAAAAGCGCGCGGGCTTATCGGGATGCGCTTCATCATGAAATCGATAACTATTTTAACGCGCTGTCCTCGTTTCCGGGGATTTGTCCGCGACGGCGCTCGAAGCGGCGGAATGATAGATCCTCGTCATCGCCAGCGGCCTGAAAACCTCTGCAAGCGCGGTGCTTCGGCGCCGCGAATCGACGGGCCGCACCATCGCCATACCGGCCATCTCCCAGAGGGTTCTGTACTATCAGGTGAAGTACAGGAACGCGAGTAATACGGTGCTGGCCGCCGATCCGCTTGCCGCCGCGGTGGTTCCTTGATCTCGCAGGGAGGAGCGGTACACTGGAGATAGTCGATCCATGAAGCCGTTACGACCACAGGGGTCACATAGGGCGCTGTGGCCGGACGGCAAATCGTTCGCCTTCACCGTCTTCGACGACCCGGATTCACAGACCCTGGAAGCCGGCCGCGAGGTCTACGCCTTCTTGGCCAGCCTCGGGTTCCGCACCACCAAGGGGGTATGGCCGATTCGCGGTTCGGGAACGCCCTCCGACCATGGCGGCACGTGTGCCGAGCCCGCCTACCGCGCCTGGGTGCAAGACCTCCAACGGAAAGGATTTGAAATCGGGCTGCATAACGCCACGCTGCATACATCCGACCGCCAGCAGACCCAGTTGGGCCTGCAGACGTTCGCGGAATACTTCGGCGGGTATCCGGTCACCATGGCCCAGCATTACTACTGCGATGAAAACATCTATTGGGGAGACCAGCGCCTCAGCGGCCTGTACCGCCTGCTTTACAGCGCTCTGACGCGAGGCCAGAACCGCAATCGATTCCACGGGCACATCCCGGGACACCCGGAGTTCTGGGGCGACCTGTGCCGTCAGCATATCCGCTACGTTCGGAATTTCGCCTTCGCCGAAACCAACACGCTACGCGCCTGTCCCTATATGCCCTACCATGATCCGGACCGGCCCTATGTAAACTATTGGTACGCCTCCGCGGAGGGCGCCACCGTGCAGCCTTTCCTGGACCGCATCAGCGAAGCGAACCTGGACCGGCTGGAGGCCGACGGCGGCGCGTGCATCATGTACACGCACTTCGGTCTGGGCTTCTGGGATGGCCGGATACACCCCCGATTCGCCGAGTCGATGACCCGCCTGGCGAGGCGTAACGGCTGGTTCGTGCCGGTTTCAGAATTGCTGGATTACCTGCTGGCACAGCGCGGCGGCCAATCGGTGTTGCAAGCGGCCGAAAGGCGCGAACTGGAGAGGCGCTGGCTGCTGCACAAGGTGCGCTTCGGCAACGCCTGAATCCGGCCTCAGTCCTGACCGGTAAGGTTCACCCGGCCGTCGCCGTCGCCCCGGTTGAAGTGGATGCGGGGGAGCGCCTCTCCCAGAGGTTCCACCAGTTTGCGCAGCTCCTTGGACAAGGCCAGCAGGTAATTCGACGGTCCTTTCCAGAAGCCCGCGGCCCTAAGCGCCGAGGTCCAGTCCCGATGCATTTGGTTGGAGATAACGATGTCGGCGTTCCGCCCCCTGGCAGCCTCTACCGCACTGTGGACGAGCGATGGTATGGCCTCCGGCGGACCTACTCCATCCACCAGCGCCGCTACCCGTAACTCGCCGAAATACGACCGGTTGAGGGTTTGGCAATCGAGCATCTGCACCCAGCCTGCCGGCGCATCGCCCGCGGTCAGTTGCACTCCGTAATAGCGAGATTCCGAGTGCGGATAGATGAAGCGCAGATAGTCCGCGGTGCGTACGGCGCTTACCGAATACTGCTCCACGCTGGCCTGCCAGATCCGGTCCGCCCACTCTGAAAAGTCTTGGATGGGATGCTGCACATACCCCCCGTCGAACCGGATCCGCGTGCGCGCTCTCTGAATTCCTTTCAGCGCCAGTCCACCCAAACCTGAAAATGCCAGAACATCGGCTGCCACGCGGCGGCCCCTTCGGCCGCGCAAGGGTCCGATATTTCGCAGAAACCGCCTGGCGTTCAGAACCAGGAAATAAAACGGCGTCTCCAGAATCGTCCAACCCATCGCGCGCAACATACGCGGCAAAGGCCGGTCCATGCCACCCATGCCCATGGCAAACAGCAGCGGCTGTTCTGCGAGGGCGTGTGCCAGCATCGCAGCCCCAACGGCGGCATAGCGTTTATCGACGATGCCTTCCGACAAGGGAGCCTGATAGTGCCCCACGCCGTAGACCTGTCCGCGGATGTAAAACGGTTGGTTGCGGATAAAGTATCCGCCGCGCACCTCTCCGGCATCGTCCACTACCACGAAGTGGCGGAATTCGACGCCGGGCACGGGCGTGCTCGGATTCGGCGCCGGAGCGGTTTCCGGCAGCGCGAAAAGCAAGGCGTCCGCCGCCCGCATGCGGGCATTGAAGGCGCGCGCGGCGGGTTCGTGCGAAGCTTCGTAATAGACTACCCGCAGACCCATCTACACCACACGGCGCGGCGTTTCCGCCCATGGACGGAGTTGACTGCGATGGATGGCCGGTGTCCGCGGCATTCAGCCAGTCTACCACTCCTACCGATGACATCGAGGAGCCGCCGCGGCGGTAAGCGAATCGGCAATTTGGCATCTCAGCAAACGTCGCCCAGTACCGGATCTCCGACGACAGAAGTAATCGGGCCGCTCTCCAACTTTACGATCATGGCCTGGTAACCCGTCAACTCTATGACAGGGTCCGGCTTGTCGCGAAAGAACTCCTCGATCGCCTTCACTACCTCTGATGCCCATGGATAGTCGTGGCAAAGCACGATGCCGCCCGGTGAAAGGCGCTCATAGAAGAATTGCAGCGCCGCCAGTGCGCTCTCGTACAAGTCGGCGTCCAGATGCACGAACGAGAAAAGGTGGTCGCGCAGCGGATCTGCGGTGGTTGGAAACAAGCCAGGATAATAATGCACCCGCTCCGGCCAAGCCCACCAGATACGGAATGGCCGCCAGGACGGCGTGCCGCGGGCGGATCGGCTTGCGGTCGTAATACCCCATCAGAAACAAGACGCGCTTGGCCCGCGAACTCGGGAGTCCGTCTTCGGAGATTACGCAATTCGGCGCTCCTGCTAATCGCATCCGCCGCGTCCGCCACCCTAAAGGGTGGTGGCGGACTGGCGAATAGGCCCATCCGCCGTATGCGCCGGGGAGGGGTGGCGGACTGCGGATCGCTTGTTTTCATAGAGGTGCAAAGATCCGTACTACGAGGGGTATAGGCCGAAACTGACCCGCTAGACCCTGATGGCCCCCATACAGGTCACCGACTTGGCCTGCAATCCCACCTTCCTGCCGGACCTGGGTGCTGCCAACCACTAATTAGAAGCCGTACACAACAGACACGTTGAGCGCGTTGTCATCCAGCATGGTCCAGCCGGAGCAAACGTTCGTGCTGAGATTGCAAGGTATCCCGGTATACTGCCAGATCGAGCCAGTATTATGCACCTCATAAACAGTGTTTGGCCCGGCAACGATATATGCCATATTTGGATTGTTATCGATCTGGGTCCAGCCCCAACAAAAGCTTCCAATTATTGTTGTTGAGCAAGGTACCCCGGTGTATTGCCAGATCGAACCATTGTTCTGCGCCTGGTACAAGTTGCCCCCGGCAGTAATTTGAGTGGTGATCCCGATGTTGCCGATCTTCCCGTTCTGGTTGTTGCCGACCTGCTCCCAGCCGGTACAAAAACCGCTCGGGTTGCATGGCGTACCGGTATACTGCCAGATAAAGCCGTTCTGCCACATTTGATAAGCCGCCGCTTTCCCAGTTGCCATGCTGATGGTATTTGGGTTGCCGTCAATTTGCACCCAGCCAGGGCAAGACCCCCAATCATAATATCCATCGTCCTGATACATGCTGCACGGGGTCCCCGTGAATTTCCAGAGGGAGCCGTCGAAGTGTCGCTGAAACAAACCGGTGTCGCCTAGCCAAATGCCTGCTGCCGTCTGAGTGTTGTCATCGATCGCGAGCCAGGGACAAGCGCTTTCGCACTGTTGGGGGCTGAACCCGGTGCTGTACTGAAAGATGAAGCCCGGACCGCCATAGCCTGGGCTATAGGCTACGAACGCGCCTCCCGCAGCATAGATTTGACTCCAGTAGACGAGATACAGACTGTTTCCCATAAGCGCCCAACCAGGACAGTTTGCGTCCGGCGGAGAGGAGGAAGGGGTACAGGCTTGACCGGTGAACCGGAAGATCTGGTAGTCTCCGTCCCAGCTAGTCTGCAACATGTAGAGCTGGCCTGCCCCGGCGGTGATTTGGATCGCATTGACACCAAGTTGCACCCAGCCAGGGCAATTACTCCCGTTGCACGGCACCCCCGTAGATTGCCAGATCGTTCCGTCGGAATGAAGCTGGTACAGAGGCACATTCCCGCCCCAAGCCTCGGAAACCATGCTCGCTGAAATGCCGGCTGCGAGCAGTGCGACCTTGTGCCATTGCGATATTTTCGTCGTCATAAACAGATTCTCCTTTTGTGTGTAGCGCTGCTATTCCCGGATGCCGGAGGCCGCTTGGCCTTACCCTATCCGGTGCGCAGTTCGGATGAACTCAAATCCATCCACACAGTAATGCGCAAAATCGGGGAAGGATTTTTGTGTAATCCACATTAATCCGATCTACAGCCGCAGCGCCGGCCATGAAGATGTCAACGACGCGGAGCGGCCGTCCTGAACTAGACGCCTTTCCGTCGCTTTGGCTTACTGCCGCTTGACGGCGAACGCCATCCCTTGCTGGAGGCGAACTTCGGGCTTCCATCCAGCATCGCGGTACTTTTGCTTCCTCCCAGGTGCCTGGTAGTCGTGGGAGTTGAACGCTTCGACGAATTTATAGTCGTATCCCTCAGGGAGGCACACGATGTCCAGTGTCGTGTGGGCATCCGTAACACGCACCACCTCTTGAAGTGCAATAACATCGGGATCGCAGTCCTCACTCATGCGCTGCAGATCCCGCGTCAGCGCGTCTCGAATGGTCGTGATGCGGTCGGGCCCTTTGCGCAAGGCATCAACGCCGCCGACGTTGAAGGTTGCGAGGCGCAGTTCAGTCGGGTGGGGACCGGGAATGCCCACACCGGTGCTCGTTTTAGGCACGAACTTGACGTTGCCGCGGCCTGCACTTTCGATGTGGCCAGGAAGGTACTTGCGGATGTCGGACAGCACCCTATCGAGGTCACTGGTTAGTAATGGCCTCCAACTCCGTGCGCTTCACAACAGTGTTGGCGCGTTGCATTAAGAACGCAAGCGGAGCACGCAGTCGCGGCTCCCTACAGCATGCCTGGAGCTTTTGCCAGGAGTTCTT
>PKYZ01000639.1:20345-31937 GCA_003132865.1 Bryobacterales bacterium
GCCGTCTGGATCAACCCGCCACCCAAGCCTGAATCCGGCCCACCAGATTCAGAGGAAACAGTTCAATAAAATATGCCGGCTGGCGTCTCAAAGTTCTTGACAAATTCCGGCCGGCAAAGCTCAGCAGGCCCCTGTTGGGATGCGTCAGTCCGCTCAGGACAACCAGGCTATGGGCGGAAAACACCGCCAGATTCAGGCTGCGATTTCCCAAGACCAGATAGGCGGCCAGCGCGGCATAGCCCAGCGCGGCGCTCATCATGTCCATGCGGCCGGCGGCGGCTCGCATGATGAAGACGAAGTCGGTCCCCAGCAAGGCGACGGTCAACACTGCGATAGGCGTTTCCCCGGTCAACGCCCGCATGATCCAAAACCACGACCACAGCGCGACCAGTCCCCAGAGGATCGACACGCTGCGCAGCGCGAACAGGCTGAAGCCGAAGAGTTTGTACCAGCCGGCCTGAAACAGCAGGTGCAACGGCATCACCCAGTAGGTGTGCAGTCCCAGACCGAGGGTCTTGGGGTCGTCCGGCGCGGGCGCGATCACCGGTGTGATGAGTTTGCCGTGGGCAGCCAGATTGAATCCGGCGCAGGCGAACCATGCCTCGTCGCACCATGGAGCGCGGCGCAGCGCCACGGCAATCGCGGCCGCCAGAAATACCGCGGCGATTCGAAGCCATCTACCGCGGCGGAGTGCGCGCGGCCGAAATCACGGTTGCGGCTGCAATGCATGGATACGGCGGCGAACCGGTTTCGAGCTGGCAGGCTAACCGACGCGAGTCTCTTTCCACAACCTCCGGGCCGGAATGAAAAAGATACTGACCGCACAGAAGGAGGCCGCCATTAACACCACAAAGGTGCGGGCCAGCGAGGAGACGCGTTTGATGGGCCAACTCCCGGCGATGCGCGAGTCAAGCCCGGCCAACAGGTAAAAAGTCCCCTGCGCGACGATGGCGAAGGCTCTCCAGGCGCCCGGCAGGCCAAAGCTCGATAGAGCCATCAGAATGAGCGCGAACGGCAGGAGCAGGCGGCCGAGCTTATGCGAAACGAAGTGAATCCACATGCAGTTGCCGGGACCGATAAGCGCCGGGAAGATGCCTATCAGTTGATAGATTCCGGCGAGCGTGCGCACCTTCCGATGGAACTCGGCATCCAACGTCGTGGGGTACTCATAGGCAATGGCGCCCGTGTCGAATACAAAACGGTAGCCCCGGAAAAAGGCGCAGAGCGGCAGATAGGAGTCGTCGAGCAGCGTATCGGGCGGGATGGGCGCGGCCAACTCGCGGCGCATGGCATAAATGCACCCCGTGCCCGCCTGTATCGAGTGGATGCGGGTGTGGTTCAGCCGGATCCATTTCTCGTAGCGCCAGTACAGGCCCATGTGGGCTGCCTGCTCCTCCTGGTCACCGAGAAAGTAGACATGGCCGCACGCCGCTCCCACCGACGGATCGCCGAGACACCCTACCAGGCTCTTCAAACAGCCCGGATCGAGCGGCTGGCGCACATCCGTGAAGAAAAGAATCTGGCCCCGCGCCGCGCGCAGGCCGGCGTTCAGGGCCGCGGCCTTTCCGCCTCGCGGCACGCGCAGGAGTTCGACGCCCTGGCTGGCGAATCCCTGCACGATCTCGTCGGTCCGGTCGGTTGACCCGTCTGAGATCACCGTCACTCTCTTTAACTCCGGCGGGTAATCGAGATCCAAAATCGATAGCAGCTTGTCTCGTATCCATTTCTCGCCGTTATAGACCGTTAGAAGGATGCTGACGTCCTTCGGCTCAAAGCGTTTCTGGATCTTATGCTCGTTGCGCGCCAGCACGGCCAGCAGCAGCGGATACCCGAACAGGATATATATCGTGAAGCTAAGTGAAGCCAGGAATATGACCGCAGCGCCGCTGTGCATGCTACTAAGCGGGCGGCGCGGTCAACGAAGCGGTAACGAAAAAGTCCCGCGCGGCCGGTTCGATGNNCGCACGCCATTAAACGAGGAGAACAAGCTCTCCAACCGATCCCGGGTGTACATGTACAGCTCGCAGCGGTCGCGGTAACGGAGCTTCCGCTGCCAGGCCAGCAGCCCGCCCTCCACCGGGAATGAGAAGAAGACCTTTGAGCGCGCGAGCGACAGCGCCTTCTCGACGATCCGCCGCGGCTCCGGCATGTAATCCATGAAGCCCATCAGGATGACGTAATCGAACGGCTCCGGAGACCGGAACTCAAGGAAATCAGCCTGGCGGAATTCACACTGCTGACCGACTCCGTTAGCCCGCGCGTGTTCGGCCGCGATATGCAGCATGCCTTCGGCGAAATCGATGCCCAGCACGCGCGCGGCGCCCCGCTGCGCCAGGGTAATCGCGTAGTGGCCGGGGCCGCAGCCGACGTCTAAGGCAGTTTTCCCCTGGATGGGTTGGCAACCTTCGATGGTCTTCAGGTACCGGAGCTTCATGCTCTTTCGAAACATGCCGTTCAGGATGCCATTCAGGAGGCCGCCGCGGTTGCTGTAGATCGCATCGAAATCGTTCGCGTAGCGGTGAAAGAAAACTTGCGTGCGGTCAGTGGACATACGCTGGCCCCAGTACGGCGGCGTTCATAGCCAGATACTCGCGGAACGTCACGGTCGGAAACTCGCGCAGGATGCGGCGAAGTTTGACTTCGGTGGAATGCAGATTGACATAAGACTTGAACCGGCGGACGGCGCTCATGGGCAGGCGCGGGTGCGCGGGGTCGATCTCGCGCGGATGAACGTAGTAGACCACCGGCCGGCCTTCGGCCAGCACCCGCCGCGCCATGCGCCGTATCAGCGCGTAAGGAAACAGGCGCAAGTAACCGCCCCCAAAGAAGCACATCGGTTTCCCAAATAGATCCGCGACCGAGATCGGGAACTCGATCAGGTTCGCGCCTTCCCCCTCCACACGATAGGGCTCGCGGCGTGAGTTGCGCATTCCCCCATGGCCGTGCCGAACGGGAAAAATCGATGAATCGTACTGGTATCCCGCCTCGGCGACCGCCGCGAAGAACCAGGGGGTGTCCTCCGTAACGGAAAATCCTGCCGAACGAAAGCCCCCCACCGCCGTTCCCGAGACATCTTCCAGGATCTTCCGTGCACGCACAGCGTCGGCGTAAAACTCATCGCGCGTCATCCGGTGGACAAGCCTATGCGCGTAGCCATGCGAAGCGATCTCATGCCCGCGCCGCGCCGCCTCCCGCACGAGTTGCGGGAAGCGCTCCGCAACCCAGCCAAGAAAAAAGCAGCTTGCGTGCGCCTGGCGCTCCTCGAACAGATCCAGCAAGCGCCGGAAATTCATCTCGACACGCGAAGGCAATGCCTGCCAGCTTTCCATGGGTGGCGCCGAGGAGACATCCAAAATATGGTACCAGTCTTCGACGTCCACCGAGAGGATACTGGACACGGTTGTCGCGCTCTTCGGCATCTGCTTCCTAATCCGACCAGTATAACGCACGGCGGCAGCCAGCTAGCGGCCCGTCCCGCGCGGGGGGTGCTTAAACGTTTTCGGGAATGCACCCGCTCGCTTACGCTCGCGGCTCAGTAACCCTTGCGGAATCAACGCGGCTGTTACCGAGCCGCGACCGTCAGGGAGCGGTTTCGGATGGGATAATAGGCGTCGCTCGCAAAAGTGGCCGTGACGGCAAGGGCGGTCACGGAGAGGCACAGGCAAAATGCCGTTTCGCCGTAGGAGCGCAAACCGGGGTGCGCGGCGGCGCCTTGCCGCGCAGCGCGCGCAGCCTTTGGGCCCCTCATTAGTTTAACCCTGCCGGACCAGCTATAGTACCGCCCTTCGTCAACCCCTCCTTCCCAAACCATTCTTTCAAGCGCTATAATTCATACGTTTGATTTAAACGCCCATGACCGATACGAAGGAGCGCATCCTCGATACTGCGGAACGCCTGTTCTCCGAGCAGGGCTACGCCGCCACCTCTCTGCGCAGCATCATCGCCAGGGCGGGCGTGAATCTGGCTGCGGTCCATTATCATTTCCACTCCAAAGAGGCGCTGCTGGAAGCGGTGATTCTCCGCCGGTCCGTGCCCGCGAATCACGAGCGTTTGGCTTTGCTCGAACGATTTGAAAAAGAAGCGGGCGGGAATCCGCCGCCCCTGGAGAAGGTGATTGAAGCCTTCGTGGCCCCCACCCTACAGATGTCCCGCGATCCCCAGAGCCCGAGCATGGTTTTCATGAAGCTCCTGGGCCGCCTGCACGCGGAAGGCGATCTGCTGCCCCAGATTCTCACCTCGCAGTTCGGCGATGTGCTGGAGCGTTTTGGCGCCGCCCTGCGCGCGGCGTTGCCGGACTTGCCGCCGGAAGAATTGTTCTGGCGCCTGAATCTGGCCCTAGGCGCCCTGGCCCAGACTCTGCGGGGCGGATCGAAGGCCCTGGAAACCATCTCGGATCTTCCCCTTTCCTTCAATTCGGAAACCGCGTTGGAGCGGCTGGTTGCCTTTCTGAGCGCCGGCTTCCGCGCTCCTGTGCCAACCCATCGAATCCAGGAATCTCATGTCGCTGTTCAAGTTCAGGAGAGATAAAATGCGCCGCTACCTATCGACTATTTTCTTGGCCGTTCCCATCGCCGTATGGGCCGGAGAAGCCGCGCCTCGTGAGCCGCTGCGCCTCAGTTTGAAGCGCGCCGTGGAGATCGCTACTTCTCCGGAGGGCAACACTTACATCCAGCTTTCCGATGAGAACGTCAACCAGGCCAAATCCCGGTCCGCGGAAGCGCGCTCGGCGTTTCTGCCCGATATAGAAGCCCAAGCCGCGCAAACCACCGCCATGCGCAGCCTGGCCGCCCTGGGCTTGGACTTGGCCACCGACCAGGCGCTAACGAATGCCGAGAACGGTCTAACCGGCACCTTTGCCCCGATCGAAAAAGATCTGCTGAGCACAATCATCAAAGATATTCCCCGCGTGATAGGCCCCTTCAATTCCGTGGACGTGCGTGTCAAGGTCACGCAGAGCGTATTTGATTTCAGCAATATCCGCCGCTATCAGGCATCCCGCGCCGCGCTCCGCGCCACCACCCACGACCGTGGCAACACCGACGATTCCGTCTCCGCCACCGTGGCCAAAGCCTATTTAGCCGCCCTGCGCGCCGACGCCGACGTGGAAGCCTACCAAGCTAACGTGGCGCTGGCCGAGGCCGTCTTGAAACAGTCCGAAAACCAGAAAAACGCCGGCACCGGCACGGGTATCGAGGTCACCCGCGCGAAAGTCCAGCTTTCCAATGAAAAACAGCACTTGCTGGTGGTCCAGAATGAACGCACTAAAGCCTATCTGCAGTTGTTGCGGGTCATGGGATTGAACCTGGCTACCGATCTGGAACTCACCGACAAGCTGTCGTATGAGCCCACCGAAGCGATTTCCGTGGAACTGGCCCAGGCGGAAGCTCTGAAGAACCGGCCCGATATCAAGGCCCAGGCGGAACATGAAGCCGCGGCCCGCCTGAATTCCAATGCCGTTAAACTCGAGCGGCTTCCAAGCCTGGTCGCTTATGCGGACTATGGCACCACCGGAGTCAACGGCGACACGGTCTCTCTTTTGCCCACCAGGGACTATGGCCTCGCCCTGCGCGTGCCCATTTTCGACGGCGGCCGGCGGGACGCCCGGCGCGCCGAAACCGCCTCCCAGTTCCGCCAGGAGCGCGTCCGCACCAACGACCTCCACGAGCAGATTGAACTCGACATCCGCACGGCCCTCGATAGCCTGCATTCCGCTGAAGAACAGCTCAAAGTCGCCGAAGAAGGCTTGACCCTCTCCGACAGCGAGCTCACCCAGGGCCGCCGCCGTTACGAGGCCGGCTTCGCCAGCAACATCGAAGTCACCGACGCCCAGACCCGCCTCGAACGGGCCCGCGATAACCGTATCGATGCGCTGTTCAGCTACAACGTAGCCCGCATCGACCTGGGGCGGGCCATGGGCAATGTCCGCCGCATGATCCAGTAGAAAAGGAATCGTTGCAATATGAAAAAGATAATCTTTATAGTGGTAATAATTGCGGTCCTCGGGGCCGCCGGCATGCTGGCTTACCGCAGCTTCCATCCGGAGCCCACCAATCGCATCGTTGTTTCGGGCAATATCGAACTGGCCCAGGTGGACATCGCCTTCAAAACCTCCGGCCGCTTGATCGAGCGCACCGTGAACGAAGGCGACGTGGTGCAGAAGGGCATGGTGATCGCCCGGCTGGACCGCGAGCAACTCCTGCACCAGCGCGATACGGCGACCGCCGCGCTGGCCACCGCGCAGGCGCAGCTCGCCGAGAGCATCAGCGCCCTGAAATGGCAGCGCGAAACCATGGAAGCCGACATGCAGTTGCGCAATGCCGATTTGAGCGCCGCCCAGTCGCAGTTGCTGCAGTTGAAAAACGGCGCCCGGCCACAGGAGATTCAGGAATCACAAGCCACCGTGGCGGCGGCTCAGTCCCAATACGATCAGGCCAAGAAGGACTGGGATCGCGCCCAGACGCTGTACAAAAACGACGACATCTCCACTTCGCAGTACGATCAGTTCCATGCGCGTTTTGAGGGCGCCGAAGCCAATCTGAAGCAAGTGAAGGAACACGCCGGCATGGTGCAGGCCGGGCCGCGCGCCGAGACCATCGAAAGCGCTTCGGCGCAGGTGGACCGCGCCCGCGCCAGCCTCAGAGTAGGGCAGGCCAATTCCATCGAGACCAAGCGCCGCGAGCAGGATATTGTCGCCCGCCAGGGCGATATCGAGCGCGCCAAATCCCAGATCGCCCTGATCGACTCCCAGTTGGCCGATACCATTGCCGTCTCGCCGATCAACGGCGTGGTGCTGGTGAAAGCCGCCGATGTGGGTGAGATACTGGCCCCCGGTACCAGCGTCGTCACCGTGGGCGATATCGAGCACCCCTGGCTGCGCGCTTACATTAGGGAACAGGACCTCGGACGCGTCAAGCTCGGCGACAAGGTCAAGGTGACCACCGACTCGTTCCACGACAAGGTCTACGACGGACACATCTCGTTCATTTCCTCGGACGCCGAGTTCACGCCCAAGCAGATCCAAACCTCCGAAGAGCGGGTGAAGCTGGTTTATCGCATCAAGATCGATATCGATAACTCGCGCCATGAGCTGAAATCCAACATGCCCGCCGACGCCGAAATCCTCACGGGGAACTGATGGAAGGGATCATTCGCACCCGGGATCTCACCCGGCGCTTTGACGCCTTGACGGCCGTGGACCACCTGAACCTGGAGATCCCCCGCGGCGAGATCTTCGGACTGGTCGGCCCAGACGGCGCCGGCAAGACCACCACGCTGCGCATGCTGTGCGGTCTGCTGGATCCGAGTGAGGGCCAGGCTTGGGTGGCCGGCCACGACGTGGTCCGCGAGACCCAGGCCGTCAAGGACTCCATCGGCTACATGGCCCAGCGCTTCGGACTCTATATCGATCTGACCGTCGACGAAAACATGGAGTTCTACGCCGACCTCTTTGGCGTCCCCATCGCCGAGCGCCGCCGTCTCCTGCCGGATCTGCTGCGCATGACCCGTATGGAGCCTTTCCGCAATCGCCAGGCCGGCAAACTCTCTGGCGGCATGAAGCAGAAGCTGGGCCTCATGTGTACCCTGCTGCACCGCCCGGAAATCCTGTTCCTGGACGAGCCTTCCAACGGCGTCGATCCGGTCTCGCGCCGCGATTTCTGGGCCATCCTGTACCAGCTCGTCAAAGACGGGATCACGGTCCTGGTCACCACGGCTTACCTCGATGAGGCGGAGCGCTGCAACCGGGTAGGCCTGATGTACAAAGGGCGGCTGATCCAGTGCGATGCGCCGGACGCCGTGCGTCACCAGATCCCCGAGGATTGCTACCAGGTGGAGGCGCCCGATCCACGGGGCGCGCGCGAGGTGCTGCTCAAATCCGAAGGCGTGCTCTCGGTGGAGCCTTCCGGCGCCACTCTGCACTTGTTCCTCAGTTCCGCCCGCACTTCCCCCGACGAGCTGCGCCGCAAGCTCGAACAGGACGGCCACGGTCCGGCGGTGTTCCAGCGCATCGTACCGTCGCTCGAAGATGTCTTTATCGCGCAGGTGCGCAAGGCGGAGAAGCAATGACTTTGAAAGCTGTAGAGTTTGTGGTGCAGCCAAAGTGGGGCAGGCGTCCACGCCTGCAGCGGGTCTCCAGACCCGCTCTTTGCATCTTTGAGCATCTGACAGTCATCTCTTAGCTTCGGCCATGACCTGTACCTGCGTCCGCTACACGGATTTGCCGCACACCAGCAAGCTCTTCGCGGACTTCACCTACCATCCCGATCGCATCCGGTCTTTCTATCCCCACCTTCCCTCGGACCCCGGTGTTTACGAAGCCGCTGCCCGCGAAATGCAATTCCCGCCCGAGCGGCGCGCCGCCTTGGTCGCGGCCCTGCGGCAACCGCATGGCGATAGCCCCCAGCTTGATCTGCTGGCGCGCGAAGGCACGGTCGCAGTGGTCACGGGCCAGCAAGTCGGCCTGTTTTCCGGTCCGGCTTACACAATTTACAAAGCTCTCACGGCGGTCAAACTGGCGCGCAACCTGGCGGCGCAGGGCATCCCCGCGGTACCCATCTTTTGGCTGGCGACCGAAGACCACGACTTCGCCGAAGTCAATCACTGTTGGGTGTTCGATGCCGAGCACCACCCCATCAAGCTGGAGAAGGCTCACTCGCCGGCCACCAGCCAGCCCGTCGGCCAGTTTGTCCTGAGTGCGCCGCCCGTCGCCCAACTGCGCGCCGCGATGGCCAGCTTGCCCTTCGGCGACGAGGTTTCCGCGCTGGTCGAGGAAGCCTATCAGCCCGGCCGGACCATGGGCGAGGCGTTCAGCGCGCTGCTCAAGCGCCTGCTGGCGCAATACGGGCTGCTGCATGTCGATCCCATGTCGCCCGCCATGCGCGACTTGGCCGCGCCGGCGATTCGTTCCGCGCTGGCCGCCGCGCCGGATCTGACCGCCGCGGTGCTCGAGCGCAATCGCGCGCTGGAAGCCGCCGGCTATCATGCGCAAGTCCACGTGGAGGACCAGACATCCTTCGTCTTCCTGCTGGAGAACGGCCGCCGCTATACGCTGCGCCGCTTCGGGCGCGACTATCTGCAAAATGGCCGCCGCTTCTCGACCGAGGAATTGATGGACCGCGCCGCCCAGCTTTCACCCAACGCGCTGCTGCGTCCCGTGGTCGAGGATTCCATGCTGCCGACGGTGGCCTACATCGGCGGTCCGGCCGAGTTGGCGTATCTGGCGCAATCCGAAGTCGTCTATCGCGCCATTCTGGGCCGCATGCCGGTCGCGCTGCATCGCGCCGGGTTCACGCTGCTCGATCAGCGCAGCCGCAAGCTGATGACGCGCTACGGATTGTCGCTGGCCGATTGCACGCATGGCGAGGATGCCGTGCGCGACCGCATTGCCGCGCGGCTGATTCCGCCGAGCCTCCTCGTCAGCCTGGCGCAAACCAAGACGTCAGTGGAGCAGGCCGTCGACCGTCTGACCCGCGACCTTGCCGGTTTCGACGCCTCGCTCGCCGCGGCCCTCGGCAAGAACCGCCAGAAGATGCTCTACCAGCTCGCAAAAATGGAGCGTAAGATCGGCCGCGAAACCATGGCCCGCGATGCCCGCGTGGCCCGCGACGCCGCCTGGCTTTCGGGGTTGGTCTATCCGCAGCGCCACTTGCAGGAGCGGCTCTATTCCATCCTGCCATTCCTGGCCAAGCAGGGCATGGGTCTGATCGACGAATTGTACGAGTGCCTGAACCTGGACTGCCCCGACCACCAGTTAGCCGTGGTCTAATTGATAACTGAACTGCCCCTAATTGATAACTGATTGATAATTGGTAGAAAGCTCAGGTGGGGCAGGCCCCCGGCCTGCGAACTCCCGGCCTGCGCGGGTCCCCTGGACCCGCTCTTGTAAGGTGCTAGATGCGAACCTTCTCTGCCATCCTGTTGCTTCTCTCCAGCCTGCCCGCCGCCGCCCAACTCTCGCAAAATACGCCCGAACTCATCCGCGTCAATCCGCACGTCTATTGCGCCACCGGCTACGCGCTGGGCAATGTCATCTTCGTATTGACGGACCACAGCGTAGTGGTGGTCGATACCACCGAAGGCCAGGCGCCCGCCCAGGCAGCCTTCCACGATTTCCGCAAGATCTCCGCGCTGCCCGTCAGCTACATCGTCTATACCCACTTTCATGGCGATCACGTCAATGGCGCGAAGGTCTTCGCGGGGCCTGACACGAAGGTGATCGCGCAGAAGAACCACATCGAGGAGATGCGCAAATATCGCTTGATGATGGGCTACAACCGCAAGCTGAACGAAGTGCAATGGGGCGCCCACGTGCCGCGCGAAGCCCGCGGTGCCACGCTGGGTGTCGACCTGCTGCATCCTCCCGAAAGCGGTTACATCCCACCGCAAATCACCTTCGACGAGGACTATAAGTTCACCGAAGGCGGTGTGCGCTTCGAGCTATATCACACCCAAGGCGAAACTGTGGATCACCTGATGGTGTGGCTCCCTGATTTCGAAACGCTGCTGCCCGGCGATCTGTTCTACTGGAGCTTCCCGATGCTGGCCAGCCCAGGCAAACCGGACCGTCCGGTGCTGGAGTGGGCCGCCTCGCTCGATCGCATGCGGCAACTGCATCCGGCCTACTTGGTGGGATCGCACAGCCGGCCACTCGCAGGACGGGAGGCCATCGACCAGGCGCTCGGCAACTATGCGCGCGCCATCCGCTTCGTGCATGACCAGACCGTCAAGCGCATCAACGACGGCGAGCCGCTGTACCAGATTCGCCAGGAGGTGCGTCTGCCGCCGGACCTCGCCTCGCAGCCGTACCTGCAGCCGGTATACGGGACGGTGGAGTGGGCTGTCAACGGAGTGTTCCGCCAATATACCGGCTGGTACGATTTCGACCCGGCGCATCTGAATGGCGGCGATCCCGCACCGCTTGATCGCGCGCTCGCAGAGGCCGCCGGCGGCACCGACGCCATCCTGCAGCGTGCGCGCAAGGCGGCAGCCGAAGGCCAACTGCAACTGGCGCTGGAACTCGCGGAAGTGGCCGGCAACAATGCCGCCGCGCATCGCCTGCGCGCGGAACTGCTGGAGCGCCTCGCCGCGCAGAGCACCAACGGCGTGGCGCGCAACATCTATCGCGAAGCCGCCGCGGAAGGGCGGCATTAGGTGTGACAGGCGTCATGGCGCCTCATGGCCTGTCTTCTGCTATCGTGATGGTGGTAAGGCAGTCCTCATGAAAGATGCGGCTCCGGGCACTCTGATCTTTCGACGCCTCCGTCTTGAAAACTGGCGGAATTTCACTCAGGTGGATGTGGACCTGCAGAACCGCGTTTTTCTGGTGGGGCCTAACGCGTCGGGCAAATCCAACCTGCTGGACGTCTTTCGATTCCTGCACGACATTGTGAGCGTCGGAGGAGGGTTTCAAGAAGCCGCCGGCCCGCAGAGGGGTGGCGTCACCAAACTGCGCAGCCTTTCCGCGCGCCGCTATCCCGACATCGTCATTGAGGTCCACATTGGATCTGACGCCTTGCCGAACGCGTGGGAATACGAACTGCGCTTTTCCCAGGACAATCAGCGCCGGCCGATCATCAGGCTCTGAGCGAGAATCTG
>PKYZ01000511.1 GCA_003132865.1 Bryobacterales bacterium
GATTCCACGGTGGTAACGTTCAGGAGGTGTCCTCTCGGGGAGGCCTTGGCCCCCAAAACAGGATACCACCAAAATGTTCTGAAGTGAACAGTATTGTACCTAGCCCCGTCGTTGGTTGCGATTTTGGCGCTCAGCGTCCTGTTTCAATATGTGTCCACGATGATTCTGATCTACACCGGAACTGGTAGATGCTTGCGGAACCCTCGGACTTCGCCAGGACATAAATCCGGTGACATGCAATTCTAGACCGGATTCCGGTTGAAAAGCTGTGATCCCGTAACTGAACATCCTTTGTCCCCGCGAAACCTGTTGGATGGTCGTCGCAGGGGATCGTGATCGCGAGCGATCAAGCTAGGCCCGGTGCATGGGCTCGAAAGGCCGGGGGGAGGCGCCGGGCACCAAACCATCATAACAAAGCCTTTTGATCGCTAGTTCAGGGGTCAGCGGGCTCGGTTGAGGTCATACCCTCGACCGCCTCCGGGGATGCCCTACCGCCGCCGTCTACAAACCAACGCCTACTGGCGCTGAATCCGCTCGGCGCCGCTCAGGCACATGCCTGGAATGTGGAACAGACAGGACCCTTCCTGCTCGTGCGAGTCGCGGCGCAGCGACTTCAGCTTGAGCAATGCCCCGGTAGTCATCGCCTTCCGCAAGGGCGCTTCCAGCTCCGGATCGCGCAAGTTGCCGCCGTTGAAGATCGCAAGGAACGTCACGATATTGGCGGAGAAGCCGCCGGACTGGCGCACGATTCTGACCATGGCGCCCTGACCTAGCGTTGGACCTAGCGTGGGGCTGGCCGCGATCGTCAGCGGCACCACCAGCCGGCCCCCCTCGCGCAGACGTTCCAGCCACAGCGCGTGAGGATGCCTGCCGCCGGCATTGATCAGCATGGCATCGCACGCCTCCGGATCGAATGCAGCGCCATCGGCGGCGTGCACCGCGACTTGCGGATTAGCCGGACAGGTTCTCTCTCTCGCGAGCCGCCAACTCGGGCTGCGCGTCGATGGCGACCACGCTCCCGCCGGTTCCAACTACTTCCGCCATGATCGCGGTGTAGTAACCCACGCCGCAGCCCATGTGATAGACGCGATCGCCGCTCTTCAGATGCAGCGCGTTGATCCAACCCGCGAGCGCGCTGGGCTGGCCGTTATTAATGTCCTTGGCGGCATCCAGCGCGACAACGACATTGTGGTAGAGGTGGCGCGGCTCGCTAGTCGTCCGGTACGACAACTGGATCAGCCCGGCGGCGGCCAGCGCCCTTACTTCAGCGGAAGCAATCTGCCAGGGTGGCGGACCGAGGAACTTCTCGCGCGGCACGCGGGCGAAAGCCTCAATGAGCGCCGGCGATGTCAGGTTGGCGGCCTGCTCGATTTCCTCGGCGTAGAAACGGCGGTAGTCGTCGAGCGTCATCGGTCCGCCTTACAGCAGCCCGTTTTGGCGCGCGTATTGCAGGGCTTCGATGGCCGCGCCGCGCGCGCCCGCGGTATCGCCGTTGGGCATGATATAGATCGGGATATCCGCCTGTTCCTCGCGCTGCGGCGGCATGCCCGCGTGAATCTCGCCGATGAACCACCGCTGGAACTCTTCACTGGTTTCGATGGCGCCCCCGCCCACCACCAGCGCATCGGGGTCGAAGGTGTTGATCATCTCGTCGAAGAATACGCCGAGCGCATGCGCCTGCACGCGGAAAATTTCCTTGCACATGGGATCGCCTTTCTCCGCGAGGCCGCGCACGAGTTTGGCGGCCCGCTGCAGGTTGCCCAGGTTGCCGAGCTTGCCCAGTTCGTGATCCGGATAGCGGGGCAGGAAGAACGGCAGAAAGGATTTCTCGATGGCCGTGAGAGAGCACACCGATTCGAGATCGCCGGTGCGCCCACAGTTGCATTCGGGGACCAGCCCGGCGATGCCGCGGATATTCTGATACGGCAGGAGCACGTGTCCCAACTCTCCGCCGAAGCCCTTGCGGCCCTTGACGTCGCGGCCGTCGATGATGACGCCGCCGCCCAACCCGGTGCCGATGACCACCGTGACCGAGGTGGCCTCCCGCTTCGTGCCGAAGATGTTGAAGTGGCCCCAGAGGGCGCCGGCGTTTCCGTCGTTCAAATAGGTGACGGGGATGCCCAGCCGCGTGGCCAGGTTGCCGCGGATGTCGAACCCGCCCCAGTCGCGATGCACGAAGTTCGTGGAGCCTTGCGCGCTGAGCACGCCCGTTGCGCTGGCCGGCCCAGGCGTGTCGAGACCGGCGACGGCCACATCGGCATCGCATAGGCCGACCTGTGCGACGGCGCTTTTCAGACCGTCTACGATCTGCTGGAGGCAGACCTCGGGTCCCTCCTTGGATCGGGCGGGATGCTCGCACAGCCCTTCGATTAAGAACTGCTCCTGCGGGCTGACTAATGTATAGTTGATGGCGGTTCCGCCAAGATCCACTCCGGCCACTACACGCACGGCGGTTACCTCGATTTAGGATGATTTGGATTCCCGAAGTTTCCAGGATAGCAGGGGGGCGGGATACTGGTAGAGATGGGTCCCGCCATACAAGCCTTCGAGATCGTGCTGCCGGTGGAGCCGGCGGATCTCGACCAGCTTGGGCACGTCAACAACGTCACGTATCTCCGGTGGGTGCAGGAGGCTGCCGTGGCGCACTGGACGGCCGTGGCGCCGGCCGCCGACCAAGCCAAAGTGCTATGGATTGTGCTGCGCCATGAAATCGACTACCTGCAGCCGGCGTTTCTGGGCGACGGGATCATCGCGCGCACCTGGGTCGGCAGCGCCAGCCGGGTGAGGGTCGAGCGCTTCACCGAATTGCTGCGGGCGGGCGACCGGACGTTGCTGGCGAAAGCGCGTACGCTCTGGTGTCCGATCGATGCGCAGAGACACCGGCCGGTGGCCGTAAGCGCGGAGGTCCGGGCGCGCTTTTCCGATGGTGGCACAGGCTTCAGCCGGTGAGTGGGGCAGGACTCCAGTCCTGCGCGGGTTCTCCAGAACCCGCTCTTTGGCGAGCGAATTGCCACGTGACCCGTAACCGTTCCGGACCGCGCCGCGTCTCACGCGCTGGAAGGAGAGCTTCCATGAAATCTTGCGTGTGGTTGACATGTTTCGCACTGGTGACCGCGGCCAGCGCGTGGGCGGGTTTGAAACCGGTCGCGTTCCGGCTGGCGAGCTTGCCGGCTAGCGCGGAGCCGGGACAAAAGCTGGTTCTGTGCGCCGCCAACATCGGCACGGGCGGTGTGGATGTAACGCTGGAGTTCATCAACGTCAAGACCGGCGGCGTAGTGGCGGAGAAGACCGTGAGACTGGAGCCGCTCGGTGCGGGCGCCGCGGCGCAACCTTGCGTGACCACGGCTGCGGAGGCGGTGGGCGGACCGCATGTCGACACTCCGATGGCAGCGTCGTTCGCCTCGGGCGGGGCGGCGGCCCCGGCAGCCGATGGACAAGCGTTGGTGGTCGGGGTGGCGATGGTGCGGAAGCCGCTGTTGTCGTTCCGCGAGGCGCAGGTGACCGCATCGATTCAGGTGATGGCTCCTGACGCGAGCGGGGCAATGCGCACGGTGCAGACGATCCCGCTCAGCCGCGCGAACCATCCGTCCGACGGCGCGCCGGTGTATGCGCCTGCTGCGGCAGCCAGCGCGCATCATAAATAACGATCGACTCGCAGCTCTTGTGCCGCTCGGGAGGATCTCTGTTGACAAGTGACAATTATTACTTTACGTTATACTCTCGATTAGGAGCTTCAAACATCGCGGTCTGAAGCGGCTTTATGAACGCGAGGACCGCAGCGGAATTTGCACCGATCTTTTGGAAATGGTTGAGGATATTCTTGCCCGCCTCGATCACGCCAACGCGCCGCAGGCTATTAATCTTCCCGGTTATCGTCTGCACCCACTGAAAGGCGACCTGAAGGGGTTTTGGTCCGTCACGGTGCGGGCCAACTGGCGCATTATATTCTGCTTTGAAGAGAATGACGCCTTTGACGTTGAACTGATCGACTACCACTAGCAGAAGGAGACGATATCATGCCTATGAAAAACCCGCCGCACCCCGGACGCAGTATACGGAACGCGTGCCTTGAGCCTCTGGGCCTGTCCGTTACAGAAGGTGCGAAGGTTCTGGGCGTCACCCGGCAGGCGCTCAATAATATCGTGAATGGCAAGTCCGGCATCAGCCCGGAGATGGCCATCCGGCTAACCAAGGCGTTCGGCAGCACGCCGGAGACGTGGTTGCGAATGCAGCTTGCCTAGACCTCGCAGCAGCCCGCAAAAACGAGAGCAAAATCAAGGTTCGCCGTCAGCGCGTGGAGGAACGGCACGCGTACTAGCCCCGCCAGGTGTGTTTTTGGTGCTGCGGGCAAACGTTTTGAGTTGCCTTAACCGAGACTTTCCCTTACTTTGAAGCAAGAAGTGCCAGGAGCAGCAGGCCATGACGATTCATCTCACGCCCGAACAAGAGCGCTGGGTTCAGGCTGTCATTAGCCGCGGCGCCTACGAGTCCGTTGACCAAGTCGTAGATGCGGCTTTGGCTGCCGTCGAACAGTGCACCGTGCCGGGTTTTGCGGGTACGCAGCAAGACTTGGACACCTTACTTGCCGAAGGGTTGACATCGGAGGAACTCCCGGAAGACGAATTCTGGCGCTCATTGAACAAGCAAACCGGCGCCCTGCTTGCCGAGCATAAAACCAGCCCGCGTTCGTGAACGCTTCGTATCGGCAAGCCGCCGGCGACGATGTTGTGCGCCAGTTCCGCTACTAGCTCGTCACCATGAATGTTCCCGAAGTCGCCGTCCGCTTCCGGGATGCCGTCCGGGCCACCGTTCAATCATTGTGCCAACATCCTTTTGTGGGTCCGCACTGTCCTTCGGGCAATCCGCATCTTCAAAATCTGCGCTTGTGGCCCGTTGCGGGATTTGAGGCCATCCGGATTTACCACCTTCCGGATGAAGACGCCATCCGGGTCATTCGGATTCTACACGGCAAGCGAGATGTTAAGCGCAACCTCAAACGTGAGCAGGCTGTCTGACGAGCAAAACCGCCGCCGCTTTTCATCGCGCTCTCTCACCGTCGTGAAACCAATCGCACCCGCCGCGACTCGATGAGCGGCCTTTCCGACATCGCTTCTTCGGTGATAGCGGCCTGCTCCTCCTGGTGGCGGCGGCCCGAGCCGGTCGCGGGGCTGGCGCTCTCCGGGCGGCCCACGTAGCGCAACTCGCGGCCGGTCCCGGCGAGCAGCGGCTGCAATTGCTCCTGCATGAAGCGCCACGGTCCCATGTTGCGCGGCTCCTCCTGCGCCCACACCACTTCCGCGGTGAGCGGGTAGCGCAACAGCGCGTCGTTGGCGTCACTTTCGGCGAACGGATACAACTGCTCGATGCGCACCAGCGCCACATGATTCGCCTGGCGCGCCTCGCGCGCGGCCAGCAGGTCGTAGTAGATCTTTCCGGAACAAAAAACCACGCGCGTGACCTGCTCGGGTTCGATGGCGGTATCCGGCAGCACTTCGCGGAAGCCGCCGCTGGTCAGCTCGGCGACTGTTGAAACGGCCTTGGGGTGCCGCAACAAGCTCTTGGGCGTGAAAATCGCGAGCGGCTTGCGCATGCCGCGCCGGTCCGCGCCGCCGTACATCTGGTGGCGCAGCAGGTGGAAATATTGGGCCGGCGTGGTGCAATTGGCGGCCTGCATATTGTTGCCGGCGCACAGCACCAGGAAGCGCTCGATGCGCGCGCTGGAGTGTTCCGGCCCCTGCCCTTCGAACCCGTGCGGCAACAGCAGCACGAGTCCGCTGGGCTGCCCCCACTTGGATTCCGCGCTCGAAATAAACTGATCGATCAGGATTTGCGCGCCGTTGGCGAAATCGCCGAACTGCGCTTCCCACAACACCAGCGTCAGCGGATCGGCCACGCTGTAGCCGAACTCGAAGCCTAGCACCGCGTACTCGCTCAGCGAGCTGTCGAAAACTTCGAAGCGCGCCTGGTCCGGCGAGACGTGCTGCAGCGGCGTGTACTTCTGCGCGGTTTCGAAATCCCAGAAGACCAGGTGCCGCTGGCTGAAGGTGCCGCGGCCGGAATCCTGACCGCTGAGCCGCACGGGCGTGCCTTCGAGCGCCAGCGTGCCGAATGCCAGCGCTTCGCCGAATGCCCAATCGATGGGTCCGCCTTTCTCGATCACCTCGCGGCGGCGCTCGATGAAGTTGCGCAGCTTGGGATGCAGGTGGAAATTCTCGGGGAACTGGGTGAGGGCGCGGATGACGCGATCGATAGTCGCCTTGTTGACCGCCGTGCGCGGGCAGAAACTGGCGATCTCGTCCTTCGAGACCGCGGCTAATTCCTGTGCTTCGAAACGGTCGCTGGTTTTCTGGGCCGCGTCGTAGGCCGCGGAGAGACTCTGCGCGAAACCCTTGCGCATATCCGCGACTTCTTCGGCGGTGAGCACTCCTTCACGCACCAACCGCTCGCCGTAGAGCTTGCCCACCGAGGGGTGCTCCTTGATCTTGCGATAGAGGATGGGCTGCGTGTAGCTGGGGTCGTCGGCTTCGTTATGGCCGTGGCGGCGGTAGCAGAACATGTCGATGACCACGTCCTTCTTGAACTGCTGGCGGTAATCGAAAGCGATCTGCGCGACGCGGATGGCGGCCTCGGGGTCGTCGCCGTTCACGTGGAAAATGGGTGCCTGCACGCCGCGCGCCACGTCGGTGGAATAAGGCGTGGAGCGGGCTTCGTCGGGCAACGTGGTAAAGCCGATCTGATTGTTGACGATCAGGTGCACGGTGCCGCCCGTGCAATAGCCATCGAGTTGCGAGAGGTTGAGCGTCTCGGCCACCACGCCCTGTCCCGCAAACGCCGCGTCGCCGTGGATGAGCAGCGGAATCACGCGCTCGCGCTGCGTATCGCCGAGGCGGTCCTGCTTGGGCCGCACGATGCCCTCCACCACGGGATCGACGGCTTCCAGATGGCTGGGATTGGGCGACACGGAAACCAGCACCTCGCGGCCGGCCGTGGAGCGATAGACGCCGCGCGCGCCCACGTGATACTTCACGTCGCCGGAGCCTTGCGTGCTCGCCGGGTCGAGCTCGCCTTCGAACTGCGTGAAGATCTCGGCGACAGGCTTGCCGACCACCGTGGTGAGCACCGTCAACCGCCCGCGGTGCGACATGCCCATGACCACTTCGTGCACGTTGCCTCCGGCGGCGCGTTCCAGCAATTCGTCGAGGATGGGGATGGCGGTTTCGGCGCCTTCCAGGGCGAAGCGCTTCTGGCCCACGAAGCGGGCATGCAGGAAATGCTCGAACTCTTCGGCTTTCAGCAGGCCCTGCAGGATGCGCACGCGCGTTTCGCGGTCGAGCGGCCAGTTGTTGGCCTGCGGCTCCATGCGATGCTGCAGCCAGCGCTTCTGCTCGGGATGCTGGATGTTCATGTACTCGCAACCGATTTTGCCGCAGTAAGTCTGGCGCAGCGTTTCCAGGATTTCGCGCAGCGTGGCGACGGGTTTGGGGCCGGGATTGGGACCATGCTCGCCGATGGCTTCGCTGAGGCTGCCGGTGAGGAATTCGCGGTCCAGGTCCCAGATGGTGAGGCCGTAGGTAACGGGGTCCAGCTCGGGATGGTTGGTGGGCTCGCCGCCCAGCGGATCGAGATCGGCGATCAGGTGGCCGCGCACGCGGTAGGCGTTGATGAGCTGGAGTACGCCGGCTTCCTTGGCGATCTCGGCGGTCCGGCCGCTCGCCCCTGGCAGCATGACGTGGCGGTCGAGCTCCCAGCGCACCGGCTGGTGCGGCATCTTCAAGTGCGCGAAGATCTCTTCGTAGAAGCCGTCCGCGCCATCCAGCAGCGACTGCACCTTGCCCAGAAACATGCCGGATTCCGCGCCTTGAATGATGCGGTGATCGTAGGTGCACGAAAGCGACATGACTTTGCTGATACCCAGCATCGACCGCGTCTCGGGGGCGGCGCCCTGATATTCGGCCGGATAGTCGATGGCGCCGGCGGCGATGATGGCGCCCTGGCCGGTCATCAGGCGCGGGCTGGAGGTCATGGTGCCTACGGTGCCGGGATTGGTGAGCGAAATGGTGGTGTCCTGGAAATCGGCGGGTGCCAGCTTGCCCTTGCGGGCACGGTCCACCAGGTCGTCGAAAGTGGTGACGTATTGCGCGAAATCCAGCGCGCCGGCGTTCTTGATGTTGGGGACCAGCAGGTTGCGGTTGCCGTCCTTGCCTGCCACGTCGACCGCAATGCCCAGGTTAATCCGCGGGTGCACGATGCGCGCGGGCTGGCCGTTGGCTTCGCCGTAGGCGTGGTTCAGGCCGGGGAAATCTTCCAGCGCTTTAAGAATGGCCCAGCCGATCAGGTGCGTGTAGGAGACTTTGCTCTTGCCGACCAGCGTGCGGTGCTGGTTGATGATGCGGCGGTTCTCGTCCATCACTTTGACCGCGATGGTGCGCTGCGAGGTGGCCAGCGGGACCGTCAGGCTGGCGGACATATTCTCGGCTATGCGGCCCGCTGCGCCGCGGAGCGGCTGGAGGCCGTCGAGATCGGCGGGCGAGAGTGCCCTCGCCGGCACGGTGTTCGGGGCAGGTTTCGCCGGCGCGCCGTTGGACTCTTCGAATACGTGCTTCCAGCTTTCGTCCACGGTGGAGCGGTCGCGCAGGTACTGCTGATAGAGCTCGTCTTCGAGCCAACTGTTGATTCCAAACT
>PKYZ01000159.1:0-6713 GCA_003132865.1 Bryobacterales bacterium
ACGGCCGCATCTCGCTGCGCATGGGCCCTTACGATTTCAAACCCTACAGCCGCGATGGCCGGGGCTTCGACTGGCCCATCACCTACGAGGATCTGGCGCCGTACTACGACAAAGCGGAGGAACTGATCGGCGTCTTCGGCACCCACGAGGGCATCGAGAACACGCCCGACGGCAAGTTCCTGCCCGCGCCCGCGCCGCGCGGCTACGAGCGGCTGGTGAAGCTGGCTTGCGACAAGGTAAAGGTTCCGTGCATCCCGTCGCGCCTGGCGATTCTCACGCGCCCGATCCACGGNNGCCTGCGGCATCAACGCCAACTTCAATTCTCCCGGCGTGCACATCTTTCCCGCCATGAAGACCGGCAACCTGGACGTGCTCACCGGCGCCATGGCGCGCGAAGTCGTCGTCGGTCCGGATGGCTTGGCGCGGGGCGTCTCTTATATCGACAAAAAGACGCGCAGCGAAGTGACGGTCAACGCCAAAATTGTGGTGCTGGCCGCGAGTTGCTGCGAAACCGCGCGCATCCTGCTCAATTCCAAGAGCAGCCAGTTTCCCAACGGCCTGGCGAACTCCAGCGGACAGGTGGGGCGATACCTCATGGACACGGTGGGATCGGACGTAGACGGCTATTTCCCGATTCTGGAAGATCTGCCCCCGCGCAATGAAGACGGCGTCGGCGGCATGCACATGTACATGCCATGGTGGCACTACAAAGATCAGAAGGGAGGCAAAATGCCGTTCGCGCGCGGATACCACATCGAATTCGGCGGCGGACGCGGACTGCCCGGCGCCGGCGACTTCGACGGTTCCGAGCGGATACTGGGCGGCGGTTATGGCGTCGAGCTGAAGCGCAACCTGCGCAAGGTGTACGGCGCGCAAGTCGGCTTCACCGGACGCGGCGAAATGATCCCAAATGCCGACAGCTATTGCGATCTCGATCCGGACGCGGTGGACCAATGGGGAATCCCCGTGCTGCGTTTCCACTTCAAATGGAGCCACGACGAAATCCTGCAGGCGAAACACATGCAGGATACTTTCAAGGAGATCATCACCGCCGCCGGCGGCAAATACTTCACCGACGCCACCGCCGAAAATAACTGGGGGATCTCGCGCGGCGGCGCGATTATCCACGAAGTGGGCGCCGCGCGAATGGGCGCCGATCCGAAGACCTCCGTGCTCAACTCAAACTGCCAGGCGTGGGACTGTAAGAACTTGTTTGTCACCGACGCAGCGCCATTTGTGAGCAACGCGGATAAAAACCCGACTCTCACTATTACCGCGTTAGGCTGGCGCACTTCGGAGTACATCGCGGAGCAGGTAAAGAAAAGGAATCTCGCCGTCTGAGTCACTAAGGAGAGAGTTATGGGAGAACACAAAAACGATCAGACCGGAGTCAGTCGCCGCGATCTATTCCAGATAATCGGCTCAGTGCCTGCGCTGGCCGCGGCCACGGCAGGCGGGAGTCTCGCGCAAACACACGAAGCGCACCAGTCCGCCTACCAGCGCAAGGTGTTCGATGAACACGACTGGCACACCGTACGGGTGCTTTGCGACCTGATCATACCCGCCGACGAGCGCAGCGGCAGCGCCACCCAAGCAGGCGTGTCCGAGTTCATCGACGACTGGCTGGACTTCCGTAAGCAGGAAGACGGCAACGACGACCTGTCGGCCCACATACTCGGCGGACTTGCCTGGCTGGACCGCGAATCGTCGCGGCTGTTCAAGAAGGCTTTTGCCGACGTGGACAGCGATCGGCAGAAGCAGATTCTCGATCGCATTGCGTGGCCGGAGCGCGCCGCGCCAGAGGATCGCCGCTGGGCCGCGTTCTTTAGTAAGTTCCGGGATCTGACGCTCAACGGCTTTTACTCAAGTAAGATAGGCATCGCCGATCTGCCGTATCTAGGCAACACAGCCGTCGCGGAATGGAAGGGCTGTGACCCGGCCGTATGGGCGAAGCTCGAAGAGAGGATGAGGAAGGGGTATAAGGGTCTGGGCGGCGAGGTCAAGCCCTGGACTTAGCTGGACTAATGCCGTAGCGAGATCGGGGGCAAGTAAGTGGCTTTCTCCTCGCGCCGCCACCACGCGCCGGTGCGCCGCCGTTCCGCGAAATCCGTGAACCGATAGTCGTATACCACGGCTCGGATATACCGCGGCGGACTCCCCGGAAAAGGGTTGCGCTCCAGCAGCCCCAGCACCGGTGCCGACCCTTGCATCAGCCGCGCCGCGAAGTTGTAAAACCAGCCATTCTCCCGCGCGTTCCCCAGCGCGGCGAACCACATCTGCCAGTCCAGCCGCGGCTGGTACGGCGCCACCCAGGGCGGCGCGCGCTTCACATCGCCCGGCTTGTAACGGAACTCGTATGGCGTCCAGGTGGTCCCGTCGTTCGAGCCTTCCACCACGATCTCCGGGCGCGTCGTGGTCATCACCGCGAACAGCCCGTATGAGTTGATCAATCGCAGCGGCGAGATCCAAACCAGGTAGGTCCGCGCCGGAGCGGGCAATGGCACGCGAAACATCTCCAGAAACTGCAGGCCGCTGGTCGTGAGCACGAAGACCATCAGCGCCATCGTGACAGCCATCGTGACAGCCGAGTGGGTGCGCGTCTCCGGATGCGCGTCGCGCGCGGGCCGGTCCGCGAACAGGAACACGCACAGCGCGATGGCCAGCAGATTGAAGAACGTATAATTGCCCGTCAGCAGAATCAACACTTGCAGCCCGATCAGCAGCCCCCCCGCGATGCGCCGCGGCTTGAGCGGCGCGAAGATCAGAAAGGGAACCAGCAGTTCCACAAAAAACACGAAGACCATGGAGGACTTGTGAAACCACGCGGGCAGTTGATACATGTACCAAGCGATGGGTGTAGGCAGCGGCTGCGTTTCATAGTGACAACTGAGCGCCGTCAAGTCGCGCCAGGCAGGATCGCCGCTCAGCAGTTTCACCATCCCGGACATGAACACCAAGCGGAATAGCAGCCATCGAAACAACCACGTGCGCCCTGGCGACGCGTCCGCGAAAATCGCCAGGAAGCCCGCCTCCGTCAGCAGGATGTCCCACTGGAAAGACCAGAAATCCTGGCCGGCGGTCGAGATCGAAAGATACAGGATCAACAGGGCGACCAGGCAAGCCCGCCGGAAAAAACCGAGGATGAGGACGGTAGCCAGCGCCGCGCCGGCGATCCACGCGACGCGCAATGCCAGATCGCTGGAACTGACCCAAAACACCGTGGGCGCGTACCAGAATGCGCGCGCGCCCAGCGCCTCGTGCATGCCCCGCAGGTAATTGGTCACCGGCAGGATGCCCCGCGAGCCGATCAGGCCGCCGGCTTCGACCCCGAACGAGACGAACGCGATCAGGTAAATCGCGCCCAGCGCCTTCAGGAACAGCCCAGTGGCGCGGTTCACGAGACACACTCGAGGATGTAGTACGTCTTGCCGTCCTCGCGGGCGATTTTGCCTGCGATGGTCCACTCATGACCATCCGCCAGATAAATGCGCCGGTAGGAATCGTACTCCACCGCGATCTGCCGGTCGATGCGGGAGACTTCGACCTCGCGCGTATCGCCCGTTGTCCATGATTGTTTAACGACGCGGAATGCATCCATAGCGCAATTATTGAGTCTCGCACAATACAGTGACAATCAGAGGGTGGGGCGGGCGCCCTCGCCCGCCCCACATTTGGTCGTGACCAAAACTGTCACCGTATTAAGCGAGCCTCAATAGTTATAGTTAATCACTACAATTATGCCGTAGGCAGCCGGTCTCCGTCCTGAATCGTCAAGTCCGCCACCACGTTAACCGGATCGGTCACGTTCACCGTGCGTTCCACGGTTATGGGCACCGGGACCCTTGTCAACGGCACGGCTACAAAACGTGGAGTGACGTCACTCGCAATCGAGGCTGGTGTACAATAGCCCGCATGACACCTGAACTGGTCGCGGAAGCCCAGGCGGTCTACCCGCCCTTCACCGCGGAACACGACCTGATCCGCCAAACGGTCAAGCGCTTTTGCCGCGAGGAAATCGCGCCCTTCGCCCAAGAATGGGACGAGGCTGGCATTTTCCCGCGCGAGATCTTCCGCAAGGCCGCCGATCTGGGCCTGTTCGGAATACGCATTCCCACCAAACTGGGCGGCAGCGGCCTCGACTGGTGGGCCACCGCCGCCGCCATGGAATCCATCGCGTGGGCCGACAGCCCGGGCACCGGCATGGGCCTCATGGTGCAAGGCGAGCTTACCATCCCCATCATCAACGAACTGGGCACCGCCGAGCACAAACAAGTCTTCATGCGGCCCGCCATGGCCGGCGAGTGGATCGGCGCGCTCGGCATCAGCGAGCCCGGCGGCGGCTCCGACGTGGCGGCCCTGCGCACTTACGCGCGCGCCGACGGCGATGAGTTGGTCATCTCCGGGCAGAAGCTGTGGATCACTAACGGCTCGCGCGCCGACTTCATCGTGCTGGCCGTGCGCACCGGAGAACCTGGCCGGCGCGGCGTCTCTCTGGTCCTGTTTCCGACCCGCACACCCGGCTTCTCGGTCGGCAAAAAGCTGAAGAAGGTGGGCAATCTCTGCTCCGACACGGCCGAGTTGTTCTTCGACGATTGCCGCATCCCCGCCCGCTACATTCTGGGCGAAAAGAACCGCGGCTTCTACTACATCATGCAAAACTTTCAGGGTGAGCGCCTGGCTTCCGCTATTATGATGGTTGCCTCCATGGCGCGCTGTCTCGACTTAGCCATTCAATACGGCAAGGAGCGCAGCGCCTTCGGCAACCCGGTCGGCAGCTATCAGGTGTGGCGCCACAAATTCGCCGAGCATCGCACCAACGTGGAGGCCGCGCGTTGGCTGGTCTATCGCGCGCTCGACCTGACCAATCGCGGCCAAAAGGCCGTTCGCGAGATCACCATGGCCAAGCTCTACACCTCCGAGTTGGCGCAGCGCCTGAGTTACGACTGCATGCAGATCTTCGGCGGCTTCGGCTACACCACCGAATACCCCATCAGCCGCTACTGGCGCGACCTGCGTCTTTATACCATCGGCGCCGGGACTTCGGAGATTATGAAGGAAATCATCGCTAAAGAAGACGCGCTGTAGGCGANNAGAGGCGAGCGAAGCTCGCCGCACCATCTCCCACGCCCGCATCACGTGCGCGCGCGTGGTCCCCATATTCCCGATCGCCAGGTGCAGCGTGTACTTGCCGCGCAACACGGTGTGCGAGAGGAAGAATTCGCCGGAAGCGTTCACGGTTTCCAGCACGCGGCGATTCTCGTCGTCCGTGCCTTTATAACGGAAGCACACCACCGATAGCGGCGAGGGCGCGGTGCGTTCGAACCGCGGATCGGCGTCCACGGCGGCGGCCAATTCCTGCGCCCAGGCGATCTGGTTGCGAATCATATCCGCCAGCTTCTCGTGGCCGAAATAGCGCATCACGAACCAGAGCTTCAGCGCGCGGAAGCGGCGTCCCAACGGCACGCCGTAATCCATGTAGTTCACCGCGCGCCCGTCCTGAGCGGTCCGCAGATATTCCGGCACCAGCGAGAACGCGCGCCGCAGAATATCGGGCCGGCGCGTGTAGAATGCGCTCAGGTCGAACGGCGTGAAGAACCATTTGTGCGGGTTCGCCACCAGCGAATCCGCGCGCTCGGCCCCGTTCAGAATGTGGCGGAACTCCGGCACGATGGCGGCCGAGCCGGCGTAGGCGGCGTCCACATGCAGCCACAGCCCGTGTCGCGCGGCAATATCGGCGATGGCCGGCACGGGGTCGATACTGGTGGTGGAGGTGGTCCCCACCGTGGCCACCACGCAGAAGGGCCGCAAGCCGGCCGCGATATCGGCCTCCACCGCCGCCGCCAGCTCTTCGGGACGCATGCGGAACTCGGCGTCCACCGGAATCTTGCGCACGTACTGCTGTCCGATGCCGATGGCGATGGCGCCCTTCTCGATGGAGGAATGCGCCTCCTCGGAACAATAGAGCGTCAGCCCGCGCGAAGCGCCCAGGGTGCGCGCTTGCGGATCGGCCGCCTCCCGAGCGGCCGCGATGGCGTGCATGCTACTCGTCGATGCCGTATCGTAGATGATGCCAAACACATCGTCGGGCAGCCCCATCCATTGCCGGAGCCAGTCGAGCACCACTTGCTCCAGTTCCGTCGCGGCGGGCGACGTCTTCCAGAGCATGGCGTTGGCATTCAGCGAAGCCGAGAGCAGCTCCGCGATGATGCCGGGCCCCGGCGCGGTGTTCGCGAAGTACGCCATGAATCCGGGATGGTTCCAGTGCGTGATGGCCGGCACGATCAGGCTGCGGAAATCCTCCAGCAGGCGCTCCATCGGCTCGCCCCGCTCCGGACCGGATGCCGGCAGCGCGTCCACAAGCTGGCCCGGCTCTATCTTCGGCAGCACGGGATAGCGTTCCGGGTGCGAGAGGTAATCGGCAATCCAATCGACGGACTCGTGCGCGAAGCGGCGAAACTCTTCCGGGGACATTTTCTTTATTGGATCACAAGCGATCCGGTCTTTCGCATTAAAAGAGGCCACGCCTGCCATTCACTGCGGACGCCAGGTCATCTCCACGCGTATCGGCATTTCGTTCTTAACAGGGACCGCCAGGAGAGATGGTGGGTCGATCTTGAAATCCGACAGGGTGGCCGGAATGGTCCCCGATATCCGAATCTGCTTTCCTTGAGTCGTCAATTGGAATGGAGCCTGCTTATACTGGACGGTCTGCC
>PKYZ01000159.1:6724-7312 GCA_003132865.1 Bryobacterales bacterium
AAACGCCCTTGCCTCGCGCCGCTTTGCTGACTCCCTCGCTCTGATGCAGCGGGTGAGACACGTGATACGTGAGAGTGGATTGTTCCAAAACCCATTGGCTATCTGCTTGGGCTAGCCTGGAGGCTAGCAGCAAAAGGGCCATCAGCACTACGCGATTTTTTTTCATAAACCCCGCTCAGAATTTGATGGTCACCGACAGCACTGCCAGCCCGAACGCCGTGTACGTCACGGCGGCCACCGCCCCATGCGCCTTGGCGATCCCATGGACCTTTTGCCCGTTGTTCTCTTGATTAAAGGCCATCGCACCCAGGATAGGCGTGAGGATCATCCCCGGACCATGAATCCAGGCCAACGCCTTGTGCAGGCGGATGGGCCCGCGGGATCGGGTTCCTGGCATAGTTGGTGCGCGGATCGCGAAGTAGGCGGTCGTTAGGTACATCCCCGCTGTCAGCGTGCCCAGAGCGCCATGCACATCGCGGCCGGTCGCGGTGCTGTGCCTTCCACTGGCCATGCTGGAAGTGATGATTGTGGCGACCAAAGGAGCGAGCGTGATCAAACCAAACCGCTGATGGATCTTGAGCATGTGCG
>PKYZ01000159.1:7337-13646 GCA_003132865.1 Bryobacterales bacterium
GGAAACCTCGTAATCCCCCGGCATGAGGTTCGGTGCGCTGTAGACCCCGGCCGAATCGGTTTCGGTCTCCGCCGCTTGACCCGTGGTCACATTCTTGACGGAGATTTTGGCGTGCGGAACGATTGCTCCCGCAGGGTCCTTGACGGTTCCGGACAGCGTGGCGCCAGCGGGCTGCGCCCGCAGCGGGCTCGAGATCGCGAGAGGAAGCGCTAAAATCGCCGCGCCAAGAAGGACCGTCGGCGCTTTCAGATTCATTTTGCGTTTCTCCTCTTGACCGGTCGCACGTTGCCGAACGTTACGCGCAACCGGCCATCTGGGTGCTCTCTTTTAGAGTGTAGACGATTCAGGACGCCTCGCGGCGCGAACGGGTTTCGGTGGCGAGACCGAACGGCAGCGGCCGCTATCGCCGGCGCGGCCGATCGGCCTTACTGGAAAAGCGGCAACCGGCGCCTCCCAGCCCGCGTCTCTCAATAATCGTTGAACGGAGAGGAACGTAATGAGACTTGCTGTGGCGTTGATGGCGATATCCGGCCTTGCGATTCCGTTACGGACGGGAGGGCAAACGACCGGACCGGATCAGACGCCACCCGCCGGTTCCCCAACAAGCGCTCCGCCCCAGGCGCCGGAACCCTCCCCAAATCCGCAGCCGTCACCGGCCGTTGAACGGCCGGTCTCCTGGAGATTGTTGCTTCCGAATATTGCCGGCGACCAGAAGCGGATTTGGTCTTTTCCAGCCAAAGTCGTCGAGGGGCACCACTGGATTCCCACCGCTGCGATCCTCGGAACGACCGCCGGACTCGTGGCGCTAGATGCGACCGAGGCCTCCTACTTCCGCCACACATCAACATTTCAAGGGTTGAACGGCACTTTTACTAGCAGCGCCACGGCCATCGGCACGATTGCGGCTCCGGTCTCGCTTTACGCCATCGGGCTGATCCGGAGAGACTCGAAAATGCAACGCACGGCGCTGCTCGCGGGTGAAGCCGTCGCCGACGCCGAGATCCTGACAACGGTTTTGAAGGACGCCACCAACCGTGTGCGTCCAGCCGGCATTCCGGCCGGAGGTAACTTTTCCGATAGCTGGTTTGAGAACGGCTCACCTTTGCGCGGAAGCGGAAGTTTCCCCTCCGGTCACACCATCGTGGCCTTCTCGATTGCCACTGTCATCGCCCGCCGCTATGGAAATCATCGCTGGGTTCCATACGCGGCGTACGGCATGGCCGCGCTGGTCGGATTTTCGAGGCTTTCCCTATCGGCCCACTTCCTCTCGGACGTCTTCATGGGCGGCGCGCTTGGGTACTCGATCAGCCGCTTCGCCGTGCTGCGGCAATAGCCGCAGTCTCCGGCAGGTCCGCCGGCGCCACCTCAAAGCCAGGCGCGGAACCACTCCCGGAAGTCATCCAGCGCAGCTTGCGTCTCGGGCGCCAGAGGCACGGGCGGCGGCCCGGTCTTGATGCCCCGCGCGGCCAGCGCAGCCTTGATGGCCACCGGTGTGGGGAAACGCTCGATGCGTTCCAGAAACGCATGCAGCCGCGCGTCCAGCCGTGCGGTTTCGGCCTCGTCATGCTGCGCGATCGCCCGCTCGAGCCCCAGCAGCAGCTCAGGCATGGCGCAAGCCACGCCCGAAACCACACCGTCCGCGCCCGCCCTGCGCGCCCGCGCGAAGATGGCGTCGTGCCCCACCAGCAACGTGTACGGATGTTCCTGCTTGTACCGGCTCAGGGCCTGGAAATTGTCCCAGGCGCCGCTCGAGTCTTTGATGCCGGCGAAGCGTCCGGTGGAAAGCAACTGCACCGCGGTTTCGCTCGAGATCTCGCTGGTGAACGCCGGAATATTGTAGAGATAGACGGGCGCCCCATGACTCATCTCCGCCGCGAACCGCAGGTAAAACTCGCGGATTTCCGGTTGCCGGTAACGGAAGAAAAAGGGCGGCATCAGCAGCAGACCCGCGGCGCCCGCCGCGCTGGCCTCGCGCCCCAACGCCAGCGCGCCATCCAGCGTCGAGTGCGAGACGCCCGCCAGCACCGGCACGCGGCTGCGCTTCACCGCCAGATAGACCAGGCGCACGCGATCGTCGAAGTTCAGGTTGACGAACTCGCCCGTGGAGCCGAGCAAGGCAATGCCTTGCACTCCCGCCGCGCACAGAAAATCGATCAGTTCGAGAGTGGCGCCTATGTCGGGATCGTCGCCCCGTTTGCCGTGGGGCGTCACTGCGGCCGCGATCACGCCGGAAAAAGGCTGCATCATGGTTGCATCATTTTGGCATTATTTTAGCAGTGGGGTCAGCACGATGCTGCGGAATTCCACCGGCCCATGATCGCCCTGCAGCATGATCGGTCCGGGAACGCCCTCGTCCGGGTCGCAGGCAATCGCCGTCAGCCCGTCGATGATCCCTTGGGTCACGGTCTTGCCGTTCAGCGTAACGGTTACGTGGCGTCCCACCAGCCGTATGTCGTAGGTCTGCCATTCGCCCGCCGGCTTGGTAACGTTCTCGCTCGGCACGATGCGGCTGTACAGCGCCGCGTTGGAATGCCGGTCCACCGGCCTGCCGTAGTCCTCCAGGATCTGCACTTCATAGCGCCCGCGCAGGCCGATGCCGCTGTTGCTGTGCGCCGGCGTGCGATATTCGACGTGCAGCTTGAAGTTCCAAAACTTGCCGCTGCTCACCAGGTCGGTGGCCGCGCCGTTGCCCTTCAGGGTGCCGCCCTCCGCGCTCCAGGCGGGCGATGCGTCGGCCGTCAGGCCGTGCCAGTTGGAAATGTCACGACGGTTGAACAAATCGATGGGCTGCCCCTCGCGCCAGGAGCCGTCGTCCGCCTCATCGATCTCCGGGGCGTGCGCGCCGGTCCATTCGAGCTTCGCGTCTCCCGATGCGAACGTGCCCTCCAGTTTGCTGCCCACCAATCTGGCGCGGTATTCCTGATGCACGTCGTGGCCGTCGTAAGTAAACCGCAGCTCGCCGTTCTCGACCCAAATACGCTGGATGTCGTTGAGATCGCCGCCGGGAAAGCCGNNGCGACCGTCAGGGAGCGGTCCGGGCCGGGCCGACGCGGCCAGCAGCAAGAGAATAGCGAGGTTACGGAGCATGATTTCCTGCGGATTAATCTATCATATGCGCGTTTGGGGCCGGCCGTGCGTCATATTCGAGAATAGGTAGATATGCGGACGTTACTGTTGGCCGCACTTTGTTGCTCGGCCGCGCACGCCGCTGTCATCCGCGGTGTGGTGCTCGATCGTTCCACGGGCCGCGCCCTGGCGCGCTCGCTGGTGACCTTGCGCCCGGTGGAGGGCGTCGGCGGCAAGCCACAGTCGGTGCGCGCCGACCGCACCGGACAGTTCGCTTTCTCGGTGAGCGCCGGCATGTACCTGTTGCGGGCCTCGCGCGACGGCTTTGCGCCCTTCCAGTACGGGCAGAAGGAGTGGAAATCGGCGGGCAAGCCCATGTCCGTGGAACAGGACGGCTCCCTGTACCTGGATATCCGCCTGCGCCGTTACGCCGCGATCTCCGGCACGGTGCTCGACGAAAATGAAATCGGCATTCCCGACCAGAAGGCGATCGCGTATCCCGCCACGCAGCCGCTCCGCATCGCCGCCACCGCGACAACCGACGACCGCGGCATCTACCGCATTCACGGCCTCGAACCCGGCACTTACTATGTGCGTACCGCGGCCAAGCAACTGGAGGATGGCTCCGGCCTGCTGCCGACCTTCCACAAAGAGACCATGGCGGTGGATCAGTCGATAACCGTGGATGTGGACCTCGACCAGCAGGCTGATGACATCGACATTCGCCCGCTGCCCGGCAAGCTGTTTCGCGTCTACGGGAGGGTTGTCTATGGTCCGCCTACGCCACTGATTACCTTAAGCCTGATCTCGGATGTAGGAAGGGTTCAGACGAAGACCGCCGGCGCGTTCGCGTTCGAGCACATCGCGCCTGGAAACTACCAACTCATCGCCGACGGCGACGATCCCTACGGTCGCGGCAAACTCGGAACCTACCAGGAAATCTCCGTGGATCGCGACACGGAATTGCAGGTGCACGTCACCTCCTGGCGCGAAACCGAGTTTCGCACGCAGGATGAGAAGGGCAATCGGGTGGATCCTGACACCGCGAAAATCACAGCGCGCCGCAAGGATCTGGATGGCGGCGGACGCCCCGAGGTTCTTAAGCTGGTGAACGACCGGGCGGCGCTCGGACCGGGACGCTGGGAGATGTCCGTCGTTCCGCCGGCGGGTTACTATCCCGTTCAACTCACCGGTAGTTACAGTGGCGCGGATTCGCAGTCCGGACGCGCGGATGGCTGGAACGACGTCTACCTGCGTGGCTTCGACGCGAGTACGATCAAACTCTCGTCGCACCCCGCTTCGGTTCATGGCGTCGTGAGCGGTCCGGGCCACGATCCGGCGCCGGGCGCGCCAGTATATCTGGAGGCCTTCGATAAGGGCACCCAAAAACGGTTGGGTGAACTGCGCACTACCCGCACCGACCTGCGCGGACAGTATCATTTCAATGGTCTCGCGCCGGGCTTGTATCGCATCCTCGGCACGTTCGAATACGAGAAGCCGGATTCGGACACTATGGAAGCTGCCGGCGCGCGCTCGCTGACGCTGTCCGACGCCACCGACACGACGCAAGACCTGGATCTGTACGCACCGTAGACCGCTTGCCGACGCGCGCGGTTCAGAACCAGCGCGATCAGACGACCTTGAGATTCACGGTATTTGAACAATCCGAATCGGACGGAGTGTTGCAAACGCGGATCGGGATGTCACCGGGACTGGCCGCATCGCCAGGCTGCAGTTCCACTTCAAGCAGGTTAGGTGTGACTGAGCGCGGCGTGCGCGCGTTTGCGCCGATCTTCACCACACACCCCGGTGCGAAGTTGGCGCCCGCGATCTTGAGTACCGCCGGCGCCGCGCTGGATACGGACGGAGGGTCAATGGAGTTGATGCGAGGTGGAGACTTCTCGGGGTTGAGCTCATCCTTCCTGGGATCGTCCCTGGGCGTAAAGATGGTGTTGAAGATATCCTTGAGCTTCAGCATGGCCGGCTCGGCGAACATCCCGATGAGACCGGCGAACCCCGCGGTTTTGAGGCAATCGGCGCCGGAAAGGGACATGTCGCCGGTCCCCATACCGCTGCGAACCACTAGGTAGACAACCAGGGCCACGGCCGCGCCGAGCACCGGCCTGAGCACGTACCACCAAGTCCAGCTCGATTTGAACTGGCGGTTTCCCGCGAAGATGGCGAAGGACGATGCGCCGTGGATTAAGCCGCCCAGCGCGCCGGCCAGCGCGATGAGCGCAATCAGGCTAGCCGTGTTGGGTGTGCCGTCTTCCTGGCAGGCCCTCGTCGGCGACTTGGGCAGCAGGGTAAGGTAAGTTCCCGCGGGCCGGGGAGGGCCTCCCGGAATACGAACGTTGGCCATAATCATGATCGTCCTGGCGCGCTTGATTTCGCCGGACCTGACAGTGTAAGTTCCGTTCGAGATCTTCCCGATCGGCGGCTGCACCCACTCTACAACGACCGTGGCAGGATCGATCTTGTCCTGCCTGTCCGGAGCGACCGTAATAACGGGGTTGAAACTCACATTGACATCCTTGCCCTCGTCGAAAAGGATGGTCTGCTGGGGTTCCAGGGTGATTCCAATGTCAGGCGACCAGATTAGGCTGGCGCTGGCCGTCTTCTTCGGATCGGCAACGGCGGTGGCGGTGATATTGATGCTGGGATTGGCGGGCTGGCTCGACGGAGTGTTGTACAGCCCGCTGGAGTTCAAGTTGTCCTGCCAGGTGACGGGCGCCGTAGCGGTGAACCGGACCGGCTGGGAAGCGGTAACCGTGGCCAGGGGCGGGCTGATCAGGAGTTCCGCAGGTCTGCAACTCGGGCAGAGCACTTGCCATTGCCAAAGAATGACGTCCAGCAGGATCGCGGCCCAAACCACCCAATAGAGGCCTAGCAGGTGAAGCCAGAACCAGCCCGGGTCCAGCGTGACATTGGCGGCGTCGAATTCGGTTCCCTGGTGCGCTTGCACAGTTACGTTGGCACTGCGTACTACCAGCCAGGGTGAGGTGTACACGCCAGTCGTCTCATCGATTCGCCCGCTACGGGGCTGGATCGACCAAGTGACGGGCCCGGTAACTCCGGTTGCCTTAAACACCTGGGTCTCGCGCGCGCGGAGCGAAATGATCTTTGGAGTGACTTGCAATGGCATAATGCTGGACTACCTCTGTGGATAGTGCGGCAGAAACGCGAAACGTTTCACTGTTTTTGCAGGGCGGGCACGGGGCGCGCCGGGGGGGCGGGCTGCGG
>PKYZ01000017.1 GCA_003132865.1 Bryobacterales bacterium
CGCTAATTTGGACAGCAGTGAGATCAACTACATTCATGCGTATCGCAAGGCGCACCGTGCACACCACGAGGCATTGGCGGAACTGAGGAAGTCGTTCGATGCGTTGCGTCCACGGGCGCGTGCGCTAGACATAATGAATGACATCATCGAGCTAGGGCCACCTCTCGTCGCGGCAATGCACGCCGGAGCCGACTTGCTCAAGCTGGAAACCGCCCTGTACAGTTGTCCTGATGCCATGGAAGCAGTAGTGGATCAGACGTCTCCACTCTGCCCAAGATGCAGATGGACCCCGAAGGAATCCTTGCCACACCAGGAACTCAAACACTTGCAGGCCAAAGTCGAGGCGGGGTTGGCTGACCGATTTCAGCGATTCAAGGACGCCACGACTGCCGCGATTCTTAAGAAAGCCGCCGACGAGAAGAACACAAGTCTTAAAGAACTCTTGCAGATTGTGCAACTAGCGGATGCCGATAAACTCGCCAATGTGCTGACCGACGATTTGGTCGCCTTTTTGCGCAAGCTGCTGTATGACGAGAATCTTGTTCACGAGGAAGTTGCTTTGGAGCCCATTATTCAGGAGGTGGGGGCTATTGAGGAAGACCGTGTCGATGAAGCCATCGCTGTTTTCACAAAGCTGCTAAAGACCGCTGTAAGGGATGCTAAGAACAAGCACGCCGCAAGCAAGCGTGTCCGAGTATTCCTACGCTTCCATGGTAACGACGGAGCTGCTGGCTAGTGTTGTCAAGTAATCCCGTCCTGATGACACCGGAAGAGCAGGAAGCGGCTACTGCTGACTTTGTGGTTCAGCACGCGCGTGGGTACGACGCGGAGACTGACACGTATGACCGGCCACCCTTTTCATCTGACGTAAAATCCCCGGGCCGGAGCGATTTCTACAACTTGCACTACTATCTCACCAAGGTTCCTCCGGAATCAATAGTTGGCCTGCTGCTGCACTACACGAACCCAGGAGATCTTGTTGTCGACCCTTTTTGCGGCTCGGGGATGACTGGCGTTGCCTGTCAGATGTGCACCGACCCCGACCCGGCGATCCTTGCTGAGAATTCTTCGGCCCAACCGGGCGCTAGGGTAGCGCTCTTAAGCGACTTGTCGCCGGCCGCATGCCATCTCAGCTACAACTACACACATCCCGTCGCTCCCGATCTCGTGAAGCGGGCGTTCGCCACCATCCTAGCTGAAGTCAAGGACAAGATTGAAGCGCTGTATTCAACGGATCACTTCGAGCCCGCTTGTGATCTCTACACACTATCTCGCCCCGAGGTTGCAGCTAGGCTAGGAGACACTTCGCAGATGTTAATGTCTCGCAGTAGCTCTGAACCAGGGGAGTGGCAACTGGTTGGTAAAGAGGCTGTGGAGCAGTACTTAGGTTGCCGGCATCCCAATGATCGAGAGGCTGGCGCCCCCAACGCATCTTCGCTCGAATGCGATTGGATACGCATTCCAGCGATCCTCAGTTACGTCGTCTGGTCAGACGTCTACCGATGTGAAGGATTCAAGACGGTCGAGGAACCCACGGATCGCACTAGTCCCAGAACTGGCAAGCGAGTCATGATCAAGCGCAGGGTTGCTCGTGGTTGTCGGCAGGAGATCGTAGCAAGGGGTACAGACGACAAAGCCGAGGACGACGGCAACAATGCGTTTCTGCGTTGCCCGCACTGCAATGAGCGCTGGATGAAAGGCCGCGTTCCTCGCATCAGCATAGTCCCGGTGGAGGAAGTCTACGAGTACGAAGGCATCGTGAACGCTAATGGACGAATTGCGGCGAAGAGAATCAGGGGGACGAGACCCGTGTTCCGTCGGCAGCGTGAACATATCGAGAATCTGCGGAAACAGTCTATCCCATGCTGGTTTCCTCCGGTCTCAGTCAACAGACAAGGCCCTCGCTACCGACGCGATTCTCTTGCTGGCAAGAATATCAACACGTACAGCGACTGTTTTACTCACCGCAATCTCTGGGCGATGGCACTGCTGTGGGACGCGATTGGCCGAGTGCATCCATCGCTGCGTCCTGCACTTCAGTTCTGCTTCACGTCGCAGGTCATGCGATGTAGTCGCCTTCGCCGCATGAAAGGAGCCAAACCGGGGGAGCAACTCAGCGGGACTCTGCACATCGCTTCAGAAACGGTCGAAACCAATGTCCTCAAGGTCTTCGGGAAAGCTGTTGAAAACTACCTAAGTGCAGTTGCTACTGCGCGGCCGGCGTTACCGGAGGGCACCTTCGTTCACCTTGGTACGGCTACGGACCTGCACCTCATCCCGAAGGAGTCTGTGGACTACGTCTTCACGGATCCTCCTTTCGGCTCAAATATCTACTACTCCGAAGTGACCTTCATGTGGGAAGCATGGTTTGGCCGCTTTACCGACGAAGCCCAAGAAGCCATTATGCACCGTCCCGTCGATGGTGGCTACAAACGTCTGGAACATTACGCTACTTTGATGGATCAGGCGTTCAGCGAGATTTACAGAATTCTCAAGCCAGGGCGATGGGCTACAGTCGAGTTTAATAACTCGGATGGAAAGGTCTTCGAAGTCATCAAAGCTGGGTTGGTGAAGTGCGGCTTTCAGATCCAGAACATGTTGGTGTTTGACAAGGTGGAACGGACCTACGCACAGATTCGAAGTACAACCGGTGTTTCGGATGTCGTGGACGGGGGCCCTCATTTGGACCCGCCATGCGCGCTTCCATGGGTGTCTGGACCTCGCGTGAGCCTCAAGGTTTCCTCTCATAGTATAATCGCTTGGCCCCGTGGTTGCCAGACGGGCGGAAGCCCGTCAACAACCGGAACCCGGGCTGAAGAACCGCGCGAAGTCCAGACATTCAGCATTCGCTCGAATCAACGTTCTCGGACTTCTCCAACAATCGGTATCGGTAATCCACGTTGACAAATTCGAACGGCAACATCTTGGCTAGCTGATCCGTTACCCGCTTCCTCATCTCAACTGCCAGGTGCGCCAAGGGCGCAATCTCGTCAGGGCTAATGGTTTCCGGTGTGCGATGCGGATGAAGGAGCTTCAGCATTCCCGCCACCGTCTTCTTTACAGCATCCTGATTGCGCCCTGTCATGTTCCCCAGATCAATCCAGCGATTAACGTGGGTCTGGAAATTCAGGCGCCGCAGCTCTGCGAAGATCTCCGCCATGTAATCGGTTAAGAAGCCATATCCCAGGGCATAGTTTTCCGGTCGGATCTTCGGCATCTCCCATCCAGGCAAATGCGCGTGAATTCGATCTAGGAACGCCGGATCGCGCAACTCCAACGGGAGGACCTCGAAGAGGTGCTCATACCGCGACTCCGGCTCGCGCCGTTCGAGGTCGGTGTCGATGTTTCCACCGAGCACTATTGAACAGGACGCCGAAAACTCTTGATCTCCACGGCTGAACTTACCAGTCTGCATGTAGTCTTTGAGCACGCTGATGCTGGCCTCGGCATCATCGAAGCGCGTGTTAGCAATTTCGTCAAAGAACACAACATGCTTCAGCCCAATCACGCCAAGCTTACGTGTGGCCTTGTTGTAGAACAGCGTGGCAGGCGTCGCCTTGCCGCCGGAGACGACAAATGACCTGTTTGATGTGTTTCGGAAGGTGTAGGTTTTACCTGTTTCGCGCGGTCCCAGCTCGATGAGGTTGTAGTTCGCCTCGACGAACGGCAACAAGCGCAACAACATGAGCATCTTGATGCGCCGCTCGAAACGAGCCGGATTGAACCCGATCGATTGTATTAGGAGATCGATCCACTCCTCGTCCGTAAACGCCGGACGCTTCTCGATGAAGTCGGCCAAGTTCAGACGCGTGTATTGAAGTGGGGTGAATTTCCTGATGTAGAACGGGAAGTTCCTTCCTTTAACCTCGTACGTTGCGTCGTATTCGATCTCAAGCGTTCCCCACGCACCGCTCGTTAGTAGCACGTCTCCGAATTGAACCAATACCTTCGGTGCAACCCTGACCGTGTTGTCGCCCAGGGCCGGCACGTCCGCCCAGTAGTGGTCCTTGGCTTGGTCCAGGCGAACCGAGAGCTGCCCCAACAGCGTGTACTGACCCTTTTCCTTGATGCGACTCTTGATTAACTCTTTCTTGGAGCTTTCGGCGTAGTGCTCGCTCAGAATCTTGTCGATTTTCGCTTGGCCAGCGACCGGGTCCGTGGGCTTGACATAGCGGCTGACCAGGTACTCCATCACAAACCGAGGAGATTCTTTGTAGGCCTCGTTCCAGCGTGTTAGGGGTTTCAAGATTACTCGATCACCAAGAAGCGCCAGAATCTTCTGATCGAGTGGCGTCCCGGTAGTGGTCGTCGCTGCAGGAGACGCCGACGACTGCGCACCAGCACTGCCATTTTGAAGGACTCGTCAGAAGAATTCGTGG